>VYFG01000022.1 GCA_009842505.1 Gammaproteobacteria bacterium
GAAACCCTTCCCGCGGAGCGGGAAGAGTCCATGAAGTCCTGGCTGTCATGCGACGGATCCAGATATCGAAATTCGTGACAGCATGCGGAAAATCTTTTCCACTTTCTGGACTATCAGTAGTTGTGAGGATGGAGGTGGCAGAAAGCAATAGGAGTTTGTCCGAGGTGTGCACAATGAGTACAGATTAATCACATTGGTACTGGGACGGGGGGAGGAAATATAGATACTGCCTCCGCCGTAATGCAACATCAGCCAGTCTCGGACTTCTGCTGGGAATCGGTGCAAGGGCGATTTTTCGGAGGCGCATTTTGAAGGAACGTAAAATCCCTGCACACCCCCGAAGTCGAGGCACATTCACATTGTTGCATCGACTTCCAAATCCTCCCGCATGCGGTCGATGATTTCAGTCGCTGAAGCGCCAATCAGTCCGGAAGGTTGTCCGAGTCCAGTTCGATGACTTCCCCGTACCTACGCAATCTTTCCATCGCCGCTTGCCGATCATCGTACGTGATCCATTCGCCAGAGTCCAGGTCGCCCTCAAGGTTCTCAATGTCCATGCTGATAACCCAATACTTCCCATCATGCTCAAGCATGATGGCCACAATCGAGGGGTCATATTCGTCAGGTTTGAGATAGGCAACGATTCTCATGACTGTGACTGTTCTGAATATTCTGCGTCCGGGTGCGGGGTAGAAGTTCAGACTGCTTTCACGTTGCGTTGCCTCCCCAGACGGTGGATATTGTACAAGAAAACGGCAGCATAACTGGGACAGTGCTCCATTCACGGTTCCTCGCTGTGGCGGGTCCATATTCGCCTATGAGCAGCCGTTTGGGCCCACCGTGGAATAGGCCGGGGCCGTCGGGTAGTCAGCCCGGAAAGCAGGCAGTGATTCTTTATGGCACCCGTGCTGGATGGTCCTCGGGGGAATTGGTTTTTCCCATTATGTTAGATATTGTGAAAATCGGACCTGATGCTTGTTCCACCAGAAAAACTTCCAGCACGGTTCGCGGCCGACCCGTGACATTCCCTGCCAAATGATCGTGTTACAGAATGCCCATATCTGGATCGAAACCGATTTGACGGGGAAGTATCTGTTCCAGAGGGCGCCTGTCGGAAAAGTGATTGTATATCGACAGCTTGGATTCCGGCGATAACAGCCCGGATCCTCTAGGCATCGGAAAGGAGTCCATATCCCGCCGCTTCAGCGCGATCATCCCGGCCCTCCCGCCAAGTCCGCCCGAAGGCTCTCCGCCACCCGCTCTGCCGCCTCCTTCACCGAGTCCTGCGCCAGGTGGGCGTACCGGGCCGTGGTCTGCATCTTCCGGTGGCCGAGCAGCTTGCCGATCATCGGCAGGCCCTCCCCCAGCGCGAGGGCCCGGGACGCGAAACTGTGCCGCAGATCGTGGATGCGGACGTCCTCGAGGCCGGCGCGTTCCCGGACCGGTCCCCAGTACCGGTTCAGCCCCGCAAGGCGGGTGGTTCCCCTCCGGCTGGCGATCACCCAGGGATTGTCTGGCCGCGCATCGCGGCGCAGGGACTCGAGGACCGACATCGCCGAAGGAGAGAGGGCCACCGGTCTCGGGCCGGTCTTGGCATCCTTGAGCCGAATCTCGCCGGCCTCCAGATCCACATCCTCCCATCGCAGTGTCAGGATCTCGTTCCTTCTGCACCCGGTCAGCATCAGAAGATGAAACGCCGCCACGGCGGTGGGAGACAGCTTTCCTTCCGCCTCCAGTTCGTCCAATGCCCTGCCCAGGTTCCGGAACTCCTCCTCGGAGAGAAACCGCTCCCGTCCGGGCTCCGGATACTTCCGGACGAACCGGCAGGGATTTCCGCCTTCAGTGGTGATTCCCCAGCCCTCCGTCGTTTTGTAAAGGTGCGACAGGAGCGCAACCGCCTGGTTGGCCGCGTGGGGGATTTCGTGAAGGCGGTACTGGAGGGTGGCGACCTGCTCCCGGCCGATTTCTCCAAGCCTCAGGTTCCCAAGCGCGGGGAGTATGTGCCGGTCGAGCAGGTGGCGGTACTTCACTTCCGTCGCGGACCCGCACCGCACCTGCACATGCTCCCGCATGAAGCGCTCCGCCACTTCGGCGATAGTGGGTCCCACATCCTCGTGGAGTGTACCGTTACCATGCTTGAAAGGAACCGGGTGGCCGCCTGCCTTGATCGTGGCGATGACCCGGGCGGCCTCGGTACGGGCCTGGTCGGCGGATATCAGTCCGTGCCGCCCTATGGTAATCCTCCGGGATTTCCCTTTCGACCGGGTCTGCACCAGGTACATCCTCGAACCGGTCGGATACACCCGGACCCCGAAGCCCGACAGCTCCCGGTCCCAGTACACGACCTCCCGGCCGGACACCGGCAGCCCCTCCACCACCTTCCTCGATAGGTTGATCTTTTTCATGTCTTTCATGTTCTCGATCAGGCCGCCTTTATTCTGCCTTTGTCAGCAACAGTGGAAACACTCTTCCGGTTTCCGCCATTGCCCTCGGTGATATCTGCTGTCGATATCTCCTCCGGCCTGCCTGCTGAACCTGAAAAAACATCGGAGACGATGCTTTCGGCCACCTTGGCGGTTGAGTTCCGCACCGACTCCCGGGCCAGGTGGGCGTACCGCGCGGTCGAACCGATGTCCCGGTGGCCGAGCAGCCTGCCAATCATCGGCAGGCCCTCCCCGAGGGAAAGCGCCCGGGAGGCGTAGGTATGCCGAAGATCGTGAAGCCGCACGTCTTTCAGGTCCGCATGTTCCCGGATGCGTCGCCAACTGGCGTTCAAGTTGACCATGTGTGAATGGGTGCGGATGCCCGGAAAGACCCAGGGACTGTTCTTGAAGCGGGATCCTGTTTGCTTCCCCTTCGGCCTTTTCCCGTCTTCTGTCTCGACTGCCCGCTTGAGTTCCAGAAAAACCTCCGCTGCGGCGGAGGGCATGGGAACCATCCGTGGTCCCGCCTTGCTGTCCCGCAGCCGGAACTCCCCCGCATCGAAGTCCACGTCCTCCCATCGGAGTTCCAGTATCTCGTTCCTCCGGCACCCGGTCAGCACCAGGAGGCGAATGGCGGTAGCGGCATGGAACGTGGCGAGTCCTTTCTCCGGGGCAATGTCCAGCGTCCGCCCGAGGGAGGCCAGTTCTTCCGGTGTCAGGAACCGCTCCGGTTTCGCACCCCGCCGGTACCGGCGAACCGACCTGCACGGGTTTCCCCCGGACGGGATCATCTCCCACAACTCCGCCAGGCCGAACATCTTCTTCAGGACATCGAGGGCCCGGTTCGCCGTTGTGGGCGTGTCACGCAGTCCGTACTGGAACGACAGAATGTCGTCCTTCTCCACCGCGGATACTTTCAGGTTTCCCAGGACCGGGAGAATGTTCTTCCCGAGAATATGGCGATAGTGGTCACCGGTGGTCTTCTTGGTGAAGACGGCGACGTATTCCCGCAGGTAGCGTTCGGCGAGGTCGGCCACCGTCGGCTCGACCGCCTCTTCCCTGAAAACCGGACGGCCGGACTTCAGGGCGGAAATCGCCTCCACCGCATCCCGGCGTGCCTGGTCGGGAGAAACCTTCCCATGACGGCCGATGGTCACCCGGCGGGACTTCCCCGAGGCCCGGGTCTGGACGACGTAGACCTTGGCCCCGGAGGGGTACACCCGGACGCCGAATCCCGGAATGTCCCGGTCCCAGAACACCATGTCCCTCTCCCGGACCGACAGGCGGTCCACGGTGCGCTTGGTCAGGGTGCGATACTGTTTCTCTGGCATAATGGTTTCTTCTGTTGTTGGATTTTTTCCGCTTCGGAGAGCTTCCGGATCGGATTGCTACCGTAAGCAAACCGAAAGCGGGTGACTTAAAATCAGGGCGTATTAGAGCGCATCGGAGGCGGGGATGCAAGGGACAAGGAGATATACCAAAAGAACATGGAGAAGAGTATTATTAAAATAATACAACAGGTTATGAACAGATTCGCACCATATCGCATGCAAGGATCGACATCGGGTTGTCATGCCCGGGAGCAGTCAAAATATTGAATCCGGAACGGGTGGACATGGGACAGGGCTGGGTGGGTGTGAACACGGGCCGCACCAACCAGGTCATGACCTGGTTTCTCGAACGCGGCCAGGTGCCGGGGCTGGATGGTTACACTGGACTTCGCCGGGAGCCGGTGTACCTGGCGCCGGGCTTCCCGAAATCCCGGTTCGACGCTCTGCTCACCGGGGCCGGCCGGCGTGACTGTTACGTCGAGGTGAAGAACACCACGCTGTACACGGATGGCGCGGTCCGATTTCCGGACGCAGTCACGGAACGCGGCAGGAAGCATCTCCTGCTGCTGGAACACGCAGTTTCCGAGGGCAGGCGGGGGGTGATCCTGTTCGCGGTCAACCGTCCGGAGGGTGAGGTGTTTTCCCCGGCCCGCTTGATCGACCCGGACTACGCCGACACCCTGTCGGATGTGACGGCAAAGGGCGTGGAGGCCTTAGCGGTGCGTATCCGCCACACGCCGAAAGGCGTCCGCATGGGCGGCCTGCTACCGGTCGACCTTGGTGGCTAGGCCGGCCCTGCTGGCAGGGTCAATTGAAGATCCGGTCTCCCAGCTGGTCGATGGTCTGGCGGCACTTGTTGAGCGTAAGTTCCACCGCCCCGTCCCGGCTGCCGGCCCGGTCCGCACGGATGAACCGGTGGGTGCGGGTCTGTCCGTCGATCACCCGGGTGATGGTGGCTTCGGTGGTCCAGCCGCCGGATTCCTCGCGTGGTGCCGGCACGATGGTGTAGTCCTTGTATTGCGTCGCCGGCTCGGCGGCCTGCTCCCCGCTCTCCCGGCTGCCACCGGACAGTTTTTTGAGAAAATCGAACATGGTACCTCGGGGACTCTGGTTGCCGGCAATGGCTGCCGCCGCAACGGTGCCGCCATCCGGACACGGAGGGGCACGGAACGGCCCTGCTGTCTGCCGCCCGGTGCCGGCAACCGGGCAGCCATCATCGGAGAATAGCAGTTACGTCCGTCGAATTGCAGTCCCGTTCCCCGGCTTCCCGGGTTTCCCCGGAAGGGAACGGCGCCGGGCACGAAGACGGCATGCACCCCCGGCACCGCAGGGCGCCTGAAATACCGTCTGGAATGCCATGCTTGAAATGTCGCTCTAATGGATATATTATATCTATATTAAGAAAAT
>VYFG01000115.1 GCA_009842505.1 Gammaproteobacteria bacterium
AAATCCATGGGAATGATCAAGACTGACTGAGTCGTATGTGGGGTGTTGTGAGATCAGGCGCCGGAAGATGCTGTCGGCATTGCCCCCGATCAGCACGTAGTGGCCGTCGGCGCAGGGATAGGCATTGCTCGGCGCGATGCCGGGAAGGGCGCTGCCGGCCCGTTCGCGCACCGTGCCGAAGGCATCGAATTCCGGCAGCAGGCTCTCCATGCAGTTGAACACGCTCTCGTACAGTGCCACGTCGATGAACTGCCCTTCGCCGCCGGTCACCTCCCGGTGCCTGAGCGCCATCAGGACGCCAATCACGCCATGCAGCGCCGCCAGGGTGTCACCGATGGAAACCCCCACACGGACCGGCACCCGCCCCGGTTCCCCGGTCAGGTAGCGGAGCCCGCCCATGGCCTCGCCGAGGATGCCGAATCCCGGCTTGTCGGCGTCGGGGCCGGTCTGCCCGTATCCCGATATGCGCAGCATGACGAGCCCCGGATTGAGTTCATGCAGCTGCTCCCAGCCGATGCCCCATTCCTCCAGCTTTCCGGGCTTGAAATTCTCCACCACCACGTCCGCCTCGGCGGCAAGCCGCCTGATGGCCGCCTGGCCATCCGCGCTGCGCAGGTCGATCGCCAGGGAGCGCTTGTTGCGGGACTGCACCTGCCACCAGACCGAGGTTCCGTCCCGGAGAAGCCGCCATTTCCGGAGCGGATCGCCGGTTCCCTCGGCCTCGATCTTGATGACGTCGGCGCCGAAATCCGCCAGGGTCTTGGCGGCGAACGGGCCGGCGATGAGCTGTCCGAGTTCAAGGACCCTGACGCCCCTGAGCGGTGGCCTTTGCATGGATTCGGGTGGCTGATTGCGACTCCGCCATTATACGGCCCCGGGGTCCCGGTGCGCGGCCCGGCGGCCCCGGCCTGTCCGGGCTATCTGGGGACGACCTCCTGGATGATCTGATGCAGCCGCCGCTTTCCCGCCGCCAGCTCGTCTTCGGTCAGCCCGGTGACCTCATGGGGGAACACCAGCCACCGACCGGTTTCGTGGAGATAGTAGTCCGGCACCCGGCCGGTGGCGTTGTTCCCGGGCTTGTACCAGGGCGTCGCCACCTTGATCTGCTGCGGCGTGTTGCGGCGCGTGCGGGCGGTGAGCTGGTCGACCACCGCCTTGATGCTCCGGCCGGAGTCGTAGACGTCGTCCACGATCAACAGCGCGTTGTGCGCATTCAGGTTCCTGACCAGATAGCCGAGCCCGTGGACCCGGACCTTCTGCCGGGTCTGGGCAACGCCCTCGTAGAATGATGTCCTAAGGCTGATGTGGTCGGTCGGGATGTTGAAGTATTCCATCAGTTCCTGGATCGCGATGCCGACCGGGGTGCCGCCGCGCCAGATTCCCACGATGAAGTCCGGGCGGAATCCGCTGTTGATGATCTGGACACCAAGGCGGTAGGAGTCTTCCAGAAGGTCCTGGGCGGAGATGAAGTGCTTGTCGGTCATGTTGCTGTTCGACGGCCGGCGGGAGGCATGCCGGTCTTTGGCCCGATATTACCCGTTCGGCGCGAAAGACCCCAAGACCGCGATGGCAAAGACCGCCGGACAGGACCCGGGAAGGGGAATTCCGGGTTATGATTCCCGCCATGCAGCCGTCCGCCCATCCGATTTTCCTGCTCTGGGCCCATCCCCGCTCCATGTCCACGGCGCTGGAGCGGGTCATGCGGGAGCGGGGCGACTGCCACTGCCTGCATGAGCCCTTCCTGTACTACTACTACATCCATCTCGGGCGAAGGGACTTCCCCCACTTCGACGCCTCGCCGGACCAGCCGCGGTCCTTCGACGACATCGTCGACCTGATCCACGGGGAATCCCGGCACCGTCCGGTGTTCGTCAAGGACATGGCCTATTACGTGATGCCGGAGATCATGCGGCACCCCGAAATGGCCGGGCAGCTGCGCCACGCGTTCCTCATCCGGGACCCCCGCAGGACACTGATGTCCTACTACAGGCTGGACCCGAACTTCAGCTGCGAGGAGGCGGGGCTGGAGGCCCAGTGGCGGCTGTTCCGCTGGATCACGGCGCTTACCGGGGTCGAGCCCCCGGTGGTCCGCGCCGAGGACATCCAGCGCGACCCCCGGGCCACGGTCGGCGCGTTGTGGGAGCGCCTGGGCCTCGGGTTCGTGGAAGAGGCGTTTTCCTGGCAGGCGGGAGAGGCCCCCAGGGACTGGGAGCAGATGGGGGCCTGGCACGATCGCACGGTGCGGCACGCCGGCATCGCCAGGGACCCGCGCGCCGACGCGGAGGTTCGGGCGGAGTTCCAGACCTTCGCCGGCAAGGCGCCGGCGCTCAAGGCCTACCTGGACCACCACTGGCCCTACTACCTGGAGCTTTCCTCCCGCAGCCTGTCGGTCAGGGGCTGACGGACGGTCGGGGCCTCGCTCCCGGACAGCCACATCAATCCGAAGGCCAGGGCGGAAAGGAGGAAGAAGCCCGTTACCAGCGGCACCACCGAGCTGTCGTAGGCGTAGCCGATGACATAGCCGAGGAGCAGGGATATCAGCGTCTTGGCCGAACCGATCATCGAGGACGCCAGCCCGGCCATATGGCCGAGGGGTTCCATGGCGAGGGCGTTGATATTGCCGAACAGGATGCCGGTACAGAAGAAGGTCACCATCAGGTAGGCCATGAGCAGCCAAATGCCGGGGTCCCCGATCAGGCAGTAGACCAGGAAGACCGCGGATGTCAGGACAGTCACGCCAAGGCCCAGGATACACAGGAAGCGCATCCCCAGCCGGATCACCAGGCGGGCGTTGATCAGGGAGGCGCAGCCAATGGTCAGTGCCAGGACCGCAAAATAGGCGGGGAAGCGCACGCCCAGTCCGTACAACTCCTGGAAAATCTGCTGGGCGGAATTCAGAAAGCCCACGAAGCTGCCGAAGATCATCCCCCCGGCCAGCGTGTACAACACCGTGGACCGGGTGTGGAGGACCTCGACGAACGCCCCGCCCAGCGAGGCCGGGGAAATCGGGCGCCGGGCCTCGAACGACAGGGTTTCCGGCTGGCGGAGGTAGAACCAGACCAGGGTCATGCTCGACAGCAGCAGCAGGGCCATGAAAATCCCGCGCCACGACGCAATGAGCAGGATTGCCTGCCCCAGGGCCGGCGCAATGGCGGGAATGAGAATGAACACCATCATCACCAGGGACATCAGGCGGGCCATTTCCCTGCCCACGGCGCAGTCGCGGATGATGGCGACGGTGAGAATCCGGGGCCCCGCAGCGCCCAGCCCCTGCAGGAACCGGCCGATCAGCAGCCACTCGAAGGTCGGCGCCACCACCGCCAGGGCACTGCCGAGGATGAACAGCCCGAAGCCGAAGAAGATCGGGCCCCTGCGTCCAAGGGAATCCGATATCGGCCCGTAGAACAGCTGACCCAGTGAAAGCCCGAGAAACAGGACTGTCAGCACGAGCTGGCGGTCGTTGTCATGGGCCAGGCCCAGATCGGAGCCGATCTCGGCCAGGGCGGGCAGCATGGCGTCGATGGCCAGCGCCACCAGGGACATGCTGAGCGCCATCAGGGCAACGAATTCCTTCTTCAGGGCCATGGAAGGACTCCGGAGGGCGTGTATTCCCGAACCGGCCGGCCGGCGCGGGGCTGGGACTGCCGCCTGTTCAATTCTCCACCAGGCTGACGAGCCGGTAGTCGGAGGGCAGCGCCACCAGCGCCGGGTTGACTTCCCGGCTGATGCCGAGGAATTCGGTGCCCGAGCCGGCATCGGGGCCGGAAAGCTGGCGGATCCGGAGCGGAACCCGGTCGATGACGTCCAGTCCGAGATCCGGGACGGACAGGCCCAGGATCTCCCCGAGCAGCCTGACGGACGCTTCCTGTTTCGCCACCATCGCCCTCAGCATCGAGAAATCCCCGGCGCTGATGCCCATCTCGCCGGGGTCCGCCAGGCACATTTCGGCCGCGGAATCCGGCCAGCGGTAGATGGATACCCGGCAGGAAATGCCGCGCACTGTGTCGGTTTGTCCCGTGTCGGACACCTCCGGCGCCCGCCCGCCCGCCTTCCCGGCGCTGTCCAGCAGACCGTCCAGCTGGGACTTGAGATCCCCGGGCATGTCTTCGACCAGGCCGGCAAGCAGGCCGGACAGCCCGCCCAGGGCCGCCAGCACGGTGTCCACGTCCATATAGGACCGGTCGCTGTCGATGACCACGAGCATCTGATGTCCGTCCCGGTCGTAGAGGATGCGGCCGTCCCTCGCCCCCACCGGGACCCGCATCGCGGCCCGGTTGCCGCTGGCCGCCAGGGTCATCTCCCCTTCCGGGGCCAGCGGATTGGTATAGCGGATGGTGACATCGGCCCGGGCCTGGCCGGCGGCCAGGGCCAGCAGCAGCGCGGCCATGCCGGCGATGGAAATTGCAGATCTGGTCTTCACGGGAAACCGGGGGCAGTCGGTACCTGGGGCCGTTCCGGGGGGGACGGGATTATGCCAGCCTGCGGCGGAAAGCAAAACGCGGCGGAACGCCGCGCCGGGACACGCAACCCGCTGCGGGCTCATCCGGCGAGGACCACGTCCTGCATGAACGTGCGGATATGCAGGATTTCCTCCGGGTGCACCGAATGGGGCATCGTGTAGGTGTGCCACTCCACGGGGTATCCCATCTGCCCGAGGAGTCCCCGGCTGTGCTCCGCCAGCGCCAGGGGAATGACCGGGTCGTCCGTGCCGTGGGCCATGAAGACCGGCACCAACGCATTGGCCCCGCTCCGCTCCGCCAGGGTGGAATCCGCCGCCGGCAGGTAGGTGGACAGGGCGACCAGTCCCGCCAGCCGTTCGGGATACCTGAGGCCGGTGAACAGCGCCACCGCCCCTCCCTGGGAGAACCCGGCGAGGAAAATGCGCCCGGCGGGGATTCCCCGGGCATTCTCCCGGACAATCAGGCGGTGGACATGGTCCCGGGATTCCTCGAGGCCGTCACGGTCCTCCTCGCGGTCGAACGCCATACCCCGGATGTCATACCAGCCGCGCATCCGCATCCCTGCATTGATGGTGATGGGCCGGACCGGCGCATGGGGAAACAGGAACCTGACCGCGGGACTGTCCCGGAACCCCAGCTCCCGCGCCACCGGCGCGAAGTCGTGGCCGTCGGCGCCGAGGCCGTGCAGCCAGATCACCGACCAGGTCGGCTCCTCGCCGGTTTCATACACGATGTGATCGATCATTTTTGCGCTGTCGGACATGGAACGAGGATGGAACAGGGATATTCCGCCGGAACGTTTTACTGTATTGTGCAGCGTGGACTTCGGCGATAATACCGCGATGGAAGCGTCCCGCAATACCAGGAACCGAATCCTGCTCCTGTGCCTGCTGTACTGCACGGCTGCAGCGTCCGCCGTCGCCCAGCAGCAGGCCCTGGTTACGGTCGACCCCGTCATCCGGCAGGATTTCACCCAGACCGTGCCCATCCTTGGCAGGCTGGTGACGGTCCAGGCCGGCACCGTGGCCGCCCGGGTGGCCGGGGCGGTCACCGGAATCGATGTCCGGGTGGGGGATTCGGTCACTAGGGGGCAACGCATCGCGGCCGTCGACCCCGAGCCGCTGCACCTGCGCAAGCGGCTGGCGGAAAGCCAGCGCATGGAAGCCGAGACCCGCATCGCGGTCGCCCGGGCGCAGCTTGAACTGGCCCGCCAGGAAGTCGGGCGGTTGAGCACGCTGCAGTCTTCGGCGGCGGTGAGCAAGGCCCAGATCGACGACGCCAACCAGCAGCAGAACATCGCCTTCGCGCGGGTTCGGGAGGCGGAGGCGGAACTCAACAGCGCCGACGCGGAGATCCGGATGGTGGACCTGGAGCTTCGCTACACCCAGATCACCGCACCTTTCGACGGCGCGGTCACCGAAAAGCTGACGGAGGTGGGCAGCTACCTCCAGCGGGGGCAACCCGTGATCCGGCTGGTGTCCGACGGCTCCCTGGAGCTCGAGGCGGATGTGCCGGCGGCCCGCCTTGCCGGCCTTACCGAAGGCCGCGCGGTGGACATCACCTTCGAGGACGGCAGCCGCCACCAGGCCCGGGTGCGGGCCGTGGTTCCGGAGGAAAATCCGAGGACAAGAACGCGCCGGGTGCGGTTTTCCATCGGCCTGGACCCCAAGGCCATGGCCCTGGCGGTGCAGCAGAGCGTGACGGTCCACGTCCCCGCAGGGATCAGCAGGCAGATCAGTTCGGTGCACAAGGATGCCGTGATCCGAAAGGGACGAGGCAGCATCGTGTACGTCGTCGAGGAGGGTCTCGCGCGGTTGCGGCCGGTCCGTCTCGGCGCGCCGGTGGGCAACCGGCTCGAGGTGGTGGGCGGACTGTCGGAAGGCGAACGGGTTGTCATCCGGGGCAATGAGCGGCTGCGGCCGGACCAGCCCGTCTCGGTGGCGGGCGATCCCTCCTAGGGACGGCCCGGGACTCCCCCTTGGATCTCATCCGCGTTTCCATTGACCGGCCCATCGCCATCGTCGCGGCGGTGCTGCTGGTCGTGCTGTTCGGACTGGTGGCGCTGTCCACCATACCGATCCAGCTCGCCCCCGACGTCAACCGGCCGGTGATCACGGTGACCACCAACTGGTTCGGCGCCGCGCCGGCGGAGGTGGAGCGGGAAATCATGAATCCCCAGGAAGAGCAGCTGGCGGGTATCGAGGGGCTTACCTCCATCACCGGCAACGCGGAACTCGGCCGCTCCCGCATCACCCTGGAATTCAGGGTGGGCACCAACATGGACCGGGCGCTGCTGCTGGTTTCCAACCGGCTCGACCGGGTGTCGGAATATCCCGAGGAGGCCGACCAGCCGACCCTGGACACCGCCGGCAGCGAGGACAACGCCATCGCCTGGTTCATCTTCAACCGCCTGCCCGGAAACACCCGGGAGATGCACGAATACGGCGACTTCATCCGGGATTCCGTCAAGGAGCGCCTCGAGCGGGTGCCCGGCGTGAGCCGGGTGAATTTCTTCGGCGCCAGCGACCGCGAAATTCACATCGTCATCGATCCGACGCTGCTGGCGCGCCACGGCCTGACCATCGCCGACATCAGCCGCTCGCTGCAACTCGCCAACATCTCCCTGGGCGCCGGTGACATCGACGAGGGCAAGCGGCGCTACGTGGTCCGGACCGAGGGGGAACTCCAGTCCCTGGACGCCATTCGCGGGGTGCTGATCAACCGGAGCGGCGGCGACCTGATCGCCCGCACCACGCTGGGCGATATCGCCGATGTGCGCTTCGGCTACCAGGAACCCACCGCCACCATCCGGATGCTCGGCGATGCCGCCCTGGCCATGAACGCCACCCGCCAGACAGGCGCCAACGTCATCGAGACCATGGCGGGCCTCGAGGAGGCGGTGAAGGAACTCAACGAGTCCGTGGTGCCGGAGGCCGGACTGAATCTCAAGCAGGTGTACGACGAGACGGTGTACATCAATTCCGCCATCGACCTGGTCAAGCAGAATATCTGGGTGGGCGGCGGCCTGGCGGCGATGATCCTGATCCTGTTCCTGCGTTCGCTCCGTGCCACCTTCATCGTCTCCCTGGCGATTCCCGTGTCGGTGGTCGGCGCCTTCGTCGCCATGGCGGCCCTGGGACGTTCCATCAACGTGATCTCCCTGGCGGGCCTGGCCTTCGCGGTGGGCATGGTGGTGGATGCCGCCATCGTGGTGCTCGAGAACATCTACCGGCACAAGGAAGAAGGGTACGGCAACCGCGAGGCCGCCTACCTGGGAGCCAGCCAGGTGTGGAGCGCGGTGCTGGTCTCGGCGCTGACCACGGTCATGGTGTTCATCCCCATCCTCGTCATGGAACTGGAGGCCGGCCAGCTGTTCCGCGATATCGCCGTGGCCATATCCGTGGCCGTGGTGCTTTCCCTGGTGGTGTCCATCTCGGTCATCCCCGCGTTTTCGCGCCGGATGCTGTCGAGCAGGCAAACCCCGGACGGCAAGATACGAAAGGTCCGGATCATCCTGCTGGACTCCGTCGCCGGGCTGTTCAGCAGGATGATCATCGGTTTCGTCACCCTCGTGGTGCGCAGCCGTTTCATTGCCCTGTGCATCGCTGTCGCCGTCACCGCGGGCGCAGGCTACTTCAGTTACCAGTTCCTGCCCAAGCTCGAGTACCTGCCGGAGGGCAACCGCAACCTGTTGTTCGGCATCGTCATACCCCCGCCGGGCTACAACCTCGACACCACCACCCGGATCGCCCAGGGCATAGAACAGGAAATCAGCCATCTCTGGATCACGGAGACGGATGCTCCGCCGGCCGAGGCCGAACAGGAGTCTACGCTGGTCCAGCAGGTCGAACAGTTCTTCGGCGGAATCAGGAACCGGTTCCTTGAGAACCCGGGTGACGGAACCGGCGCCCCCCCGGAAGCCGAGGATCCTCCCCTGATCGAACGGTTCTTCTACGTGGCCACGCGGTCCCGCACCTTCCTCGGGGCGGTATCCGCGGATCCCTCCAGGGTGGCGGAACTCAAGCCCGTGCTGAGCGCACCGGTATTCCGGGAACCGGGCACTTTCGGGTTCATTACCCAGCCGTCGATTTTCGGCCGCGGCATCGGCGGCGGGCGCAAGGTGGATCTGGACATTTCCGGCAACGAGCTGGAAACGGTGCTGGAGGTCGCGAACCGCGCCTTCGGCCGGATCATCCACCTGTTCCCGCGGAATGAGGGCCACGAATGGCGGCCGGTTCCCGGCCTGGAACTGGGCGCGCCGGAAGTCCGGGTGAACCCGGACCGGGTACGGCTCAACGACAGCGGCATCACCGCAAGGGACCTGGCCCTGACCATCGACACGTTCAACGACGGACTCCGGGTCACCCAGGCCACGGTGGAAGGCAAGCTCATGGACATACTGCTCAAGGGCGCTACCGGTGCCGTGGTGGAAACCCAGGGGATCGGGGACCTGCCCATCGTCACCCCGTCCGGCCAGGTCATCCCGGTGGAATCCGTGGCCGACATCGAACTGACCTCGGGCCCCACGCAGATCCAGCACCGGGAGCGTTTCCGCACTATCACCCTGGAGGTCCGGCCGGGGGCCCTCCTGCCGCTGGAGACGGCCATCGAGATGATCCGGGACCAGGTCATCGCGCCGCTGAAGGACGAGGGACTGCCCCCGGACGTGCGGCTCCGGATTTCCGGCACCGCGGACAAGCTTGACCAGACCCGTGCCGCCATGGGCATCAACCTGCTGCTGGCGGTGGTGATCGTTTTCCTGGTGATGGCGGTGCTGTTCGAGAGCTTTGTCTACCCGCTGATCATCATGGTGTCGGTCCCAATCGCCGCCGCGGGCGGCATCGCGGGCCTCGCGGTGCTGAATCTCTACACCTACCAGGCCCTGGACATGCTCACCATGCTGGGATTCGTGATCCTCGTGGGCATCGTGGTCAACAACGCGATCCTGCTGGTGCACCAGACCCTGCACCTGATCCGGGAGAGGGACATGGATCCGAAGGAGGCCATTCCGAGGGCCACGCGCAACCGCATCCGGCCGATCTTCATGTCCACGCTCACTTCCGTGTTCGGCATGCTTCCGCTGGTACTGTTTCCCGGGGCGGGCTCGGAACTCTACCGGGGCCTCGGTTCGGTGGTGGTGGGGGGCCTGGCGCTGTCGGCGATGATCACGCTGCTCATCGTTCCGCCGATGATGTCGCTGCTGGTGGCACCCCTGGAGGCAAGGCGCAGCCGCCGTCTGGCCATGGCGGAGACGGCTTCCGCCTGATCCCCCCCGAGTACCCCTTCACTCCGCATGCAGTACCTGCCCCGGGACAACCGCTATATGGTGGGCGTCGCCATCGCCCTCCTGGGCGGCACCTTCCTCAGCCTTTCCGGCATCATGATCCGCAACATCGAGGCCGCGGACGGCTGGCAAATCCTGTTCTACCGCTCGCTGGCCACATTCCTGACCATCTTCGTCTTCCTGGTTTTCCAGTACCGCGGCAACATCGCCAGGCGCTTCGCCGATATCGGCGGGGCGGGCCTTCTCGCCGCGCTCGTCCTTTCCGTGGGGTCGATCTTCTACATCATGGCCTTGCTCAACACCACCGTGGCCAACGTGGTGTTCATCATCGGCGCCTCCCCCCTGCTGGCGGCGTTGGCCGGGTGGCTGTTCCTGCGGGAGCGGGTGACCCGCGCCAGTCTGGCCTCGATGTTCGCCGCCATCCTTGGCATCGGGCTGATGTTTGCGGACGGCCTGGTGTCCGGCGGCATGCTGGGGAATGTATTCGCCCTCTGCCTCGCCATCATGTACGTGTTCTACCTCCTGATCCTGCGGGGCAACCGGCATGTGGACATGATGCCCGCGACCTGCCTGTCCGGCCTGTTCACCGCGATGATCGTGCTGGCCTTCGTCGTCGACTTTGCCGTCAGCCGCCATGACCTGGTGATCATCCTGGCACTGGGCAGTGTCCAGTTCGGCTTCGGGTTCATGTGCCTGACCTGGAGCACCCGTTACATTCCGGCGGCGGAGGTGGCGCTGTTCTCCCTCAGCGAGGCCGTGCTGAACCCGATCTGGGTCTGGCTCGGGGTCGGCGAGACGCCCAGCCTCTACACCCTGGCCGGCAGCGCGGTGGTGCTGGCCGCCGTGATGACATACAGTATCATGGCAATCCGGCGGGAACGCGCCATCCGGGCGGGCGCGTCGGCGTCCGGTCATTCCTGACTCCCGTGCAGGTGTCGACACGTGCCATTGTGACACGCCCTGTTCCGGATGGCCGCCTGCAGGGCAGGCATCCCCCGCCCGAAGTTAGAATTCAGATCAAGTTCCTCAGACCAGCCTAATGCACTCCCTCGATTACGGTTTTCCCAGCGGATTCCCCTACGACTCCCGGCGTATGCCGGTCATGGCGCGCAACGTGGTCGCCTCGTCCCAGCCCCTCGCGGTGCAGGCCGGCATCCGTGCACTGCGCGAAGGCGGCAACGCCGTGGACGCGGCGCTTGCCACGGCCATTACCCTTACCGTGGTGGAGCCCACAAGCAACGGGATCGGCAGCGATGTTTTTGCCATCCTGTGGGACGGGACGGAACTGCACGGCCTCAACGCTTCCGGCCGCATGGCTGCCGCCGTCACGCCGGAAGACTTCGCCGGCCTCGGGGAGATGCCACTTTTCGGCTGGCCCGCCACCACCGTCCCCGGGGCGGTGTCCGCCTGGGTGGCGCTGTCCGAACGCTTCGGCAGGCTCCCCTTCGGGCGGCTGTTCGAGGATGCCATCGAGTACGCCCGCGGCGGCTTTGCCGTGTCCCCGATCACCGCGCGGGCCTGGGCGGCCGCGTCCCCGGAATTCCGGGAGCAGGAGGGTTTCCATCACTTCCTGCCGGGCGGAAAGTCCCCGGCGCCGGGGCAATGGTTCCGGTTCCCCGACCAGGCGGCCACGCTGGAGGCCATCGCCGGCACCCGGGGAGAGGCGTTCTACCGGGGTGAGCTGGCGGCGGAAATGGTGGCCTCGTCCAAGCGAAACGGATGGAAACTGGAGATGTCCGACCTCACCGACCACCGGGCCGACTGGGTGAGGCCGATACAGCAGCAATACGGCGACATCGCCCTTCACGAGATTCCGCCCAACGGCCAGGGGCTGGCCGCCCTGATGATGCTCGGCATCATCCGTCACCTGGACGTGGGCCGCTTCGCGCCGGATTCCGCGGACAGCGTGCATCTCCAGGTGGAGGCCATGAAACTGGCGCTGTCGGATGCTTGGCAGTACATTGCCGATCCCGACGCCATGACCGTGTCCGTGGAATCCCTGCTGGACGACGGATACCTGGCTTCACGGGCGGCCCTGATCAGCATGGAGGTGGCGCGCTTCCCGGATCACGGCTTTCCCGATAGGGGCGGCACAGTGTATCTCACCGCCGCCGACCAAGACGGCATGATGGTCTCCATGATCCAGAGCAACTACTTCGGCTTCGGCTCCGGCGTGGTGGTGGAGGGGACCGGCATCAGCATGCAGAACCGCGGCGCCGGTTTCAACCTGGTTCCCGGGCACCCGAACGAGGCGGGCGGCGGCAAGCGGCCGTTTCACACCATCATCCCCGGGTTCGTCACCCGGGACGGCCGGCCGGAAATGAGCTTCGGTGTCATGGGCGGGAGTATGCAGGCCCAGGGGCATGCGCAGATGGTGATCCGCATATTCAACTACGGACAGAATCCGCAGACCGCCAGTGATGCCCGCCGCTGGCGGGTGCTGGAGGATCTCCAGCTGCACCTGGAGGAGGGCTTCGACCCTGAAGTCGCAGAAGAGCTCCGGCGTCGCGGCCACAGGCTGTATGACGGCAGCCCGGACGAGGAAACCGGGTTCGGCGGCGCCCAGCTCATCTACCGCGCGGACGGCGTCTATGTCGCCGGCTCCGATCATCGCAAGGATGGCATGGCGGCGGGATTCTGACCGCTCAGGGGAGTTTACCGGATACCTGGATTCTCCATTCGTCCGGCACCGGGCGGCAGGACAACCCTGGTGCACCAGGTTGTGGTCAGGCGAGGCGGCGGGACGAACTGCCTGGACCCTGAAGAACCCACAGACCGGCATCTCCTGGACGGCCCGGCCGTCAACCGGCAGGGTGTTTCGGGAAGAGTCGGGCGGGGCAGGCAGGCCGGGTCGGAGAGACGGGGCCAGGACAATGAAGCGTTCAGATCGTCAGGGTGATGCCCCGCCGCCGGCCTTCGTCTCTCACATCCTGTAGAAAAGACGTATCGGTTTCGCCGTCGCGCGCGAGCGCTGCCGTGAAGTCGCTTTCGTCAACGCGGTCGCCGAAGAACAGGTAGGCATTGTCGGGGTCGCACTGGTTGGAGGTCCAGACGAGGCCGTCGGCGTCAGGAATGTCGCGGTGGATGGCCTCGGCCCAAAGAACAGTCTGACTGTACAGAGACGGGCTCGACGTGATCAGGTCTTTACGCGAAATACCCCAGTTGCTCAAGGTTACGTTGCGTAACTCGACAAGCCGCAGGGCGCGGTTCGTGTGAAGCATTGAATGCGTCCGAATGCACACCTCGTTGATACGCGCCGTCTTTGTCCCGGCGTTTGCGGGAATTTCATGGAATATCGTCTCGTGGATCGCCGCAGGAGGTGTGGCACTCGCATAGAGGGAGGGCACGGGCGCTCCGTTGCCGTCGTTGAACGGAGCGAAGCGCGTCGGTCCACCCTGTCCCGGGTTGAACTGCCCCGCCCTGAAGGTTGTCAGATGGACGCGGTGGAGTTCGGCACCTTGGGGCAGGTCGGAAAATTGCGGGTTCGTGAGCGGGGACGGAGGATTGCGGATTTTCATCGTCAGCCGACAGCCGGCTCACGCAGGCGGTCGGCTGCCATCAGGATACCTTCCTCGTCGCCGAGCGCCTCTTCGGGCGATCTTCCGTCGAGCCAACCATTGCCCGAACGGAACCAGAACGCGATCTGCCATGGCGACATGTCATCCGGCAGACGCTTCAGCACTTCCTTGATGACGGGTTGCGGATGGCCGTCGACAAACTGGAAACGCGGATATTGCTGTGCGCGGCCGGCGCGCACCGCAAAGACCCTTTTCTCGCGTCGCCACCGCGAGGCCGGTTCGCTCGGGTTGCGTAACATCGAGCCATGCATGAACTCATGGATTTCCGCTGCCGTGAATGTCGGCACCTCACGGAGGTACTGCGCGCGCAACTCGGCGTTGTCCTGCTCAAGTTCCCGGTCGACGTCGGCCTGAGCCTCTCCCTGGAGGTACAGATCGACCAGCACCTCAATGTTGCGTTCGGTCAATTCCTTCCGGCGCTCTCCCAAGATGCGCCCGGCCATAGTCGTGGTTGCGCACATGGCCGCGGCTTCCTGCCTGGAAGCGGCACCGATCAGCACCCATCGTCCCCGTTTGCCCAGCGGTTTCCTTCTTGCCTTGATTTTCTTCCTTAGCCGAGCCGGCAGCCTTTCGACTTCGTCTGGTGTCAGTTCAATCGCAGGAGTGGTTTCTGGTTGCCCGGTCATCATTATTTCCGGATCGTGAGTATTGAGATATTCAATGTATATAGTGAAACTCACGAAGAATCAATCCGGAATTTTTGACCACCGTGATTGGGTCCATAGCGGACAATTCATTTGCTTGCTACATACTAATCGGTCCGAACCCAGTTGTAGCGGATTCCCGTGATGAAAAACCTGCGCGAGACGCCGCCGGTATCAACCACCACCTCGTCGTCCACCGCCTTCTTCAACAGTGCCCGAGCCATGGGTGAATCCACGCTGATGTAGCCCTTGGACGAATCGCTGTCGATTTCATCTGGGCCGACGATCCGGTACTCCACCTCGCCCCCATCCTCCGTTTCCAGCGTGACCCGGGCGCCGAAAAACACCTGGTCCTCGTTGCCCACCCGGTCCACCACGTTCAGTTCCGGCAGGCGCTTTTGCAGGTAGCGGATGCGGCGGTCGATTTCCCGGAGCTGTTTCTTGCGGTAGATGTACTCAGCGTTTTCCGAGCGGTCGCCCTCGGCTGCGGCGGCGGAAAGAGCCCGGGTGACTTCGGCGCGCTTCCGCCAGATCTCCCTTTCCTCCGCCTGCAGCATGGCGAAGCCTTTCTGGGTGATGTACGGGGAGGATCCCATCACCGGAGACCGGCGATCAGCCGCAACCCGCCGGAGCCGGGAGGGCGCCGATACCTGCCACGGCCCGTTGCCGCGGCGGGGCGCTGTGTTGCGGCGCCGGACGGATACCCACCGTCTTCACGTCAGACCCCGACTCCCTCTTCATCGGACAACGGGTTGCCGACCCCTGTGCCGTCCTGGTCTTCGTGGGATTCGAGGTACTGCTGTGTTTCCTGCTGCAACTGCCACATCTGGGCATACAGCCCGCCACTGCCGACCAGCGATCCGTGGGTGCCCCGTTCCACGATCCGCCCCCGATCAAGAACGATGATGTGGTCGGCGTGGGTTACCGTCGACAGGCGGTGGGCGATCACCAGGGTGGTGCAGTTCTCCGCCACCCGATCGAGGGCCTTCTGGATCGCCTTTTCGGAGCGGCTGTCCAGGGAGGAGGTCGCCTCGTCAAAGATCAGGATCCGGGCCCCCTTCAGGGCGGTGCGCGCGATGGCGACCCGCTGCTTTTCCCCGCCCGAGAGCTTGAGGCCGCGCTCGCCCACCAGGATGTCGTAGCCCTGGGAATGCTGCTCGATGAAGGCGTCGATCTGCGCCACCCCGGCGGCCTCGCGGATCTCCCCGGCGGAAGCGCCGTGACGGCCGTAGCCGATGTTGTAGCCGATCGTGTCGTTGAACAGCACCGTGTCCTGGGGGACCACGCCCATGACCGCGCGCAGGCTGTCCAGGGTCAGTTCTCGGACATCCTGCCCGTCGATGGTCACCCGTCCCGAGTCCGGATCGTAGAACCGAAGGAGCAGTCGGGCCAGGGTGGATTTTCCGGAGCCCGAAGGCCCCACCACCGCCAGCATGGTCCCCCCGGGAATCCCGAAACTGATGTCCTCCAGCACCGGCCGGTTGTCCTGGTAGCGGAAACTCACGCCCTCGAACCGGACCTCGCCCCGGGTCAGCGCGAGCGGCCTGGCGCCGGGAGACTCCATCACCTCCGGCGACTCGTCCAGCAGGTCGAACATCTTTTCCATGTCGATCAGGGAATGGTTCAGTTCCCGGTAGAGGGTGCCGAGGAAGCTGAGGGGGATGTAGAGCTGGATCAGGAAGGCATTGATCATGGCGAAATCCCCCAGGGTCTGCCGCCCGGCAACCACGCCGCTTGCCGCCATGACCATCAGCACCGTCATGCCGGCGGCAATGATGAATCCCTGGCCGGTATTGAGCAGCGACAGGGAGTAGTAGCTTTTCATGTTGGCCCTCGCCCAGTCGTCCATGGCATCCCGGTAGCGTTCCCTTTCCAGCATCTCGTTGCCGAACACCTTCACCGTTTCGTAGTTCAGCAGCGAGTCGATCGAGCGCGTGTTGGCGCTGGATTCCGCCGTGTTCATCTCCACCCGGAAACGGGTGCGCCAGCGGGTGACCAGGTAGGTGAACACCGCATACACCACGATGACGGCGACCGTCACCAGGGCAAAAAGGATATCGAACTGGTACCAGAGGATTCCCAGTACCGCGGCGATCTCCAGCACGACCGGCACGATGTTGAGCACCATGATCCGGAGAAAGAAGCCGATGGCGGTGGTGCCCCGCTCCACGTCCCGCGACAGCCCCCCGGTCTTGCGGTTGAGGTGGAAGCCCAGTGAAAGCCGGTGCAGATGGACGAACACCTCCATGGCGATCCGGTGGATGATGTCCACGCTGGCACGGACGAAGATCATGTCGCGCAGCTCGTTGAACAGGACCGAACCGAAACGCAGCAGCCCGTAGGCGAGCAGGAACGCCAGGGGCAGCACCAGGATCTTCACCGTCTCCCCGGCATCCATGGCGTCGATGATCTCCTTGAGCACCAGCGGCACCGTGATGTTGGCGGCCCGTGCGGCCACCAGCAGCACCAGGCCGATCGCGATCCGCCAGCGGTACTGCCACAGGTAGGGCAGCAGTTTGCGCGCGGCGCGCCAGTCGCCCCGTGCGGTGGTCCTTACCCCGGATTGTGGAGACATGTTCCGAATTCTGGTTGTGTGTCGTCGGTTTGGACTGCCCGGTCCTGGACCGGCCGGGCTATGGCCCTATGCCCAGAATAGCACCCAATCTTGCCCTGTCATCAGGGTCCAGATCATCCCGCGTCCCGGCCAGTTCCAGAGTCCTGGCGCCCATGACCCGGTAGATCTCCGCGAGCGCCGGGTCCAGGTCCCGGAGCGTTGCGAGCTCGGCTTCCACCAGCTGCCAGTCGCCCCGGGCGATCGGCCCGGTCAGCGCGGCCCCGGGACCGTGGTCGACGATGTTCTCGACGGTGTTCCTGAGCAACGGGGCGATGAGCGCGGAAGCGGTGCCGCGGTCGATGCCGGCAAGTCCGTACGCGTCGATTCCGGCCGCGGTCAGGGCGTTGAGATAGTTGCTCACCATGACCCCGGCGGCGTGGTATGCCAGTTTCCTGTCGGCATCGATGGTGAACGTGCGCCCGCCGATCGCCCCGAATGCCGGCTGCAGCACCTCGAGCGCCGCGTCGTCCCCCTCGCAGGCGCACCAGGTTCCGTCGAAATTCCGAACCGATTGGGTGAAGTCGCCGAAACTGTGCAGCGGGTGAATGCTGGCCACCGGACCCTCGAGGCCGGTCTCCCGCAGCAGCGCGGACGCCAGTGCGCCGCCGAGATGAAACGCGATCGCCCGGCTTCCGGACAGAAATGCTGCCGCATCTGCGATATGCCGGTCCGGCGTCGCCAGCAGGAACACGTCCGCCGGCCCGAGCCCTGCAGGGGAATCCAGCGCGGTGCCGCCGCCGATGCTCCGTACCGCGTCGGCGGCAGAGTCCGGCGAGCGGGTCAGGACCTGTCCGATCCGGAACACGCCGCCGCGATGCCACAGGTGGCCGAGCACCCTCCCCGCACGGCCACAGCCGAGGAAGCTGATGGTCAGCACGCTTCGGGGCGGCCGACCGCCATGGGGAAACTGCAGCGGACTTCCCGGCGCCGCGCACCGTCATCCGATCGCCCGGAATCGCCGGGGCCTGCCTGATTTGATGTCCTTTCCAGTGTGTTCATGTGTGCAACCCCGGACCGCAGCCGGCGGGCGTCATCGCGAGGTGCCGGGACGGCCACAGCCGCAGGCCCGGCATGGACCGGCTATTCCATCGGACCGGGCGATCCTCTAGAGTCCGGGCAATGAATGCCACGGACGATGGTAAGTGACCCCAGCGGCCGATATCAATATCCGGCGCTATCCCTGGATCCAGTTCAGCACCAACCTGTTCGGCTGGTTTCCGGTGTTCTTCCTCTACTTCAACAGCATGGTTCCGCTGTCGTCGGCGATCTTCCTCGGCTCGATCTACTACCTGTGCGTCACCCTGGCCGAAGTCCCGTCCGGGTATTTTTCCGACCGGTACGGACGCCGGATCACGATGCTGGTTGCCGCCGCCTTCTTCGTGGCCGCGAACATCGGCTACATTGCGGCCACGGACTTCTCCGGACTGGTGCTCGGCCAGGTTCTGCTGGCCCTGGGAATGGCGTTTCTTTCCGGTACGGACACGGCCTTCCTCTATGATTCCCTGCTGTCGCTGGACAGGGAAGGGCAGTATGCCGAGCAGGAGGCCCGCGGCCAGCAGTTCGGCATGACCGGACTGGCACTGGCCTCCCTGGCGGGGGGCGCCCTGGGTCTGGCCGACCTCCGGCTGCCCTATGGACTGGCATTGTTCGGGGCGCTGTGGGCGTTCTGGCTGACGTGGGGCTGCGTCGAGCCCCGGGTCCACCGCCAGGACGGGGCCGGCACGGGGTCATTTCTCCATTCGATCCGGGACTGCCTGCGGCTGCTGTCCGACAGGACTCTGGCCTGGCTTTTCGGGGTCATGGTGTTCATGTATTCACTCGGGCACGTCGCCTACGAGTTCTATCAACCCTACCTCCGGCTGCTCGGCCTGGGGTGGTTCGCCGGGGACACCACGACCCTGGTATCCGGCGTTGTCGTCGGAGTCTCGATGTTCGGCGGCGCCCTGGGGGCGGCGCTCAGCGTCAGGCTTCATCAGAGACTTGGCATACGCGCCCTCCTGTACATCGCCTTCGCGATGCAACTGGTCATCATCGGGGGTCTCGCGTTCCTGCTGGCGCAATGGGTGCTGATCCTGGTCATCCTGCGCAATTTCCCCTGGGGGCTGATCTATGCGCCGGTCAATGCCCAGATCGCCCCGCGCGTCGGCAGCCACCTGCGGGCCACCTACCTTTCGCTCCAGAGCCTCATGGGGCGCCTGGTGTTTTCCGGCCTGTTGCTGTTCCTGTCCTCCACCGTGGACAACCAGGCACTGTCATGGTCCAGCCTTTCCCTGGTGCTGCGCGAGGCGTTCGCGTTCGCCGCCGTCGGCTTCGTGGTGGCCGTCGTTCTGGCGCCGCGAAAGAACATGACATCCTGACACCGGCATCATTTCCCCGGGTCCCGCGCCCCCGGGCGGAGGCGATCTTCCGTCAGGGCCGCCCGAGCGCACAGGGCGGGGAAGCCGGGATAACCGTCCCCGGGAATCCGGTATTTGCGCCCGGCGTCGCCCCAGCCCTCTCCGGCATTGACCCGGCTGAGCAGCCGCGTGACGTCGTCGAAGGCCACCCCGCCCACCCCGGCAACGCCCCGGGCGAACACGATGTCCGGAAGACCGCTGCCGCTTGGCCCGATGAGTTCAATCCGCCCGGCATCGCCGACCCCTCCGATGATGTCGTCGAGGGTGTCGTTGATCAGCGTCGATGCGGTGCAGAGAATGGTGTCGCATCCGCACAGGCCGCCGGCGTCCGCCGCCGTCTCGATCCCGGGCCCTTCGGGAATGCGCTCCGGCGCGAGTTCCAGCACCCGGACGTTCACCCCACGCGCGGTGAAGCGTTCCACCAGCGGCCCGAAATAGCCCACCATGCCCACGGTGTCCCCGGGCGCCGGCCCGTCCGTGCCGGCGGGACCGTCCGGCCGGTATCCCGCCCGGCGCATCAGCGACCGGGACAGGGCGTTGAAAGCACCCATGGCCAGCGCCTTCGGGGCTTCCTGCCCGCCGAGGAAGCCATCGACCAGGCTCCTGATCGAGGGATCCGGACGCGACGGGTCCGGCACCATCCGCCAGAGTTCCCCGGGCAGGGTGCCCAGGCTGAAATAGAACGGTCCCACACTGCCGTCGGACAGGACCACGAAGGCGAACTCGTCCCGGATGGTCTCGTCTTCCACGGGCACGGGCAGATGGATTCCCGCAACCGAAAGCCCCGGCAGCGCATGCAGCAGGTCGCAGGCCAGGCGGTGGTACTCGGCATGCAGCATCCTGCGCCTCAGGCGGGCGTGCCCGGCGGGGCGCCGGCGGCGGCCCGGATCAGGCGCGAGGACAATCGGTGAAACCGCCATGCCAGCAGGACACCGGTGGTGATCAGGCCGAGAGCCATCCCCCACAGGATGCCGTAGCCTTCCATGCCGGCGCCGAATGCAAGCCAGGCGCCGCCGCCGATGCCCATCACCCAGTAACCGAACCCGGCAATCCAGAGCGGCGCGACACTGTCCTTCAGACCGCGCAGTACGCGTGCGGCGATGCACTGGAGGCCGTCGAAGACCTGGAACAGGGCGCCGATGATGAAGAAGCCCTTGGCCAGTGCCGACACCGCGCCGAAGCCGGGGTCCTCGGGGGAGATGAAGATCGCGATGATCCGATCCCCGTACACCAGGGGCACCAGGAGCAGCGCGCAGATCGTCAGGACGCCGAGCACCATGGCCAGCAGTCCGGAGTGGCGGGCCTCCGCCATCCGGTCCCTGCCCACGGCGTGGGCCACCCGCACCATTCCGGATTCCGCCATGCCGAGCGCCAGCATGAACGTCACCCCGAGCCACGACAGCACGATCTCGTAGGCGGCCAGGGTCTGTGGGCCGATGATCCCGGAGAGGATGGACGCGCCGGTGAACATGCCGGCCTCGAGCAGTACCAGCCCGCCCACCGGGATTCCGAGCCGGATGATTTCCCGCATGACATCTCCTTCCACGCGCCAGCGCCCGGAGAACACCCCGTAGCCGCGCAGGGACTCGGTGCGGTAGATGTGCCACAAGAGGGTCAGGAACATCAGCCAGGACACGATGGTGGTGGCCAGGCCGGCCCCGGCCAGGCCCATTTCCGGCAGCCCCGCGATCCCGTGCACCAGGAGATAGGTCAGCAGCCAGTTGACGGCCACGGCGGCCACCGTGATGACCATGACGGCGCGGGGCCGCGACAGGGCCGACACGAAATACCTGAGCACCGAGAACCAGAGCGCCGGCAAAATGAATCCGCTGAGCCACCTGAGATAGCCCTTCGACAGCTCCACCACGGTGTCGTCCTGCCCGGTCCATACCAGCACCACGTCCATGTTCCATACCAGCCAGGTAGCGGGCAGGCCCACCCATGCCGAGAGCAGCATGCCCTGGCGAACCGCGGTTCCCGCGTCCCGCTTCCGTCCCCCGCCCTCCGCCTGGGCGCACAGGACGCCGACGATGGACAGCACGCCGATCAGGATCACCAGGATCTCGAACGACAGGTTGCCCGCGATGCCCACCGTGGCCAGTTCGTGATAGCCCAGTTTGCCCACCACCATCTTGGTGGTGATGAACATCGCCATCTCGGACAGGTAGGCAGCCGCCAGCGGGACCGCGATCTGCAGCAGCATGGCGGATTCCCTGCGGGTGGAAAGGGACATGGCCGGACGGGGCGGGAAGGGGGAACGGGAGTATAGCGGAGACGAACCCGCGGACAGGTCGCAATAAACGACGGTTCCTGCGCGCCGGTGCCATCGGGGCGGGGATCAATTCAATACACTGTGCCCGTCTGCAACCAACCCATCCGCACAGCATGACCATTCCCGCGAACGCCCTTTCCGCCGGCAACGTCGCCGCCCGGCAGCATGGCGCCATGGAGTTCTCCGAGGCCCCGGTGGACCTGGACGCCGTGCGCGGGTACCGGCTCGGCCGGATCCGCGAGCAGCTGAGGCGGCTCGACTATGCCGGCGTCCTGCTGTTCGACCAGATCAACTGCCGCTACGCCTGCGATGCCACCAACATGCAGGTCTGGTGCTCCCATTACGAGACCCGCTGCGTGTTCATCGCAACCGAGGGGCCGATGATCCTGTTCGACTACGGCGACTATCCCCATCTCGCCGAGGGGCTGCCGCTGATCGACGAATACCGGGTCATCACATCGTTCTACTACTTCACCGCCGGACCGAACACCGACCGGCGTGCCGACGAGTTCGGCCAGGTGGTCGCCGACCTGGTGCGGACCCACGGCGGCGGCAACCTGCGCCTCGCGGTGGACCGGCTGTCCTGGCAGGGGTCCCGCCGGCTGCTGGACCAGGGCCTCAGCCTGCACGACGGGCTCGAGGTACTGGAACTGGCGCGGGTGATCAAGTCGGACGGGGAACTCGCGCTGATGCAGAAAGCGATCGATGTCTGCGAGACCGGGGTAGACAGGATGCGCGAGGCGCTGGCCCCGGGGATCACGGAAAACGCTCTGTGGGCGAAGCTGCATGAGGCCAACGTCGCACTCGGCGGGGAATGGATCGAAACCCGCCTGCTGTCTTCCGGGCCGCGCACCTATCCCTGGTTCCGGGAATCCTCGATGCGGGTGATCGAGAACGGGGACATGGTGAGCTTCGACACCGACCTCATCGGCCCCTACGGCTACTGCGCCGACATGTCCCGGAGCTGGGTCTGCGGCGACAGGCCCAATGCCGAGCAGCGCCGGATCCACGCCCTTGCAAGGGAGCAGATCGAGCACAACTGCAGCATCCTGAAGGCCGGCGTCACCTTCCGCGAGGTCTCCGAGCGGGCCTGGAAAATCCCGGACGAATTCTCCTCAAACCGCTACAGCAGCCTGATACACGGCATCGGCCTTGCCGACGAATACCCCTCCATCAAGCATATCCACGACTTCGACAGGAAGGGTTACGACGGCGTCCTCGAGGAAAACATGACCCTGTGCGTGGAGTCCTATATCGGTTCGGCAAAGGGCGGGGAAGGGGTCAAGCTGGAGGAGCAGGTGGTGGTCACGAGGGACGGCTGCCGGCTGATGACATCGTATCCGCTGGCGGCATGTTGACGCCCCGCCGCCCCGGGGGCGGGTGTCATGGCGTCTCGTATTCCACCAGGCTGCCGAGCACCGGGTAGTACAGCGCCGTCCGCACCGGCCGGCTCTCCAGTGCCGAGACAATGCCGCCATACCGGGTCATGGTCACCCGGTAGCGTTCCTTTTCCCGGGCGATGAACGCATCCAGGGTGTCCCTGTCCTCATGACGGCTGGACTTGAAGTCCACCACCCAGCGTACGCAGTCCGCGTCCACGAAGCTTCGGTCCAGCACCACGTTCCGCACCACGCCCCCGTCCACCCCGCTGAGGGCCCACTCGGTACGGATACCGGTGTGCCGGGGGGAGAAGATCCAGTCCGCGACGGGATCCCGCTGCACCCGGGACAGGGCGTCTTTCACCCGTTCCACGGCCTCGTCCGCCCCGCTTGCGGGCAGCCCCTTGTCCAGCAGCTGCCGGCGCCAGGCGTCACGGTCATCCGGGCCGAATGACCGGCCCTTCCAGGTCTCCCACCCGTCCCGGTCAACCTGCTGCAGGGCCTGGTGGATGACGATCCCGGCGATTCGTGTGGTTTCCCGGGCCCAGTCGAACTCGATGACCTCGCCGTCCTCCGCGGTCTCCATGGCCCCCGGCCCCGGGTCCACCGAGGCGGGCAGCTCGGGCAAACGCCACGCCGGGTCGATCCGGTGCAGAACCGGCTGCGGGGGACCGGCTCCGTCCCCGCCGTCGGCCCCGTCCCCGGCGTGGGCGCCGACCGCCGCCCCGAAATCGGGCTTCACGACGGGCCAGAGCTGGTAGAGCAGGGACGTCCCCGCCGGTGGTCTCGGCTCGCCGGTCTTCGAATCCACCCGCGTGCTGCCGAACAGGTGCAGCCGCCGCTGCGCCCGGGTGCAGGCCACATAGAGCAGGCGGCCGCGTTCATGGGACTTGTGCTCCTTCTCGAGCTCTCCCAGGTAGTTGTAGAAGTGGCCGGTCTCGTGGCTGCGCGGCTTCGGGGCGATCAGCAGGCGGTCCGGGAGACGTTTCCAGCGGATCAGTTCGCCGCTGTCGGGCCGGCTGAGGCGCTGGAGCCCCGGGAGGATCACGGTGTGGAACTCAAGGCCCTTGGCGCCGTGGATGGTCATCAGCTTCACCGGTCTTTCGGTGTTGTTCTCCGCGTACAGATGCTCCATGGCCCCGGCCAGCGATTCGCCGTGGATGGCGATGCCTTCCGCCTCCAGGTCGCGCACGAGACCGATGAACCGCCGGCAGTTGTCGAGGTCCGCGGGTTCCACCACCGCCGGTCCGCCGAGGCGGAGCCAGCATGCCTCCAGGTTGCGATGGAGCGGCAGACGGCAATGGCGCAGCAGGCCGTCGGACATGACCTCCCGCACCCGGTTCAGGCGCGCACGGGTATCGGGGGGCAACCCGGCGAGCCGGGCATCGTCCCGGAGCGCCTCGAACGCCGCTGTCCCGTCCGGAGTGCCGACCAGCTGAACCAGTTCCGGCAGGGTGACCCCGCCCCAGGGCGCGCGCAACAGTCCGAGCCAGGCCACCTGGTCCGCGGGCTGCGCCAGCGCCAGGGTCAGCGCTACCATGTCCTGCACGGCCTGGCGTTCCGCCAGCCGCTCCAGCCTGATCCCCTGGAACGGGATACCGCGCGTGTTGAGGGCATCCATGATATGGGACAAATGGCCCCGCGTCCGACCGAGGACGGCGATCTCCTCCCCGGGATGGCGCCCGAGCGTGGCCTCGATCAGGTCCGCAATCTCCCCGGCCTCAGCCTCGGGGCCGCGGTCGATGGTGGCATGGACATGGACACCCGCCCCGGAATCCGGCGGGCGGAAGGCGCTGGCCGGGGTGTAGTTCACCGCGCCGAGGGTGATGTTCCGCCGCGCGGGCATCACGTGGGGGAATGCCCGGTTGAACCACTCCACCAGTTCCGGTGCGGAACGGAAATTGGTTTCCAGGGTCAGGGTCCCGGGCAGGATGTCCCGTATGCCCCGGTCCTGGACATCCAGAAAGATGCCGACCTCCGCTTCCCGGAAACGGTAGATGGACTGCATCGGGTCGCCCACGAGGAACAGGGTGCGCCCGTCGCCGGGCACCCACCCCGCCAGCAGCTTTCCCAGCAATTCGATCTGGCCGCTGGAGGTGTCCTGGAACTCGTCCATCAGGACGTGGCGCAGCTGGTAGTCCAGGGCCAGGGTCAGGTCGCTGGGATCGTCGCCGGCGCCGAGGGCCAGGTCAGCCCGCTGGGCGATCTCGGTGAAATCGGCATGATGCAGCTCGCTGAACAGCACCCGGAGATGCGCCGCCGCCGCCGGCAGCAGTGCCAGCAGCGCTTCCGTGTTCCGCCACTCGCTGTCGCCGATCTCCGGATCCGGCAGGAGCGCCACCCGGTTCCAGGCAAGCAGGTGACCGGGGGATTCCGCCAGCGCTTGCAGCAGCTTCTGCAGGCGCTTTTTCGCGGCCGCGGCGTCAGGCGGAAAACCCAGGTTCCTGGTCACCTGGCGCCGTGCCGTGCCGTCCCTGGTGAGGAGCAGGTGCGACAGTCCCCGCCAGCGGCCGACCTCCCCGGGGACGGGCGCGGGGAAGTCGCGGGCCCCGGCCCACCTCGCCAGCCGCTCCCGGATCTCCGCCGGAGCATTGCCGGACGGATCGAGAACCCGGTCCGCGGCTTCGCCGGCCAGCGCGGCCAGTTCACCGCGCCAGCGCCTGTCGAGAAACCCGTCGCACTCTTCCAGGGCGTTGCGGATGGTCTCTTGCCACCAGCCCTCAAACTGTTCGCGGGAGTGGTTCCCGAGGGCCTGCATCCAGCGGTCCCGGCCGGCCAGCATGTCCGCGAGCAGTGCCTGGGCATGGCCGCGGTTGGCATTGACCAGGCCGAGCACCCTTGCGCATGCCCCTGCCAGGGCGGGATGGCTCTTCTCCTCGACCAGGTCCAGCGTCGTGCCGGCGGCTTCGAGATGGAGCCGGGAGGCGTCCTCAAGGGGTGGCGGTACGGTGCCGAAGCGGGCCGACCACGGCATGCGCCTCACCAGTTCGTAACAGAAGCTGTCGATGGTCTGCACCCTGAGCCGGCGTGGACTCTGCGCCAGGTCCCATTCCTTCAGGCGGTCCCGCTCCCGGGCGGCGTGCGCCAGTTCAAGGATGCCGGGGTCCTGTTCCGGGTTGCCCTCCGCGTCCAGCCCCGCCAGCGCGTTCACGATGCGCTGGCGCATCTCCGCCGTGGCCTTGCGGGTGAAGGTGATGGCCAGTATCTGTTCCGGCGCCTCGACCGTGGTCAGCAGCCTGAGAAACCGCCTGACCAGGAGCCCCGTCTTGCCCGACCCTGCCGGCGCCTGCACGATGAACGAGCCGCCGGGGTCCAGCGCCTGCCGACGTGCCTGCCAGTCGACGGGGTCAGCCATCCCGATCCTCCCTGTCGCCGGCGGGGAGGTTCACGGGTATCCGGCAGAACGCCGGGGTCGGGCAGTCCGGGCACAGGCCGCCGCCTCGCGGGCTGATCCGGGCGTCGCCCTCCAGGTATTCCCGGGCCAGGGCGCCCAGGGTCCGGTGCCAGTGCGAGAAGTCCCCGTCGGCGCACGGGCCCCGGAACGGCACTACCCTGAGACCGGGATGAGCGCCGAGACTTTCCTCCCCGCCGAGCCGGGCGGGGTCCAGGAACCCGGCCAGGGCACACTCGCCCAGGCGGACGCGCGCATAGGAGACCACGCTGACGGCGTGGCCCTGGCACTCTCGGGACAGGGCGTACAGGGGAAGCTGGGGCTCCCGCGGCCGGTCGTGGAACCAGTCTTCCACGGACTGGCCGGCGCCGGTCTTGTAGTCGATCAGCGCCAGGGAGCCGTCCTCGAAGCGGTCGATGCGGTCGATGCGAAAGGCGAGTTCGAGTCCGTCGAGCAGCAGGGTGACCGGCTGTTCCCGGCCGATGACCGCGAACGCCCGGGTGCGCTGCCGCTCGAGGCCGAACCATTCGCACAGCGTTTCAAGCAGCCACTCCCGCTGGGCGCGGAAGAAGCCGGCCCCGCAGCTGCTCGTGGCCCGGTAGCGTCGTGCTGCCTGGTCGATGCACTCCAGGATCAGTTCTTCCAGGGCGCTGTCGTCCATGGCCTCCAGCGCCCGGGAGTGCTCCAGCCGCCCCCAGACCCGCTCAAGTGTGCGGTGGACCAGGGAACCCCGACTTGACGCGTCAAGGCCGGGTCGGTTGAAGACATGGTCCCTGGCGCCGAGCCGGTCACGCAGGAACGCGCTTCTTGGACAGACGGACTGTCGTTGGATCAGTCCGGCGCCGCCGTGCGACTGCCCCCCCGCATGGGGCGGCCCCCGGTCATCGCGGACGGGGTCGGTCCGCGTGGCCGGGTCGCCGAGCCCGCTGAAAAGCGTCGGGGCGATCTCGGGCGCCTGCGCCGGGCGGGGGCAGTCCGCGACCAGGGGACTGGCGATGAGCGGGGTTTCGCCCTCCCTCTCCGGCCGGCTCTGCACCAGGTACGCAGCCGACCCGGCGAGGCGCCCATGAGCGATCGCCGCCCTTTGTCCGTCGGTTCCGGGATCCGTGCCGGGACAGCCGGCTTCCCGCTGCACCGGGATCGGGAGAAAGGGGTCCGGAACGTCCACCGGGGGCCACCGTTCCTCGATAAGGTCCGCGAGCCAGATGTGGTCGAATTCGAGCCCCGAGGCTTCCCGGATGTCGAGCACCTGGACTCTCGCCTCCCCCGCCTCCGGCTGGAATGTCCGGCTTTCCAGCAACTGTCCAAGCAGGCCTGCCGCCCGGGCGAACCCGGTATTCCCGGAAACCAGTTCGAGCGCCCCGAGCCCGAGCACCTGTTCCCGGACGGACTTCCAGGCCTGGAACTGGTCGCTGTCCAGCGCCTCCCCGTCGCCCGGCCAGCCGAACGCATCGGCAAGGCCGGTCATGGCAACGGACCAGTGCGCCAGCGGTGCCCGTGCGGGCAGGCTGTTCCGCAGTGCCAGCGCCCGCTCGAGCAGGCCGCAAAGGTGCGGGCAGTCGAGCTTCCCGAGGCCCCGGGACAGGTCACGGACCGTGTGTTCCCAGGGCAGCCGCTCCCGGAGGGCCAGGGCTGCGCGGGCACGGCGTGCGAGTTCCTCGTGGTGGCCCGCGATCCAGGGCGACAGCAGCAGGGATTCCGACTGTTCCAGGTTGATGTGTCTGCGGCTGAAAATGCCGAGGAGGGACATGAGGCTGCGGGCGACGGGATGGGATGCCAGGGAATCCCCGAGAGAGACATGGAAGGGCAGGTCGCGGCTCACCCCGGGACGGGCGACCTGTCCCGGGGCCAGGGAGTCCATCAGCGCGGCGGTCAGGCCCTCGCGGCAGGAACCGAGATCCGGCACCACGATGGCCACCCGGGAGTCCGGGTCTTCATCCAGGCGGCGCAGGGCCCAGGCCGCCGCCGCCCGCCACTGGTCCTCCGGGGTGGGGAGGACGTGGCAGGGCAGATCCCGGAACGCCCCCTGCCGGGGGGGCACCACCTCCACTGCGCCGCCCCGCCCGACCAGCCGCTCCACGAAGCGCTGCTGTTGGGCCGTCAGGGTGTCGAAGCCCGCCATCACCAGGGGGTGCCCGGGCGCCGGCAGGTCCGTGTCGGCCAGGCGGTCCGCCAGCGCATGCCCGTCAATCCAGCACCTTTCGGCGCAGAGCCTGTCGTAGGCGCTGAGCCAGCGCCGGAATCCGGCATGGTCGGGATGCCGGGAGGGCGGCAGGCCGTCACCGTCGATGCACCACTCCCGCATCAGCCTCAGGGTCCCGGCGGCGACCCGGGCGGTGGCCTCGATGTTCCACAGGGGGGAATCGCCGTCATGGTGGCGGGTGACGTCGTCCCGGATGATGTCCTGCCAGACGAGGACCAGCTGGCTGTCGGTGAGCACCGTCGGGGCATCGGCCAGATACCCGCCGGGCCCGAGGTCCCGGCAGCGCCGGATCCAGGACCCCCAGGGCAGGATATCCGCGCTTTCCCAGGCGGCGCGGCCGGATTCGACCATGGCGCGGTCATATTGGCGCCTGAGTTCCCGGGACAGGCGCCGGGTTGCGGTGACCACCGTCCCCCCCTGCTCGATGCACTCCCTGACGGCGGGGATCAAGGGCGTCTCAGTTGGGTTGGGCGCGCTGCATGCTGGCGCTGAGTCTCGCCGCCATCACCCGGCTTCGTTCCCGGTTCAGCTGCGCTTCCAGGCAGGGCAGCAGGGACGCCCTGACCCGGTCATGGTGTCGGGCGAAGATGTTGTCGACCCGGACGAACGTGTCCAGCCGGTCCACCATGGCGCCGCGCAGCGGCCCCCGTTCCCGGGCGACCCAGTCGAGCTGGTCAAGGGCGTCGTCGAGCCCCTGGAGACTGCGGCGCAGGATCATGAAATCGACCCGCACCAGCTCGGCGTCCTCGTCGTCCCGCGGGTCGGGGCCGGCTTCGGCGAACGCCCATTCGCTGGCTTCCAGGGTGCCGAGCAGCAACCGCGAGAACAGGCCCAGGTGGCGCCGGGCCGAGATCAGGTCAAGAGCGGTCAGCGCCTCGAGAAACTGGCGGTAGCGCAGCCCCGTGACGCCGTACCAGTGATCAAGCTCGAGCGGCAGGGGATGCTCGCGGTGATCGTCCATCACTCCACCGCGAGACGCTCCATTGTCCGCGCCAGCTTGAAGTCGGTGGCGGTGATTCCGCCGGCCTCGTGGGTGGTCAGACTGACGTTGACGGTGCCGTAGACATTGGACCAGTCGGGGTGATGATTCAGCTTCTCCGCGTGCATGGCGACCCGGGTCATGAACCCGAACGCGGAGACGAAATCCGGAAATCTGAATCTGCGCGACAGGCAGTTGTTCACCAGGGCCCAATCTTGGGCGGCGTCCCGGTTAAGATCGTTCAGCGACTGCTGCAGTTCGGTCGGGTTGAGTACCTTCGCTGTCATGCTGTATCAGGCGTTTTGGTCGGTTCGGGGACAGGCCGGCCTCAGGCCGTGGGGGGAAAGCCGCCGTCCGCCCAGATGGGCCCCGAAATGATGGGGTTTTCGATGAGGGCCACCACGGCCTCGGCGATTTCCGCAGGGTCGATTTTACGATCAATGGGGATCAATTGCCGCAGGTGATCTTCGAACATCCCTTCCGGAAGCTGCTCCACCATGGGGGTGGAGACGAACCCCGGATGGAGGACCTTGGCCTGGACGCCGTAGTGGGCGCCCTCGATGTTGAGGGTCTTGGCGGCGGCGTTCAGTCCCGCCTTGGCGCTGGAATAGGATACCTGGCCGCGGTTGCCGCGGCAGGATACCGAACCGATGAGGATGGCGGCGCCCTGGAACTCCTCGTCGGAGGTCCACTTGCCGAGCCCCCCGGCGGCGCGTTTCCGGGCGACATCCGCCAGCATTTCCATGCTCCAGTACACCGGGTGGACCAGGTTGATGTCCAGCACCTTGCGGAACAGGTCCTCGCTGTAGAGTTCCGGCTCGCCGGTTTCACGGCCGATTTTCACCGCCAGGGCGTCTTTCAGGACCCCCGCTGCGGGGACGCAGATGCGGACGGTTCCATGCCCGGACATCTGCCGGAAAACCCGGGTTCGGAACGCGCTGTCGGTGACATCCCCCCGGAAGGCCACGGCGACCTCCCTGCCCAGCTCCGAGTTGACCTCGTCCGCGGCCGCGGCCACATCGTCCTTGAGGTCCGCCATGCCGACGGCGCGGGCACCTCCCCGGGCCAGGCGGCGGGCCACGGCCTTGCCGATGCCACTGGCTGCACCGGTCACCACGGCCACTTTGTTTTCAATGTTCATGTTCGGGATCGGGATTTTTTAAAGCCAGCGATCAAACCACAAGATCGGGTCTTTGCAAAGGGTATGGACGGCACGTCACGGGAATTCCGGCGCTCGCATCGGCAGTACTGTCCGGACCGGCAAGCGTTCTTGCGGGAATTTACGTCAAAGGGTTGCCAGGATGCTGATTGCACAAAGTTACGGATCAATGAAGGATTGGGGCAGAGCGTTCCCGGATCTCCGACTATCCGGCACTTTCCAGTTCATGAATGCATGTTGGACCAGTAGATATCCCGTCAGGATCAGAGCGCGAAGGCGCTGAATCCCCCGCCGCACTGCCTGCCGATCATGCGCAGGCGGTTCTTTTCAGTTGAGCCGCTTGCAAAATTCCAATAGGGACAAGGGAATTGTGCAATGCACAATG
>VYFG01000056.1 GCA_009842505.1 Gammaproteobacteria bacterium
CCGTTCTCGATGCGCCAGAAGTCCAGCGAGCGCATGGTGATCTCCTTGCCCGACGGCGCAATGCCGAGCCAACCGTCATGCGTCAGGGTCTGGATCATGTTGGGCCATCCGGTCACGGCACAGTAGTTGTTGTCGCCGAAGAAATGGTACGTGACCTGATCTGCCTTGGATCCCCGGTCTGGCATCGCCTTCAGGAAAGGGATCTGGTGCCAGTTGCGAAACCCGTCGATTCCCCGTCCGGTGCCAATCCCCGCAGGTCCGTACCAGTTCATGCGAGCGTTCCAGAAACGCGGCATCTCCATTACCTCGGGGCTGCCCTGAGAGGGGTGCCGTTTCATGTGCTGCAACATGTCCACGACAATGTCCTTGCTGGCCTTGCTGTCGGTGTCGTCCCTGGGCGGGCGGATCAGACCGTCTCCCGATGACGGACCGGGAATGCAGAATTCGCGACCGAGGGAAGGTGCCATTGGCCACGCATTCGCTTGCATCATGACTTCGGGGACATCCCACAGTGCCTGGCATTCGACGACCCGGCCGGACTCGAACCGGTAGAATTCGTGAAATCGCATATGTGCCAGGTGGCCCGTCGGCGGGATGTCGAGAAAGGGCGACGTGAACGTGCCCATGAAATGACCGCCACAGCCGACCCAGTCATTCCCGTGATCGTCGTCGCCCGCCATCACGATCCAGTCCCTTCGCTCGACATCGGGCCATGCGGACCTGAGCAATGCCAGCGCTTGATCGTGGAACGCCTCCGGTCCCGCCATGTCCCCGAAAGGATGAGAGAGGTGACTTGTCGCCCCGGGAGCAAAGATCTCATTGAGCGTTCGGCGCAGAGTCGCCTCGTCCCAGTCATGCTGGGCCGCGCGCAGCGGATCGAGGGCAGCGCGATTCAACTCGTGAACGCCGGTCATGGCATCTTGTCTCCCAGGAGTCCGAATTGCGGACTGCGCCGTGCGTTGTCAGCAGGGGGGTTCAACCCTTGACCGCGCCCGCCGTCAGCCCGCTTACGATCTGCCGCTGGAAAAACAGGATCAGCACGAAGAGCGGTGCCGTGGCCGAAACAACGGCTGCGACCGCGAACATGATGTTGCCCTGCACCTGAACCGAACCGAGGAAGCTGGCGACCGCCGGGACCATCGTCTCGTTCGGTTTGCTCAGCAGCATCGAGGTGACAGCATAGTCATTGTAGGCTAGCAGGAAGCTGAAGAGGCCCGTGGTGATCACCCCCGGCCACATGACCGGCACGATGACGTTCCAGAAAGCCTGGAACCGGGTGCAGCCGTCGACCATGGCACTTTCGTCCATGTCTTTCGGGATGTTCAGGAAGAACGAGTGCAGCATCCAGAGCGTGAAGGGCTGGTTGATCGCCACAAGCACGATGACGGTTGTCGCCTTCAGTCCCCAGATGTTCCACTCGAAGAACGGCAGCATGTAACCCGAAACCAGCGTGATGTGCGGCATTGCGCGGAACGCGAGGGCTGCCATCAGGACCCAAAATGCATAGCGGAAGCCGGAGCGGGCCAGCGCGTACCCGCCGAGCGTTCCGAAGGTGAGCGAAATGCAGACGGTGAAGAAAACGATGACCATGGTGTTGAACACGTTTCTCCAGAACTCCTCCTGGATCCACGCACCGTAGTAGCCTTTGAGCGTGAAGGCGCCACCGGTTTCACGGGTCGTCAAGATGCCGTAGATGGCGTTGGTCCAGTCCGCTTTCGAGAAAAAGTCGCCCTGCACCTTGAAGCTGCCCCATACCGTCCAAAGGAAGGGAAAGGCCGCGATGATCAGCCAGGTGATCACGAGCGCATAGGAAACAGCCCTTAGCGTTGTGAGACGGGATTCTGCCTTCGTCGCCATGATTGTCGTCTCCTCAATGTACCTTGGCGTTGAAATCGCGCCAGGTGCGGATCAGCACGGGTGTCAGCAGGATCACAACGCCGAGGATCGTCAGCATCGAGGTCGCACTGGCGGAGGCGTAGAGCGGATTGCCGGCTTCACGAAGGTCGCTGACGATGAAGGTGCTCAGTGACTGGGCGTGAGCCTCCGCCTGGAAACTGACCAGCGGTTCGAACACCCGGAAATTGTCCATCAGAAGCATCAGCGTGACGAAGGACACGAGCGGCATCAGGTGCGGAACCACGACGCTGATCATCGTCTGCCACTTGTTGGCTCCATCCACACGGGCAGCCTCCAACGTGTCCTGGGGCACCGTTTGCAGCCCGGCGTAAAATGTGATGAAGGCGAAAGGCAGGGTGTGCCAGACCCCGTAGACCATCAGCATGATCCACATGAGCGGCGTCGAGGCCTTGATGCTGAGAGACGGGTCGTTGAAGATGTTCTGAAGCGTCGCGCCGATGATGCCTTCACCATCGACCATCCAGGAGAGGATCATCGAGCCGACGATCGTCGCGACAAGGAAAGGCAGGAGCGAGATGAAAATCGCCACGCCACGGAACGCCTTGGGCAGGTTGTTTACGCCGACGGCAACGGCCAGTCCGAAAATCAGGACCAGCGGCGTCACGACAAAGGTGTAGGTCAGCGTAAAGACCAGGGCCTTGTAGAATTTCAGGTCCATTATGCCATCAATGAAGGATGACAGTCCGGTTGATGTGTGCCAGACCTCGGCGATCTCTGCGGACGCCAGGTGGGAGCGGTCAAAATAGGTGGCCAGGCCGTTGAATTGGCCAAGTGGCTGTTCTTCGCGCAGCTTGGCAGTCGCTTCCGTGTCGACCTGGGTTTCCTCAACACAGCCGAAGGGGCCGCAGCTCTCCGAGACAACCAGGACCTGTTCGTGCTGCACAAACAGCGACTGGATGAAGACCGAGACGATGGGCAGGGCGATAAAGAGTATCATCGCCGAGAGTGTCGGCAAGATGAACCAAAAGAACGTACGGTGTTTCATCGCATGTGCCCCGTCGTGAAATCCAATGGGTAGAAGAGGGCCCCCGAGGGCCCCCTTCAGCGGAGAGGCTACTGCAGGAAGCCTGCTTCCTTCGCAGAGGTCCGGTAAGCCGCTTCAACGTCAGCCAGAGCGTCTTCTGCGCTCTCGTCACCCTTGTAGAAGTCCACCAGTTCGGAACCCAGTGCGTTGTGCATCAGGTTGATGAACGGGATCATCGGGTAAGGCTTGGCACCAGCTGCTGCAGTTGCCGAAACACCTGCTGCTGCCGGGCCGGCTTGGAAGCCCTCGATCAGCCAGATGGCTTTGTCGTTGTGCTCTTCCATCAGATCAGGGGTCAGGCCGCTGACCAGAGCCGCGAAGGTGGCTTCCGCGTCTTCATCCGGAATGTTCTTGGCGACGGTCACGCCATCCCACCACAGGGTCGCGGCCGGCGTCGACCCGCCGCCTGCCGTCGGTGCTGCAGACAAGACGGTGTTTGACGTGACTTCGTCGCTCGAACCTTCGTCGTCAAGAACCGCACCGCCGCGCGACCCCCACATGATGGCCATGGCCGCCTTGCCGGCTTCCCACAGACCCTGGGTTTCATTCGAGGCATGGCTCAGGTGATCCGGGTGTGCGTACTCGAGCAGCGACTTGATCGTCCCCAGAGCGGCAATGCCTTCGGGGGAGTTGACGTTCGGCTCGGCCGAACCCGGCTTGAACAGCTCACCGCCGTTGGCGAAGAAGAACAGGTTGAAAATTTCGCCGACGTTCCAGCCAACCTTCATGTTCATCACGATCGGATGTTCCATGATGCCTGCAGCGCGGATTTTCTCGGCCGCTGCAACGATTTCTTCAACAGTTGCCGGGATCCCTTCGACGCCCGCCTGCCCGAGGATGTCGGTGCGCGAATACAGGTGCTGCGAATTCGCCATGAAGGCCACAGCCATGACTTTGCCGCCAATGGTGATCAGTTGCGACGGCTTCAGGTGCTGGCCGTATTTTGCAACATATTCGTCCAGCGGGCGGACCAGGCCGTCGTTCATCAACTGGGTCAGGGTCGAGTTGGCGACGATGACCGAGGTGTACTCTGCCGGGTTCGGGGTCAGGGCCTGGTTCATCATGTCACGCGTGTTGTCGCGCAGGTTGATGGTAAACTCACCCGCATTTGCCGCGCAATTGGCTTCGGCGGCGCCAGCCACGGCCTGAATGGCCGGGAAGTCGGAGCCGAGGATCCGGACCGATTTGCCGGACGGACCACAGTCTGCCGCGAATGCTGCCGAACCCATGAGGCCAGCTACGGCGCCCGCGAGGGCTACTTTCTTCAGAAACATTGTATTCTCCTTGGTTTCTGTTGGTTCGGTGCGCAATGCAACCGCGCACCGCTCGGTGAACCCCGGCCCTTGCCGGACCGGGGTCATGGCTCGGGGTCAGTCCCCGACACGCTCTCCCATCTTCGTATCGAAGAGGTGGCAGAGATCTGTTGAGATGCGGATCGAAACCGTGTCGTCGATTTCGGCGCGATAGTTCTTGTCGGCCTTCACGGATGCCAGGGAGCCGCCGATACGGACGGACACCACGGTTGCGTCCCGCAGGCGCGCCATCTTGCAAATCCGGGCGTTGATCTGGCCGCCTTCGGTGACCACCTCCGCATCCTCGGCGCGGAAGCCAAGGGTCAGAGCGCCTTCCGGAGCCGAAAGGCCTTCGATCAATGCGTTTTCGGCCTTGAAGGAACTGTCGGCGATCTCACCATCAACAAGGTTCATGGCCGGGTTGCCGATGAAGCTCGCCACGAATGCGTTGGCGGGTCTGCCGTAAATCTCGGTCGGGGTGCCAACCTGCTGCACGACACCCTGCTTCATGACCACAACGCGGTCGGCGAGCGTCATGGCTTCGATCTGGTCGTGGGTCACGTAAACCGTAGTAACGGCCAGCTCGTGGCTTAGGTTCTTGATCTGGGCCCGAGTGGAGACCTGGAGCTTGGCGTCAAGGTTCGAGAGCGGTTCGTCCACCAGGAAGGCGACGGGTTCCCGCACGATCGCCCGGCCGGGCGCGACACGCTGCCGCTGGCCGCCCGACAGTTCCGCCGGCCTGCGGTGCAGGAAGTCATCCAGCTCCACCATGGCAGAGGCGCGGCGCACCCTTTCATCATGCGTAGCGGGGTCGACACCACGGACCTTCAGAGGAAAGCGGATGTTCTCGT
>VYFG01000133.1 GCA_009842505.1 Gammaproteobacteria bacterium
GCGGGTTCGTGCGCCTGCACACCGCTGGAGAAAGGCTCAGTTACACAGCAAACTGAATCAGGAACGACGTTAGCCGTCTTTGGAATCTGACGGGGATAGAATGTAATATGCATGTAGTCGTGCCTCTTGATTCAAGAGAGTCCAATCTCTGGAGTAAACAACCATCACCGTTGACCTGTCGACAGTAAGGCAATGAACTCTCCTACCCAGGCAAATCACTTTGCCATGCCGGGCCTTTTATACTGTCCGATGCTAAGAACTTCCGGTCAATCGTCCGGGACCGTCGAGTAGTCTATGCGTTACACGCTCCGGCAGCTTGCGTACTTCGTTGCCACCGGCGAGGCGAGCAGTATTCTGAAAGCGTCGGAGAACATCCACGTCTCCCAGCCCTCGATCTCCAGTGCCATCTCCCACCTTGAGCAGACATTCGGGGTCCAGTTGTTCGTGCGGCATCATGCCCAGGGCATGACGCTGACCACTGCCGGCCGGGAACTGTTCCGGGAAGCCAGGGCCCTGCTGGCCCAAGCGGAGCGGCTCGAGGGTTATGCCGGCGAACTGGCTGGAAAGGTGTTCGGCAGCATAGAGGTGGGCTGTTTCAACCCCCTGGCCCCGATCATCACGCCGGAACTCTGCCACGAATTCATGCGCCTTCATCCGGATACGGATATCCGGGTACGCGAAGCCCACCAGGCGGAACTGCTGCAACTGCTGCGGCAGGGGACCATCGACATCGCCCTGACCTATGACCTGCAGCTCCAGGGCGATATCCAGTTTCTGCCCCTGGCGGGACTGCCCCCGTACGTGCTGCTCGGGGCGGATCACCCCCTGGCTGCGCGGAAATCCCTGGACCTGAAGGATCTGGAAAGGGAGCCCATGATCCTGTTGGACCTTCCGCTGAGCAGCGAGTATTTCATGTCACTTTTCAGTGGACAGGGCCTCAAGCCCATGATACGCGCCCGCACCCACCTGACGGAGGTCCAGCGGGCCCTAGTCGCCTGCGGCAGGGGGTACAGCCTAGCCAATGTCCGTCCGCTCAACCGCCATGCCCTGGACGGCAAGTCGCTGCGCTATATCAGGCTCGAAGGAGACCATCCTGTCCTGACGCTGGGGATCGCCACACTCGCCACCACCCAGACCAATCCCGTTCGCAAGGCCTTCATCAATCACTGCCGCAGCTGCGTCCGCGATCATTCCATACCGGGCATGACCCCGGGCTTTGATTAGCCGGGACGGATGCACTGAATCGGGAATCGCTATTTACAGTCCCAGCGCGATTCCATCTAATATGGAAGTGTCCCCGTACGGGGCACAATAACCCCACCGAAATGAATCAGACAGCCATCGACATCGCCGGTGTGACCAAGTTCTATGGCTCGGGACCGGACGCGGTGCGTGCGCTCCACGATATCCATTTCCAGATCCAACACAACGAATTTTTCACCCTGCTGGGTCCCTCGGGCTGCGGCAAGACCACATTGCTTCGGATCATCGGCGGATTCGAGGACATCAGTGAGGGAACCCTGAGACTGTTCGGCGAGGATATCCAGAACCTGCCGCCGAACCGGCGCCCCGTCAACACCGTATTCCAACATTACGCGCTGTTTCCCCACATGAGCATCCGCGACAATGTGGGCTTCGGGCTCAAGATGCAGGGCAGGCCTCCGGAGGAAATCCGCCGGCGCTCGGACCAGATGCTGGAACTGGTTCGGCTGTCGGAGTATGCCGGGCGGCGCCCGTCCCAGCTTTCGGGCGGCCAGAAGCAGCGGGTGGCGCTGGCCAGGGCCCTGGCCCCGGAACCCAAGGTGCTGCTGCTGGACGAGCCGTTGTCCGCACTGGATCTGAAACTGCGCCAGTCCATGCGCCACGAACTCAAGCAGATCCGGGAGGAACTCGGCATCACCTTCATCTTCGTAACCCATGACCAGGAAGAGGCCCTGATCATGTCGGACCGCATCGCCGTGATGTCCCACGGGGCGCTGCAGCAGGTGGGCACCCCGGAGGAGATCTACAACCACCCGCTGAACCGCTTCGTGGCGGACTTCATCGGCGAGACCAATCTGGTGGAGGTCCAGGTCCGGGAGATCAGCGACAGCGGTGCTACGGTCGCGTTCGCTGGCCACACCCTGGCCTGCAGCGTCAACGAAAACCAGGCCCACGAGCCCGGCGAGATCGCCCACATGTCCATACGCCCGGAGCACATCGGCATCACTCCGGGGGAAGAAAAGGGAGATGCCCTCAGAGCGACGGTGCTTCGCAAGATCTTCCTCGGTACCGACATCCATGTGGCCTGCAGCCTACCCACGGGCGAGGAACTGGTCGCCCGGGTGCAGAGTACGGCGGCCGGCGTCGCGGCGCTGTCGCCCGGCGACGGGGTCACGCTGGATATAGACCCCCACCGAATCGTGCTGCTGGGTGACTGAGCGCCATGGCCGGACCGGGAAACAGCAGAGGCTTCCAGGGTGTGTTCACCCCGCTGCGCTACTGGCTGCTGCTGCCGTCCTGGCTGGTGGTCGGCTTTTTCATGGTGGCGCCGGTACTCATCATGCTGGTGTATTCCTTCCTCACCAAGGAATTCCGCGGCGGCGTGATCTGGGAATTCACACTCGCGGCCTATGACCAGTTTTTCCTGGACCGGGGACTGTTCGGCGACGAGCCCCCGAAAATCGAGTGGACCTACATCGGCATCTTCTGGCGCTCGGTCTGGCAGGCCGGGCTCGCCACCGTGCTCTGCCTCCTGATCGGGTTTCCGACCGCCTACTACATTGCCACCCGGCCGCCGGCGACCCGCAACATCTGGGTGTTCCTGGTCACCATCCCCTACTGGGTGAACCTGCTGATCCGCACGGTATCGATGAAGTTCCTGATCCGGGACAACGGCCCCATCAACGAATGGCTGCTGTCCGCCGGACTGATCGCGGAGCCGATCCACCTCATCAACACGCCCGTGGCCGTCCAGCTTGGACTGTTCTACAGTTACCTGCCTTTCATGGTGCTGCCCATCTATGCCGCCATCGAGCGGTTCGACTTCTCCCTGTGCGAAGCGGCGGCGGACCTCTACGCCGGGCGATGGTTCGCCTTGTGGCACATCATCATTCCCAACGTCAGGCCCGGGATCGTCGCGGGCTGCATCCTGGTGTTCATTCCCAGCCTGGGGGCGTTTCTCGCCCCGGATCTGCTGGGGGGCGCCAAGAACTTCATGATCGGCTCACTGATCGAGGAACAGTTCAAGGGCACCGCGGGCAACTGGCCGTTCGGCGCCGCGGCATCCATGATCCTGCTCAGCGTCGTCCTGGTGGTGCTATTTTTCAATGCCCGCAACCGGGCGACCCAGACGTCCGGCGCAGGACACTGAACCATGGCACGGAAAACCGACATCCGGCATTACCAGGGCTTCCTGCCCATGACCGTGCTTTGCATGGTGCTGTTGTACGGACCGCTGATCATCGTGATGGTCTATTCGTTCAACGACTCGCTGTCCATCACCCGCTGGGGAGGATTCAGCCTGCGCTGGTATTACGATGTCTTCTTCGGCCTGGAGGCGCCGAAATTCCAGAAGGCCGCCTTCAATTCCTTCAGTATCGCCACCATGGCGGCGATCACCTCCACCACGATCGCGGTGGCGGCGGCAGTGGGCATGATCCGGGGAGGCCAGTTCCGGGCCAAGACCGCGAGCTTCGCGCTTATCAGCCTGCCGCTGATGGTGCCCGAGATTGTCACCGCGGTGGCCACCCTGATCTTCTTCACCACGATCGGATTCACCGCGGGCTACGCCACCATACTGGTGGCCCATATCGTGTTCTGCATCCCGTTCGCCTATCTCCCCATCGCGGCAAGGCTGGAAGGGATCGAGAACATCTACGAGGAGGCGGCGATGGACCTCTACGCCAGCCGGGCCCAGGCCTTTTTCCAGGTGCTGATGCCGCTCATGCTGCCGGGCATCATTTCCGGGTTCCTGCTGGCCTTCGTGATCTCCCTGGACGATTTCATCATCACCAATTTCGTCAAGGGCGCCGGTATCGAAACGCTCCCCACCGCCATCTTCGGCGCGGTCAAGCAGGGCATCAAGCCCAATATCATGGCAATCTCCACCCTGCTTCTGCTACTTTCCTTCGTGTTTGTCACCCTGTCCTGGTTTGCTGGCCGGATGGGCTCAAAAAACCCCTAACCAATAGAGGATATCATCATGAAAAAAGCAATATTAACCTGTCTGACAGCCGCGGGCCTGGCGCTGGGCGCCGGGCCCGCATTGTCCGCCGGCAAGCTGTCCGTCTACCACTGGTTCGAATACATCCCGCAGGAGCTGCTGGACAAGTTCGCCGCGGAGCATGACGTGGAAGTGACCATGGACACCTACGATTCCAACGAGGCGCTGCTGGCGGCGCTGAAAGGCGGCAAGCTCGGCAGCTACGATGTTGCCGTTCCCGGGGACTACATGGTGGAGATCCTGGCGAAGGAAGGGATGCTCGATACCATCGCCGCCGGGGAATTGGCGAACAAGGGCAATATCCTGCCGCAATGGGCCGACGTCTCTTTCGATCCCGGACGCATGCATTCTATCCCCTACCAGTGGGGCTCCACCAGCTTCACCGTCAGCAGGGACGCGTACCAGGGCGACATCCGCACCACGGACATGCTTTTCAATCCCCCGGCGGAACTGTCCGGCAAGATCAACGTCCTCGATAGCCAGGGCGAACTGCTGGCGCTGGCCTCCATCCACCTCGGAATCGAGCAATGCTCCAATGACAAGGAGAAGCTGAAGCAGCTCAATGCCCTGGTGCAGGGGGCAAAGGAGCACTGGGCGTCCTTCATTTCCGATGGCGCCAAGGACGTCCTGGTATCCGGGGAAGCGGCAGTCGGCATGATCTGGAACGGCTTTTCTGCCAAGGCACGTGGGGAAAACGCCGCGCTCGAGTATTCCTATCCGAAGGAAGGTTACCTGGTCTGGATGGACAATGTTGTCCTGTTGAAAGACGCCCCGAACCGGGAGAACGCCCTCAAGTTCATGGATTTCCTGCTTGAGCCGGAAAACGCGGCGGCGGTGACGAACTTCGCCCAGTACACCGCAGGAGTGGGCGGTGTGGATGATCTGCTGGACGCCGAACTCAAGGCGTCCCCGGAACTCAATCCCCCGGCCGATGCGCCGGCAGGCCAGTTCGTCCAGGTCTGCGAGGAAGCAACCCAGGTGCTGTACGACGCCATCTGGACCAACCTGAAGAAGTAACCGGGAATCCATCCTGCCCGGGCGGGGCCGGCTGTCCGGCTCCGCCCCATCCGGACTGATCGATGCGGGAGTTCGGCAGCTTCCTGTGCTGGCTGTTCGCACTAACCGGCTCCGTGCTGGTCCTCAACCTGGCGATGAAAGCCCTTTCGCTGCCGGTCGATATCGGCATTGTGGCCGCCATCCTGCCGCTGGTCGTGGCCTTCGCCATTCTGGAACGGGGCAGTGGGGAAAGGATGACACGGAAGATACTGGCCTATGTGGCCTGGTTCTTCGGCGGCTTTGCGGTCATCGTGCTCACCGCGTCCATGCTGGCCCTGATACAGTGATCCCGGCGGCAGGGATCGCCGTCAGGCCGGGTTCACCACCTCCCTGCGGAAAGGCAGGGCTCCGCCGGTCCCGCCGCTGTCCAGTTCCCGGGCGTATCGGTGGCCGGCGAAGGTGGCCCAGGCAATGGGCGCCGGCGCCTCGGCATCGCCGATGACGCGGACGGTGCGAATGCCCGCATCCTCCCAGTCCTCCTCCCTGGCGGCGAGCGCCCGCCAGAGTCTGTCGTCGCTTTGCTGGGCGGTCACCAGCACCACCGCGTCGGCCTCCAGCAGTCCGCTCTCCCCGGTGTAGCTGCATACCGTGTCCACGCTGTCCCGGCGTATGCCGGACACCGCGCGGTTGAGGATCAGGGTTACTCCCAGTGCCGCCAAGTGCCGATGGATGGTGCCCTGTTCCAGCGTATTGCCGGTCCACTCGGAAACATGGGCCGACGGTGTCACCAAGGTGACCGTGGCGCCGTTCTGTACCAGCAGTTCCGCGAGTACACCGCCCATGTAGTAATGGTCGTCGTCATAAAGGACCACCCTGCCCGTGGGCAGATTGCCCCGCATCAGGTCGTCCGGCGTATACACGGGCATGCCGGGGTCCGGCTGCAGGGGCCTGACGTGAAACCGGGCCACGCCGTCACGACGCCAGAAGGCTCCGGTGGCCACGGCCACATGCGGGAAACCGTAGTCCATCACCTGATCGGCATCCAGTTCACTGTCGAGATAGATGTCCACGTTGGCCATACGGCCGAGCTGGTACTGGCGGTAGTCCGCGACCCGGCCCCATGCGGACAGTCCGGGCAACTGCCGTTCTCTCCGGACCCGGCCCCCGATCTCGTCCCCGGCTTCCGCCAGCACCACGTTGTAGCCCCGCTCCCCCAGAACCCGGGCCGCTTCCAGCCCCGCCGGACCGGCACCGACCACCAGTACCGGTCCACTGTCCCCTTGCGATGGGAACCGTTCGGGGTGCCATCCCCGGCGCCATTCCTCCATGAAGGTGGGGTTCTGGGTACAGCGCGACACGGACATGGTCATGTCCCCGGTGATGCAGATGTTACAACCGATGCATTCACGGATGTCGTCGACCCTGCCCTCGTCGATCTTCCGCGGCAGGAACGGATCCGCGATGGATGGTCTCGCGCAGCCGATCAGGTCGAGGATACCGGAGCGGATCTGCCTGACCATGACATCCGGCGAGGTGAATCGACCGACACCGGCCACCGGCTTGCCGGTCAGTGCCTTGATCCCCGAAACCAGGTTCTCCTGGGCCGCCTCCTCCCTGAAACGGGACGGCCCGGAGCAGTCCTCCCAGCTGCCGTGGGCCAGGTCCCAGAGATCCGGCAGGTCGGCGTGCATGGCCACCAGGTCCCGTACCTCGCTGTTGGTGAAGCCGAGTTCACCGGTAATCTCATCCAGCGAAAGACGCAGCGTGATGGCGCACCGGTCCCCGACCGCATCGCGGCATTCCCCGATCAGTTCCCGCATCAACCGGGAACGGTTTTCAAGAGAGCCGCCGTACTCGTCATCACGGTGATTGGTCAGCGTGGACAGGAAATGCTGGATCACCCCGAATCCATGGGCACCGTAGAGGCAGATCAGATCAAACCCCGCGGCCCTGGCCCTGAGGCAGGCGTCCCGGTGCCAGAGACGGAGTTCCCGGATGTCCCGCCTCGTCATGGCCCTGGCGGATACCGGGTCGTTCGTGAAGGTGCGTACGGGCAACGCGGTAGGCGCCATGGGCACTTCCCGGGTATAGAGGTTGGGGCCGTTGATTCCCGAGTAGGCCAACTCGATGCCCGCGAGTGCGTCGTATTCATGAATACCGTCCGCCATCCTGGCCAGCATGGGGATATCGTCGTCGTCCCAGATCCGAAGTTCGATGAAGGGCGTGATTTCAGAGGTGTGGTGCAACTCCACCTGCTCCGTGAATACCACCCCCCAGCCGCCCTCCGCCTTGACCCGGCGCATTTCCGCCACCGCCGAGGGGTCGCGGTAACCGCCGCCGTTGCAGTGCGGCACCTGGTAGAAGCGATTTTTTGCCCGGACCGGGCCGATGTCCAGGGGCTCGAACAGCAGGTCGTATCTGGGATCCCGTGCCATGGGGCGGACCGCCGGAATCCCGTTATTCGCCGTAGATGCTGTCGGACATACCCGCGGCCTCCTTGACGAAATCCAGGGGCCCGTCCCAACCGAAATTGCGGTACACCGCGGCCAGGTGCGCGAACGGCGGCGCCTGGGCGAACAGGTGGAACGTCAGGCGGTGTCCGGCGTAGCCCGAGTTCAGCAGGTCCCGGGCGAAGGCCAGCAGCCTGCGCCGGTCATCATGATTCCAGCGATCGTTGATGCTGTAGAACTTCCGCATCCAGATGCCGGTTTCATCGCCCTCGAAGGTGTCCAGGTCCGGCGTGACGCAGATCTGGCCACCGCACAGCTCCCGCGCGAGATGCATCATCGCCGGGAGGTTCGCGCAGGCATGGACCCTGCCGGTCATCAGCAGGGACTGGTTCGGCATCAGGAAACCGCCGGGGCTTTCCTCGGCCAGGGCGATGGAGGCGGTCAGGTGCGCATTGATGCCCTCCCGGTAGACCGCCAGTTGGGCCAGTTTCTCCTGCACCGCCGGCTGTTTCTCGAGGCCGGTCTGCTTCACGTTCCACAGCGCCGCGCCGATCATCATGTCCGCATAGGTGATCAGGCGCTGCACGAACGGCAGGGCCGAATAGCGGTGCAGCGTGGTGCGGATGAAGGCGGCAGCCCGGGTGTGCCGGTAGAAGAGCACATCCTCCCAGGGGATCAGGACATCATCCAGCACCAGCAGGGTGTCCACCTCGTCGAAGCGGTTGGACAGGGGGTAGTCGTCCTCCGTGCCCTCGTTCCGGAAACCCGCGCGGCAGATGTGCTTGACCCCGGCTGCATTCATTCTCACGATGCAGCCCAGCGCATAGTCGGAATAGGTCTCATCTCCCCAGTTGGCGATGGTGGGCTTGAGGAAGGCCTGGTCGGCGTATGCCGCGGCGGTTTCGTACTTGGCCCCGCGGATGATGATCCCGGCATCGGTTTCCCGCACGACATGGGTCAGCATGTCCGGGTCCTGGTCCTGGGGCCGAAGCGACCGGTCCCCCTTCGGGTCGGTGTTGGCGGAAACGTGGAACGGATCCTCTTCCACCGCCAGGCGAATGTGGTGGTTGATGTTCTCGGCGAACCGCGGGTTGATTTCGTTCAGGATGTCCGCCCCGTCGGCAAGGGACCACATTTCCCCCACGGTTTCATCCCCCACCCGGGTTACCACGCCGCAGATATCCTTCATCACCGCGTCCACTGCACGGCGCTTGGCGTGCCAGTGCTCCTGCTCCCTGGGAATCTGGTTGCCGACCGGGAATTGCTCACCGTTCTCCTCGAAGGTCATGATGTCCCGGGTGGCCTCCTCGTGCTGCATGTCGTAGATGCGCGCACGGACATCGATCAGCGGCCTGAACTGGGGATGGGCGGTGATGTCCTCCACCCGCTTGCCGTCCATGTAGACCTCCCTGCCATCCTGCAGGGAGGCGCGATATTCGTTTCCGGTTCGGATCATGACAGGCCGCGGTGAGATGAAAAAAACGAGTTTCACTGATCCCCGGCGGGGCTGTAAATTACTTTTTTCGGGAACACTGCATCGGGATTGCCAAATCATCCGGATCCGCCTGCCGGGTTCTGGTTCAGCTAACCCAATGCAAGACAGTGAAAAATCCGTTGCATGGAGCAGTAGTGTCAGCCCCTATACTCGGGTAACGCCATCCAAGGATCCGCTCATGAATCAGCGACTGTTCCTCGAAGGCATGAGCCATGCGGCCTGCACGGTATCCGTCATCACCACGGACGGTCCCCACGGGCGTGCCGGGGTCACGGTGAGCGCCATGACATCGGTGTCCGCCGACCCGCCGACGCTGCTGGTCTGCGTGCATCAACTGAGTCCGGCCTGCCGGAAACTGATGGATAACGGCGTGTTGTGCGTGAACGTGCTGAGCGAGGGCCAGTCGGTGATTTCGGATACCTTCGCCGGACGGATTGAGCCCCCCGGACAGGACAAGTTCAGTTGTGCCCGGTGGATCACCCGGTCAACCGGCGCGCCCAACCTGGAAGACGCCCTGATCGCATTCGACTGCCGCATCAGCAACCATTTCCAGATCGGCACCCATTTCATTTTCATCGCGGAACCCCAGGAAATCCATATTCGCCAGCAGGGCAATGCGCTGGTCTATGCCAACCGCGCCTACGGCGCCACACGGAAACTGGATGAATTTGTCGCGGAACGGCGCGGGGGCGGTAACGCCGATGTCCTGCACATCGCCTGTTTCGCGACCATCGGGCCGTTTTTCATTCCCAGGCTCGTGCGGACCTTCCTCGAGAGGGCCCCGGACACGATGTTCCAGTTCTTCGAGGGCAGCGAGCGGGAAATCGAGGAGGCCAACCGGTCGTCGCCGTTCGACCTGATTCTCATGTATGACTCCCCGGCCCTGCCGGAATGTTCAAAGGAAATTCTGGCCACGGTCCGGCCCCATGTGCTGCTGCCGGCAGGTCACCCCCTGTGCGAGTCCCACGACATCTCCCTGACGGAACTGGCGGAACACCCGATGATCCTGCTGGACATCTCCCCCAGCCGGGATTTCTTCACTTCCCTGTTCGCGGAACACGGACTTGAGCCCCAGATCAGGTTCCGCTCACCCTCCTTCGAAACCGTGCGCGGAATGGTGGCCAACGGGCTTGGCTATACCATCCTGGTTTCAAGACCGGCCAGCGCCATGAGCTACGATGGCGGTGCCCTGGCCACCCGCCCCCTGAGGGATTCCGTCACGCCCGGCAGGCTGATACTGCGCCAAGGCGAAAAGGAGAACCCGTCACCGGCCGCGAAGCGGTTCGTCCGCCACACCCGCGAATTCTTTGCCCATTGGGGCATCTGAGCAGCCGACCCCGGCTGCAATGCATCTGAAATTGGCGTACAATTGTTCTCATTATTGAGAACAATTGTACTGCGATGAACCGGGATTTTCTGGTCGGTGGGGACAACCGCCCGATGCAATTCGAGCTGTTCCCGACCAATTCGAGCGGGTTCGCACCACCTGTCGGCGTCACCTATGTCCCCGGCCTTGTTCAGGAACATCGTGCCCTCTTTCGGCAACTCGCATCAACCGTCCGCTGGACTGCCCGTTACGCCACCAGGGAAACCATCACCTGGGGCGAGTCCTACCACCTCCGCAAACAGATCCGGACCCGTCATCCGTGGCCGGACTTTCTCCAGCCGTTGGCCTCGGAGATCGAGAGCCGCTTCGGGTTTCTTCCGAACAACTGCGTGGCCAACCACTACCCCAACGGAAACCATTCCATCGGTTTCCATTCGGACCAGGGAATGGAAATCCACAACGGAACCGGGGTGGTCATTCTCTCCCTCGGCGCAGTGCGTCACATGGTACTGCGGCGCACGGCAGCACCTTCCGTCCGGTATCACTATGCGCTGGAGCCGGGTTCGGCATTTCACATGGACGATTCGTCCCAGGCCGTCTGGCAGCACGGTATCCTGCCGGAGCCCGGCCGTGGCCGGAGAATCGGCCTGTCTTTCCGCCGGATCACAGACCAAATGCTCACCCCGGGGTCCGCTAACAGGATATCCGCATGATGAACAGGCTGGCCCGGGCTGTACAGCTCAACCAACCTATGCTTTGCCTTGGCTGGATATCATTACCCGGCTCCACCACGCCGCCGCCACATGAATAATCGGGGATGGCTCTCTCATATTCCCGTAGGAATGCTTGGTTATCGCATTGGTAGGCTGTGTGCAGTTCCACCTCGGCGGACAAGGGGGGTGGTTGATTTGGATTGGAGCACACAGCACCCGAGCTGCAGGTCTTCCCGGCGGCAGCCGATATGCCGCCCTGGATTACTTCACGACTCAACCCGAACGACAGAAAACTGCAGGCCTTGGTCGTGATAACAGCCTCTCTCGTCGAACCGAGACGGTAAGGCACGCACAATCCCCCACGAGTGCAGCGAGACAGCAGCATAGCTGCTGCTTGTTTAGTCCGGCATCCCTGCGGTCGTCAGATATAGTCGAACGCCCATTCGTTGTAACCTTGCTCGCCACGATACCAGAGGACCTGATCGGTTTCGCTCTCTCCATGGTTCCAGCGTTGTTTTCGACCGTGTGCCATGGCGTCACGCACGGTCGCTCGGCGTTTCTGACTCAGCACGATATCGTGGGTCAGTCTGGCTTCGTCCCACTTTGCAGCAACTTCCTCGGAAAACCGTGCCACCAAATCCTGATGCGCTGCGGATTGGGACAGGTTCACCCTTTCATCCGGGTCCGCATTCAGGTCGAACAAGAGCGCTCCGTCATGGGACGATGAAATGAACTTATACTGCCCGCGTCGGATCATGAAAATCGGAACCGGTGTCGCCTCGGCCAAATACTCGGCATAAACGGTCTGATTTGGGGTTGGGTTGCCCTTGTCCAACAGCGTCGCCAGGTCGATTCCCTCCAGAGGTTCCACCTGACACGTCACTCCGGCAATTCCGTTCAAGGTCGGGACAAGATCGACGAGTGAGGCCAGCTCACTAACGCGCTGAGGCGTAATCCAGGGCGCTGACAGGATCAGTGGCACACGAAGCGATTTCTCGAAGAAATGCTTCTTGAACCACATGCCCCGCTCTCCCAGCATCTCGCCATGATCCGAGGTGAACAAAATGACCGTTTTCTGATCCGCTCCGGTGGCTTTCAGGGCATCCAGAACCCGAGTGACGAGGCTGTCAATGTAGCTGATCGAACCATAATAAGCCCGGATGGCTCGCCGAACGTCCTCATCATCGAACCGGATATCAAGCATCCCGAAATCCTTGAGGAGGCGAATGGAATGCGGATCGTGTTGCTGCTCCGACAAGGCCTTGACACGCGGCATCGGAATTTCTTTGCCGTCATAGAGATCCCAGAATTCCTTCCGACAGAGATAAGGCTCGTGCGGATGCGTATAAGAGACCTGCAGCAGGAAAGGTCGATCGTCGTCCGAACGGGCCATGTCATAGATATGCTGTACGGCCTTAAAGGTGACTTCCTCATCAAAATCGATTTGGACCGAGCGCTCGCAGAGGCCCGCAACCCGAACGGCCCGCGGATCGTTGGTGTCCCGCTTGCCTTCATTGCCCCAACTCGGCACCCAGGCGAAATCCGACGGATAGAGTTCCGCCGTCAGGCGCCTTTCAAACCCATGGAATTGGTCGGGACCGATGAAATGCATTTTTCCAGACAGGGCCGTCTGATAGCCGGCCGTGCGCAGATAATGTGCATAGGTTGGAATTTCAGCCGAAAATTCGGAGGCATTGTCATAGACCCCGATCCGGGAACACAGCTGTCCGGTCGCCATGGAAAAACGCGATGGTGCGCAAAGCGGGAAATTGCAATAGGAGTTCTCGAACACCACCCCGTTCTCGGCCAACGTGTCCAGGGTGGGGGCATGGCAAAACCGGTCGCCATAGGCTCGTAGGGCCAATGCCGTCAGTTGGTCCACCTGAATGAACAGAATGTTGGGTTGTTCGATCACAATGTCATCCCTTGCGGAACAGCGAGCGGAGCGCACCGGCCGGACCGGTCTCATACCATTTGCGATGGTCCCGATCCCGTGAGGATACGCCAAAACTCTGGGATACGCGATCGATGACGATGGCGAGGAACACTATGCCGAGACCGCCCACCGTCGCCAGGCCCATGTCCAATCGTCCGATACCGCGCAGAACCATCTGGCCGAGCCCCGTGACCGAGATCATCGACGAAACGACGACCATGGACAAGGCCATCATGATAGTCTGGTTCACACCGGCCATGATAGTGGGCATGGCCAGTGGAAGCTCGATCTTGAAAAGCGTCTGGCGATTGGATGCGCCAAAGGCACGTGCAGCTTCGACCATGTCCCCGCGAACCTGCCGAATTCCGAGATTGGTCAGACGCACCACCGGAGGGAGGGCATAGATGAAAGTGACAATGACGCCGGACACGTTACCGATCGAGAATAGCATGACAACGGGCACGAGATACACAAAGGACGGGATGGTCTGCATCAGATCCAGCAGTGGTTGAAGGACCAACCAGAAGCGGTCTTTTTTCGCTGCGATCACGCCAAGAGGGATTCCGATCAGACAACAGAACACCACGCAGGTCAGCACGATTGACAGGGTCGTCATGCTTTCTTCCCACGCCCCCATCAGACCGATGGCGACCATACAGGTCGCCGAAATCAGGCCCAGTTTTCGCCCGCCGGCCTGCCAGGCAACAATCACGATCAGCGCGAGAACCACAAGATCCGGGGCTCCCGTCAACCCGTTTTCAAGACCAGTCAAAACGATGTCGAACGGGACCTTGATGGCCTGAAAGATGAAGCGGAAGTTGGTTACAACCCACTGCAGGGCGCTTTCCACCCAAGCGCCGACCGGCACCCATTCCTGATCGAATATATTCCACAGATCCATGGGTACGCCTCGTTATCCGCGCAGGGCCGCCAGTGCGTCCTTGATGGAAATCCGGCCGACCACCTCATGATCCGGGGTGATCACGGTGACTGGCGTCTGATCGTCCATGAAATGATCAATGATGTCGCCGAGCTCCGCGTCCATCCGTACCCTTTTGTCGGTCTCCTCCCGACCATCGAGCGGAGTCATGATCGTTTCCGCTCTCACCAATCCGACACGGCTGATTCCCTTGACGAATTCTGCGACATAGTCGTCCTTCGGATTGGTCACGATCTCTTCGGGGGTTCCGATCTGGACGATTTCGCCATCATTCATAATGGCGATGTGATCACCCATACGGATCGCTTCATCGAGGTCGTGGGTGATGAATAGTGTCGTCTTGTCCATTTGCGCCGACAGATGCAGAAACTGATCCTGAAGCTGCCTGCGGATCAAGGGGTCAAGTGCCGAGAAGGGCTCGTCCATCAGGAGGATTTCAGGATCGGCAGCCAGCGCGCGAGCCAGCCCGACACGCTGCTGCATGCCGCCTGAAAGCTGGTCCGGATAGTGGTCGATCCAGCCGCCGAGATCCATTGCCTCAAGCGTGGTCTCTGCCGCTTTTCGGCGCTCTGCAGGGGCGACACCGCGCACCTCCAGACCGAAACCGACATTGTCGCCCAGTGTCCGGTGCGGCCAGAGCGCCATGTGCTGAAAAACCATGCCGATGGTCCCCGAGCGAAGCTCCAGGAGTTCGGCCTCGTCCATCGAGTCAACGCGCCTGCCGGCAACACGGATTTCCCCGGCGGTAGGCTCAATCAACCGGTTGACATGGCGGACCAGAGTGGATTTTCCCGATCCGGACAGGCCCATGATGCAGAAGATCTCGCCCTTCTTAACGCTGAAGCTGGCATTTCGGACACCCAGTACACAGTGGAATCGGTCACGTACCTGGTCCTTGCTCAGGCCCTCGGCCAGAACCGCCTTCATGGCCTCATCCGATCTTTGTCCGTAGATCTTCCAGAGATCCCGGCACTCGATTTGCGCATCAGTCATGATGCTTTCCTCTCAGACGAAGGGCGCGGTTTGGGCCGCGCCCTTCAGTCTTCGTAGGGAGGAGTTCAGTTTACTTTGGCAGCCTCGGCCACCCAGCCGTCAAACACGGCCTGATTGTCCTTGATCCAGTCTTCGGCATGGCGACGGAAGTCTTCCAACGAATTCTCCCCGTCGCGGAGCTTCACCTGGGCCGCATTCACCGCGCTGATCGGAATCTCCAGAAGCTCGAAGAGTTTCGCCGCCGCCGGATTTTCCTTCAGAAAATCGTTATTGGCGACAATGTAGACATCGTTCACCGCAAAGCCCGGATCAAAACCGCCGTCGGACGGCACGCCGACCTGAACCACATCCGTCCCGGGTACCAGAACGTCACTGATCCAGTTCGGCGTCCAGGTGTAGTACAGAATTGCACCACCTTCCCTATAACGGGTGATTGTATCGGCCATGATGGCGAAATAGCTGCCCTGATCATGCTGGATGGCATCTCGGAGCTTGTAATCGTCAAGATGCTTTTCGATGACAAGTTCGCAGCCCCAGCCGGGGTTACATCCCGATAGGTTGGCCCGCCCGTCGCCGTCACTGTCGAAAATCGCGGCGACCTTCGGGTCGCTCATTTGACCAATATGCTTGATGCCCTGCGCCTCGGCGGTTTTCTTGTCGACGAAATATCCCTGACCGGCACCGGTGATGCCAGCCTTGACCCGGGTCATGACGCTTTCCCCGCCGGCTTTGTCGAAAAAGCCGTTATGCAACGGTTTCCAATGGTTGAATGTGTAGTCCGCGTCACCCGATGCGACGGCGAGGTGGACCGCAGGGAAATCCGCCTCCAGGGTTTCCTTGACGTCGTAACCAAGCGCCTCGAGCCCCAGCTGCAGCACCATATGCTGGAACCACGCATTCGCCGGTGAGCCTTTGATCGGCGAGACTGAAACGTCTTTGCCGGGCTGATCTCCAGCCATCGCGGGAAGCGCAAGTGATGCCGCAAGAGTTGCAGCCAGTGCCAGTTTCGAAAGATGTTTCATGTTGTCCTCCCAAGACAGTGACAGGGCGGCGCAGCCGCATTCATTGTTCGGTTCAATTCTAGGTAATGATCCGGTATCTTTGAAGTTCCTAAATTCGGATCATTGTGTTAACTAAAATGTTATGGCTAATCTACGAAAAACCCTTATTAAGATGCCTCATCTGATTACTTTTGAGGCAGCCTCCCGAAACATAAATTTTACGCGCGTTGCCGAAGAATTCGGCGTGACCCGGGTCTCTGTCAGCCGCCAGATTGCCGAGCTGGAAGAAACGATCGGCGTCAGGCTCTTTCACCGTGGCCACCGGAAAGTTTCGCTGACCATGGCTGGCCATGCACTCGCATCCGAGGTATGCCCGGCATTACATCAGATCGCCGGTGCCATGCAGAGCGTGGCCGCCTCATCGGGGGAGGCCCGATTGTGCGTTACCGCAACGGCCGCCTTCGCCACCTACTGGTTGATACCGAGGCTTGTCGACTTCACCAACCGTTACCCGGAAATCGAGCTCAATCTGGTCGTATCGGATCGCATGTTAGATCTCGACACAGAAGGAGTGGATATCGCTATCCGCTATTCCGACAGGCCGCCGCAATGGAAGAATGTAACCAAGCTCCTACAGGAGCGTGTTTTCCCTGTCGTCAGCCCGAAATATCGGGCCCGTACAAGCTTGGCTGGTCCGGAAGACCTTCTCAGCGAAAACCTGATTCACCTCTCGGGGATATACCGCCCCGGAGCCAGGTGGTCAAACTGGTTCCGGTTGAACAATCTCTTGCCGCCACCGGAATCCAGCGGGGTTGTCATGAACACCTATATCAACATGCTACAGGCCGCGATCGCGGGACATGGCATCGCCCTGGCCGGATATCCTCTGGTCGACTCCTATCTTGCTGACGGGTCTTTGCGCAAGCTGAACGGATTTCTTGAATATGACCGGGATTTCTTCTTTCTGATCGACACGACAAACCATCGTGAAGATGCCCGCTGTTTTTGCGAATGGTTGTTGGCGGCCAAACCGGAACCACGTGTATCTGGACCAGATCACGGCGTTCATGAGATCGAGATCCGACAATCCTCGCTGAAACAATGAGCACCCGCAATACTGCCCTTTGGGTCCGGGTAAGAGGGGGTGTTTTCACACCCCACTCCTCAAAGAACCCGTATTCCAGAAGTCCGATTCAAGTGGCTGATGCATGCGAACAGCGGCTCCGTTCCGGGTCCAGCACCCCGAAAATCACGGAAGAATGCGAAAAGGAGAAAAAATGTGGCTGCAGAAGAATTCGCAGCCACTTGAATTACCGATGGACCATGGACTGTACCTCTACGATATGACGCCCGTATGAATAACCCACCCACCCGACCCTAGCCCACTGGCGGCGGACCTATACAGGGGCGCGTTCCCGAAGTCGCCCTTCAAGCCCGTCGAGCCCCTGGCGCAGGGTTTCGTAGAAACCCGATTGCCCGATATGTGCCCGGAGCTGGTTGTTGAGCCCGCCTTCGGTGGACAGGTCCTCCATGGCCTCGCGAAAGCGGCCGTTACCATCCTTCTCGAGGCTTCCCAGGTAGCCGGTCAGTAGCGACGCCACGTATCGTTCCGCATTCTGCCGGCTTCCGGTGAATCCGGACAACCAGTCCGCCACCACGTCAAGCTGCTTCATAGTGTGGGACAGGATGGCGGTAGCGGCAAAATGGGGCCCCATGGCGTCCTCGGTATTTACCAGGATCACCTCGTTTTCGTTCCCGAACAGCGTGTGCAGCACCTCCCCGTCGGGAAAGACCGGCAGCGGGCAGCCCCCGGTTTCGATGAACGGGAGCGGCACCGTAACCACGGGGTCCGTGGCGGGCAGGACCAGGTTCCCGATCTCGGCAAGGCTGATATCTGCCATGACGGAAATGATCTTCTGACCTTCGCGGAAATCGAGACCGGGCAGTTCCGACCGCGCAACATCCGCAAGCAGGCAGAGGAACACGATTTCGCTCCGGTCGACCACGTCCTGGTTGTCCATAACCGTGACCCCCGGCAAGGCGGAAAGTCGCCCTGAAAACTTGCGGTTTCGCACGCTGATCCGGATGGCGCAGTCCGGAAGCCTGCGATTCAGGGACCGCACCATGGGAGCGGCGATACGGCCGGTTCCGAGAAATCCTACGGTCAGGGACATGTGGCAAGGGTGGAGTTTCAACAGGTTCGGAGACTAACCCAGCACAATGGCACAGACAACGGGAACGCCTCCCGGGAACGCCCTCCCGCCAGGGCGGCGTGCCAAATTCTTCCGTGGTCGTCATGGATTTCGTGGCGGAGCAACGGCAAGGTCCGCCAGACTTCGCCACGCCAACGGAACGGCCGAGCCGTGGTGGAGACAACCTCAGTGGTGGGAAATTCCCGGAGTCGGTGGAACCCGGTTCTTCAACGGTGATACCGGGCCGATTCGATGGAGGATATCCCTGTCCTAGGGACGGGATGCCCGTTCCCGGCCGGGTGCCAATTCCATCAGTACCGGCAGCATGTCCTTGACACTCCTGCAGGGGATCGCGCCTTCGCTGGTCAGCCGGTCACCGACATCCACCGGCAGCGAATCCCCGGAATCCTCGGGAATTTCGCTGAGCTGTCCCCCCATCATGACGGGAATCGCCAACCCCCGCTCGGCAAGCTCGTCACGCAGCCGGCAGAAATAGGTCAGGGCCACACCGTTGTAGGTGCTAAGGGCGATACCGGCGCAATCCCGGGTCTCCGCCAGCCGGGCAAGGTCGCCCGGCTCTGCGGAAACGCCGCCGTCCACCACGCTTACGCCGAGCCCGTCAAGGACCCCCTCGATCAGGCGTTTGCCGTGCTCGTGGACATCGGTACTGGCCGTCAGCACGGTGAGGGCCCGTTCCCGGATGCGTGAACACGCCGACGCATCCATGAGGGACAGGTGCATCCCGACCTGGTGTTCGAGTTCGCGCACGGTATCGGACCGCACAACGGGCCGGCGGCACCGGGCTTCCAGGTCCATTTCTCCCGGCCCGAAAAGCTGCTCCAGCCTGCGCCCCCCGATGCGGCGGATCGCCAGCAGCATCTCGAACGCATCCTCGGTGTCGAATCCTGCCGCCGCCAGACCCTCGATCGTATCGTAATGGAACCGCCTCGCGGCCTCCTCCATCCGCGCCGCCATGGAATCCACCCCGGCGAAATCGATCACATCGAGGTAGCCTTCCGCGAGTTCCGCCTGCCGGCGGGCGAAGCACTGGGCGTCGATGATCTCGCCGATTTCGGGAATACGCTCGTTTTCCGTGACCGGCACGGGGTTGACGGCATGGCCGCTCGGCCGGGTCATCTGCCCTGCAATGTCCAGCATCAGGTAGCTGCCGAGGCCGGCGTAGTTCTCCGCGGGAGTGCCGTCGTAGGCGGTGGTATTGCCGTAGATCATGCTGCCCGGGTTCGGACTCAGCCGGGCCAGGGCGCGCTGGAAGGCAAGTCGCAGAACCGGTGTCGTGCAATGATGGCCGAAGCAGTGGGTGATCGTGCCGCCGGCCAGGTTCTCGACGATATGACGCTCGATGAGCGCGGCGCCAAGGGCGCAGGAAAGGTCCTCGAATACCGCGGCAAAGCCGTCGTCCAGATTCGAATGGACCATCACCGTCACCGGCTGGGCCGCCATGAGGCCGATGGCAGCAAGGGTCGAGCGAGTGGCGGCGATGTCGTCCTGCCAGTCCGGCAGCCGGAAGGTGAAGTACTGGCCCAGGTTGCCGATGACCGTGCTGCCCGCCGCCAGGGCGGCACAGGTGTTCTCCAGTGCCGCCGGAAATCCCAGCATGAAATCGCCGAAATGGGTGGCAACGGGAGCGGCGTTGGCGACGTCCGCAAACGCCTCGGGACCGTCCAGTATGAGTCCGGTGCCCTGCAGCCGCTCCCCGCGCTCAGCGCGCGGAAACCCCATGGACCAGTCAAGACAAAGGCCGAAACGGTCGACCCGTCCGCCCCGCGCGGCCACCTGGCCGTGGATCCGGACGAACGCCCGCCTGCTCTTTTCCCGGTCCCGGAAGCCCATGTGGGCATGCTGCATGATGCGCCCGCTTTCCATGCATTGCCGCTTGTACGTCATCTCGTCCGGGACCCGGTAATAGTCCAGGAACGCGGACCCTTCCACGCGCCAGTCCCCGGCCAAGGCAGCTCCTTCCGCCAGCACTTCGCCGCCGGACGGCAGTTCCGGTTCCGGCAGGACGTCCCTTCGCTTAAGGCTCATTGCGCGCTGATCTGGTCCAGCAGTTTGCCGAGAAACACGTCGCAGCGCGCCAGTTCGCTGCGGGCGACGAACTCGTCGGGCTTGTGGCCCTGGTCCATGGAGCCGGGCCCGCAGATCACGGTGGCCAGCCCGAGCCGCTGCTGGAACAGTCCGCCCTCGGTACCGAAAGCCAGCTTGATGAAGTCCTCGGTGTCCATCAGGTCCTGGACCCGCCTGACGACCTCCTCCTCGGGACGGGTGTCCAGTGCGGGATACCGGTTGGTGACTGTGATGTCGATGGCCGCAGTGGAAAAATCCCCACGGTGAGGGGATACGATTTCGTCTGCAGCCTCCTCGATCCGTGACAGCAGCGCTTCCGGGTCATCATGCTGGGTATTGCGGATCTCCAGGGCGAACCGGCATTCCCCGGGAATGATATTGAGGGCGGTTCCTCCCCGGATGGTGCCCACCTGGATGGTTGTCCAGGGGACACTGTAGTGGTGGTCGTGGGGGCTGCGGGTCCTGACGCTCTCCTGGATGTCCCGCAGTGCCTGGATCATCTCCGCGGCGAGATAGATGGCGTTCAGACCCCGGTCCGGCAGCGCGGAGTGGGCCTCCACGCCGCGGCAGATGCAGGTCGCGGCCAGCTTGCCCTTGTGGGCGATCCCGACCTGCATCTCCGTCGGCTCCCCGACGATGCAGAGATCCGGGCGCTCCTTCACCGACTCCAGCATGTCGAGCATTCGCCGCACACCGATGCAGCCGACTTCCTCGTCGTAGGAAAAGGCAAGGTGCAGGGGGACTGCCAGGGAACGGCTGGCCGCACTGGGCACCAGGGCAAGGACACAGGCCAGGAATCCTTTCATGTCTGCGGTGCCGCGACCGTAGAGACGCCCCGATTCCAGGGTCATCCGGAACGCATCCCGGGTCCAGTCCTGGCCGTCGACGGGCACGACATCGGTATGCCCGGAAAGCATCACGCCGCCGTCTCCGTCAGGGCCGATCCGTGCGTACAGGTTGGCCTTGTCGCCGTCGTCGTTGTGGATCAGCACGGATTCGATGCCGTGCTCGTGGAGGTAGTCCCTGACAAACCCGATCAGCGCCAGGTTGCTGTCCTGGCTCACGGTGGGAAATGCGATGAGCTGTTCCAGTATCTGCTCGCTTGTGGTCAGCATCAAAATCCGGATGGTCGGGAGAGGTAGCCGGAATATTACGCCGATATCGAACCCAAGGTCGACAGGCGCGCGGTCATGCGATTTCGTGCCGGATCGCTATAATGCCCGTTTTCCCCCAGCGAACACCATCCATGTACCAGAACAGGCATCCCCGAATCGGGTTTATCGGCATCGGGCTGATGGGCCGGCCCATGGTCCTGCGGCTTCTGCTCGCCAACTACGGGGTGCGGGTATGGAACCGCAGCCCGGACAAGGTTGCGGAAGTAGTCGCCGCAGGGGCGGTGCCCTGCGCCTCGCCCGCAGAGTTGGCCCGGGAGTCGGATGCGATCCTGCTGTCCCTCGCCAATACCCGGGCCGTGGAGTCCGTGGCCGGGGCCGATGACTTCCTCGCCGCGCTTGGCCCCGGCAGCATCGTGGTGGATCTGTCGAGCATCTCCCCGGAAACCACCCGCGCCCTGGCGTCAAGGGTAGCCGAAGACGCCGGCGCCAGCTGGATCGACGCGCCGGTGTCCGGCGGCGTCCCCGGGGCGGAGACGGGTGACCTGGTCATCATGGCGGGCGGAGACCCCGAGGCGCTGGAGCGCGCCAGGGAGGTGCTGGCGCCACTGTCGAAGCGTGTCACCCACATGGGCCCGAGCGGCGCCGGACAGACCGCCAAGTTGTGCAACCAGATCATCGTGGGCTGCAACGTCACCGCCATCGGGGAAGCCTTCCGGCTTGCCCGGGCCGCCGGCGTGGACGCCGCACTGCTGCCCGACGCGCTGGCGGGGGGATTCGCGGATTCGCTGCCGTTCCGGATCTTCGGGCAGCGCATGGCCGACGGAGTGGAATCGCCGGTGTCCGCCAAGATCGAAACCATGCTGAAGGACCTTGATGGCGCCGATACCACCGCAACCGGCCTTGGCCTTGACCTTGACCTGACGCGGGCTGCGGCGGCGCTCCTCAGGGCGAGAACCGATCAGGGTGACGCGGAGCGCTGCATCACCTCCATGGTGGAACCCCCCGCGCCGTCATGAATCAGGCGCAGCGATGGATTCCAGGACGGGCGCCGCCCAGGCCTTGTGGACACGGATTTCCGCCAGGCTGAGGCCGGACAGTTCGTAGGGCAGCACCAGCCAGCGGTCGGTTTCGTTGACGAAGTAGTCCGGCGCCGGGCGACCTGCAACCGGCCGGTACCAGACCGCGGCCACCCGAATGTCCTCCGGCGTATTCTGGCGCAGTTTGCGGCGCAGCTTCTCCTTCACCGCCTGGACACTGTGGCCGCTGCTGAAGACGTCGTCCACCAGAAGCAGCCGATGCTCGGCCTCCAGGCGGTCCTCGAGGTATTCCAGTCCATGGACCCGGATGCGATCGGAGTTCCGGATCATGTCAGGATAGTCCTGCATGCCCCGGTAGGATGTCCGGATGGCGATATGGTCGGTTTCCACGCCCAGGTACTGCAGGCATTCCTGTACCACGATGCCGGCCACACTGCCCCCGCGCCAGATTCCCACGATGAAATCCGGGCGGAACCCGCTGGAATACACCCGGCGTCCGAGCCGGAATCCGTCCAGAATCAGGGCCTGCTCCTCGATGTAGATTTTTTCGGCAGTCCGGGACGGATTCATGGGCTAGAATTGTAGCATGACCGATAAACTCTACCTGAACGCCCAGGATCTGCTGGACGATGCCATGCGACTCGGCGCCATGGTGGTCAACAGCGGCTTCAGGCCCAACTTCATGGTCGGCATCTGGCGCGGCGGGACGCCGATCGGCATCGCGGTGCAGGAGGTACTGTCCTGGGCCGGGATCGAAACCGACCATATCGCGATACGCACCTCATCCTACGACCAGTCCATCGACCGGCGGGGACACTCCGTGCGTGTCCACGGTCTCCGCTATCTCGTGGATCGGGTCAACGCCGAGGACGGGTTGCTCCTGGTGGACGATGTCTTCGACACGGGCCTGACCATACAGGAGGTCATCGACAAGCTGCGGCGGAAGGCACGGCTGAACACGCCGCGCGACATCCGCGTCGCCGTTCCCTGGTACAAGCCTTCGCGCAACCTGGTCGGCAGGGCACCAGACTACTACCTGCACGAAACCGGGCGATGGATCAAGTTTCCCCACTCCCTGGAAGGGCTGAGCGATGACGAGATACGGAAATTCCGGCCCGAAATCTGGGAGGTGCTGAACGAATGAGCGACACCGACCTGTGCTATCTGACCGGTGTCGAGGCCCTGGCCCTCTTCAGAAGCGGCGATCTGTCTCCGGTGGAACTGATGCAGGCAGTGATCAGGCGGGCGGAATCCATGCAGCCCGGGATCAACGCATTCACGGACACATTCTACGAACAGGCGCTAGAGGCGGCATCCGTGGCCGAGAAACGCTACCTGGGGGGCCGCCCGCGCAAGCTGGAGGGTCTGCCTCTTGCCGTCAAGGATGAGTTGCGCCTCAAGGGAGCCCGGCGCACCTCGTCCTCCCTGGTATTCCGGGACCGCGTGGACGACGATTCCGACGTCATCATCGACCGCCTGCTGCGTGCGGGCAGCATACCCGTTGCCAAGACCGCCACCCCGGAGTTCTGCCTGCTCGGTTCCTGCCATTCCCGGCTTTTCGGCGTGACCCGCAATCCCTGGGACCTGGACCTGACGCCGGGCGGATCGTCCGGCGGAACGGGCGCCGCGCTGGCGGCCGGCATGGCCATCCTCGGAACCGGCACGGATATCGGCGGCTCCATCCGGATACCTGCGGCGCAGTGCGGCATCGTGGGCTACAAGCCGCCCTACGGGCGCAACCCCGAGGTGCCGGTCTTCAACCTGGATTTCTACAGCCATTCCGGCCCCATGACCCGCTCGGTGGCGGATGCCGCGCTGATGCAGAACGTCATCTCCGGTCCGCATAACCAGGACATCTCCACGCTCCGCAGCCGGGTCAGGCTGGATACGGAAGGTGTCCCGGAAAGCCTTGAAGGCTGGCGGATCGCCTGGTCCATGGATCTCGGGTTCATGGAAATCGACCGCGATGTCGAGAACAACACCCTGCGCGCCCTGGATACCTTCCGGGATCTTGGCGCGATCGTGGATTTTATTTCCTGACCCAGATTAGCAAACAGATTCCTTCGAAAAAAATGTCTCTAACCGATTGTTATAAATGAATTTAATATATTTCATCTGATGCTAAAGAGAGAATGTATTTCAACTCGGATTCTCTCTGTTCAACACCATTTCAACACGAATGCTCAAGCAACAGAAGGTCAATGCCAGTTGCCACCTCACCAGCGCAGGGACATCTCGAGTCCAATCGCATGCCGAGGGGCCTCCCCGCGGCTCTCCTGCCGGACCGCCTTCAGCCCGAAGGACACGTCCCGCGCACCCGACGACTCCGGCGCCACGCGCCAGCCGAAGGTCCACTCCCGGGAATTCTCGGAATAGCCGAAACCGGCATGGGGGCTCCCGGTGAAGCGCCCACCCAGAACGGGCAGGCCCCAAGCCGCCTCCATCCCCCAGGTTCCTCCGGTTCCGTTGCCGGTGCCCCGGTCCTCCAGGGGCGTCGACGTGAACAGCGCATCCAGCCCTCCACTCGACTGCCCGCCCCTTTCCTGCCTCAGATGCAGCGACGGGCCAAGCCCGCTGGAAGGATCCGGGTCGTAAGCGACTGAAGCCGAGAAACCCCGGTCCCTCAAGTCGTCGTCCTCGTGGGACACCAGGGTCCGCCCGGATATTTCAAGTTCAAGACCCAGGCTGGGATCCGTCCAGGACAGGCCGGCCCCGGCCTCGATGCCCGTGCCCGTCTCCGCGTCCCCGCCGTCATGGCGGGCTCCAAGTTCCAGCCTTGGCGTCAGATGACCCTTTCCAAGTTCCATTTTCCATCTGCCCTCCAGACCCAGGCGCAGGCGCGTCACGTCCGATTCCGACGCCGCGAATTCGCGCGGCCTGTCCGATGATGTCCGCACCCACAGCGCGTCCGAGGTCATGGCCAGTCCAAGCCCCTTGCCCTCTTTCCCGGGCTCGAACAGGTCACTCCGGAACCCGAGTGAAGCCATGGTCCAGGACAAGCCCGACCCGAGGGAGCCGCCCATGGATGGCTTGACAACCACCTCTCCAGTGCCGTAGCCCAGCGCTCCCCAAATCCTCATGCCTCCAGTCGCCTGAATCGAAGCATAGGGGACTAGCGCCGTCAGCGACGCTTCCACATCGCCGTCGCCCGCCCGGCTCGCTCCACCACACCTCACCTGGACTGCACTATCCTGCGAGGGACAGGGATTGCGGTACTCTCCGGCATAACCGCCTTCTGACGAGCTCTGCATCAGCGCAAGCCCCGCCAGCCAGCCATCCCGGGCGTAGTCGGTCCCCAGCATGGCGGTGGTCACCGTGCCGTCTAGGGTGATGTCGCCGCCGCCGACCTGTTCCACCCCGTCGAAACTGCCCTGCGCCGTCCGGCCCCAGAAGGCCAGGCTCCCGCCCGGGCCGTCCCTCTCCGCCGTCGCCGTGAAGTTCGACCCCAGCAGCACTTCACGTAGGGTCACGGTCTGCCAACGGATTCCTTCGAATTCATTTCCGTGATTGCCGTCATTTGCTTCATGACCGGCAAGGTCCAGTTCGTCGGGGCCCGCAGGGGCGTCGTTCGCCGTACCGGCCCGTGCCCCGGGGCCGAAGTCCAGCCCGCTGCCGGCGAACGCGACTTCCGTACCCGGCGTCCGATCCGCCCCCATGCGCCCCGCGATACCGTCCAGCGCCTGCTCCGCCACCGTGCGCCCGAACCGCGACAGCCATGCCGACGGCATCGGGTCGGTGTTCCTGATCTTGCCCATGGCGCGTGCGCGGGCGATCCCGACGCCATCCGGGTCCGCGTCGTCCAATTCCAGGAACAACGTCTCCTCGCCCTCGTCGATCAGATCGTCCTTGACAAGCACCGTCACGAACTTCAGCCGGTCTCCCGCCTCGAAACGCACCTGCCCGGTCGTGTCGATGTAATCCTCACCGCGCCGCGCCGTGCCGGCGTTCGGATCGATCCGAGCATATACCGTCACCGGGCCGGGCGCCGGCTGGTTGAGCGTCACCGGGAAACGCAGGTCCTCCTCGCCCTCGCTGGCCGTCGCGTCCGCAACCGACACCATCAGCCCGGCATAGCCCTCCCCCGCACCATCGTCATCCAGTATCCGAATCTCCACCGGGTCCGTGGCCCTCGCCACGACCCAGCCCGGCAACTCCCCGAACGAAACACCGAGCGTCTCGTCGTCCAGATCGGCATCCTCCGACGCGGTGAGCACCACGGTCCCTGACACCCTCCCCGCGTAGATCGTCAATCCGCTCGGTCCCGTGTAGTCGTCTGACTCAGCGGTACCCTCCGACCATACCAGCGGGATACGCACCGTTTCGGACAACGGCTCCGCCAGCCGTGCCCGCACCATCGTACGCCCTCCTTCCTCGAGGATCGGCGGGGACGCCTCAAGCCATACCTCCACCGGATTCGGCGCAGGCTCCGACTGCAGGATCGTCACCACCACATAGGCGATCTCCTGCTCCAGCTCCAGGATCACGTCGGGCTGGGCCAGCGACGGCATCGACGTCACCGGATCGGCAAGGACCGCGCCCTCCGGATCCCTCAGTTGCACGGTGAACTGCTCGTGCGGATCGTCGATGCCGTCCTCAACGATCCATACCTGAAGCTTGATCTCCGTCTCGCCCTCGGCGAAGCGCAGGCGGCCCGACTCCATCCGGAAGTCTATCGGATCGTCCACCGGACCCGCATGCGCATCTCCGCCGCCCGGGTGCGTGAGCCAATGCACCTCCACGTCCCCTGGCGAAGGAGACGACAGACTCACCGTGACCTCCATGAAGTTCCCTTCCACCGCCTCCCCAACGGCCAGGGAGACCTTGATGCCGTCGCGCACCGTCACCGGCAGTTCCGCCGAGACCGAGTCGTAGCCGCCGCCCGAGGCGGTGTGCACAAGCGTCGCCATGTCCTCGTCCTCGTCTTCGTCACGCTGCGCGGACACGGCCACAGTCTGCGCCCTGTCCCAATCCGACGGCGTGAACGTCAGCGCCGTCCGGTCCAGCGCCAGGTCCGTCTCCGCGTGGCCCGTGATCTCGACGTTGACCGGGCCGGTTGGTCGCGTCGCGAGCGATACCTCGTAGCCCGTCCCCGCGCCCTCGGTCATCGCCAGGGCCGTCCTGGAGAGCAGCAACGCCAGGCCATCGTCCTCGGTCACCGTTATCCGAATTTCCGCCGTCGCCGAATCGTAGCCCGCACCCGAGGCGGTGTGCACCAGCGTCGCCGTGTCCCCGTCCACATCGGCGTCCTGCCCCGCGGATACCGTCACCGCCTGTGGTTCGTTCCAGTCCGTCGTTCCGAACGTCAGGGATTCCTTGTCCAGCTTGAGATCCGTGCCGGCATGGCCACCGATGCCCACGATCACCGTGTCCGTTGGCCGTGTCGCCAGCGCCACCGTGTAGCTCGACTCACCCCCCTCGGGGACGCTCAGCGTCGCCGAAGACAGCACCAGCGCCGCCTCGTCGTCGTCCGTCACCGTTATCCGAATGGCGGCCGTCGCGGATTCATAGTCCGCGCCCATGGCGGAGAGCGCGAGCGTCACCGTGTCGTCAGAGGAGTCATCGTCCTGTCCTGCGGACACCGTCACCGTCTGCGGATCGTTCCAGTCCGTCGTTCCGAACGTCAGGGTTTCCCTGTCCAGCGTCAGATCCGTGCCCCCATGGCCGACGATATGCACGGCCACCGTGTCCGTCGGCTGCGTCGCCAGCGACACCGTGTAGCTCGCCTCGCCTCCCTCGGGCACGGCCAGCGCCGCCGGCGTGACCATGAGCCCCGGCCGGTCGCTCTCCGTGACGGTGACGGTCACGTTGGCCGTGGCCACCGATCCGTAGCCGCCACCCGACGCCACGTGCACAAGTGTGGCGGTATCTTCTTCGTTGTCATCGTCCCGGCCGGCGAACACCGTCACCGTCTGCGGCTCGTCCCAATCCGTGGTTCCGAACGTCAGGGACTTCTTGTCCAGTGTCAGATCCGTGCCGGCATGGCCGGCGATATTCACGGTGACCGCATTCGTTGGGCGAGAATTCAGCCGCACCGTGTAGCTGGCCGTCTCCTCCTCGGCCATCGTCAGCGCACCCGGCGTCACGACGACCCCAGGGCCGGTGTTTCCTATGGTCAACGTCACGGTCGTCGGTTCGCCGACGTCATACCCCGCGCCGGCCTGAAGCGTCACCACGATGGTCTCGCCGTCGTCGTCGATGCCGTCGTCGAAGATCGTCACCATCATCGACGGCGCGTAAGCGGGGTTGTTCATCCACACCCTGCGCTGGTTGCCGGTCCACTCGAGCGGCGGGTCGGTGCTCCTCCTTGGATCCCTGGCCAGTTCGTAGTCCACGCCCGGGGTCGCGGTGCCCGACAGGTGGAAATCGATCCAGTAGGGACCGAGCAGCTGGGACCGGGGCTCCGCCTCCAGCGACAGCCGGTGAGCGTTCCCGCCCTCTTCGACGGTTGCATCGCGCGAGTGGAAGGACACCGTCACTTCCGGCTCGGCGTCATTGTCCCGCACGAACAGGACCGCATTCCTACGGCCCCACAAATCCTGGTCTCCGGACGGGTGCGCGAGCCGATAACCCGGACCCGCCGCCAGGTCCAGATCCACATGACCCCTGCTGTCCGGCCAGTACGTTTCCACCACCTCGTCGTCCTCGGTGGGCACCATGACGGTCCTGGTCGTCTCACCCGCCGGGATCGTCACCGTCCGACGTCCGGCGCCGCCCGACGGCAGGAATCCGCCGAAGTCCGTCACGTCGAACGTGACGTCCAGGTCCTGCTTCGGCGCCGGGTTCACATACAACACGAAGGTGCCGGACTCACCCTCCGGGACCTCGTCGTAAACGACGTTCCACTGGGTGTGGAGCGGCAGCACCGTTTCCTCCGCCGGACCCCACCCTACCGTCGGCACGATCCTCAGTCTGGTGATGACAACCGCCCCGTCGTCGTCGGTCAGGGTGATCACGGCGTCCGTCACCGTCACACCCGACAGCGTCCCCGTCACGCTGATCTCCTCGTTCCCCTCATGCAGCGAGTCGTCCGTCGGCGTCAGCGTGAAATCCACGTGGGCGCTCGACGATCCCGCCGGGATCGTGATGCTACGCTGGCCCACATCGCCATAGTCCGTCCCCTCCGTCGCACTGTCCGACGCCTTGCCCACCTCCACCGTCACCGTCTTCGGACCGCCGAAGGTCGTCTCCCCGCCCAGCGTCGCCGTCACCCGGACCGTCCTAGCCCCCCCGTTCTCCGCCAGGGAGTCCTGGACCCCCTGCGTCCCCGTGTCCGTGTCCACCGTCAGCGTCAGCGTCGTCGGCGCACCGTCGTCGTCCTCGATCGTCCCCGTCGCCTGGGCCGTCCCGATCCCGGCCCCCGC
>VYFG01000132.1 GCA_009842505.1 Gammaproteobacteria bacterium
ATGGGGGTTCCGAAAACGGCGTATTTCAATGGCATACGCCGGGGTCTAGCTGGAGTCCTACGCGTAATGCGGCGTGTTGCGAGGGGATACCGGATTGGTGTCGCGCAGGGGTGCGCTCACCGATGATGGCCCGAAATGACGTCAGGCCGGCATCCGGGGGAATCAGGGCATCGTGGACCGGTTCGGCTCCCGGTTTCGTGGAAACCGGAGCGAAATTTCAGCTTTTGGGTTGCTACAGGGGCCCGGTTGGTCAACTCCAAAGCCATCATCAATGGGCAAAGTGGCCATCGAGTTTCCCATTCCTGGTGGCCATCCGCGCCTGGAATGATTGTCGGTTGCCACCGGCAATGCGCTGACACAGACTGGTATGGGCTCGCAAGCCATGCGCTCCGGCTCCTGGAGTCGATTTCGTCGTCCGAAACAGCCATGGAATCGCTTACAATCCTGCTCAGAAAGACTCCACCATTCGGCTGTCTGGACCACAACCCGGAAGCATGGCAGATACATTCATCCATTCATCAGAGCCAAATCCCCGAAGAACTCCGCCGGGTTTGTTCTGCGATTGTCCCCAACCCGGTCACTTGTTGACACTCGACAGTGATCGAATCTTTCTGAATGGAATAACAGAGCAGGCTCCCGAACTGTTCCCTGGACAGGGATGGCGATGCCATGTCCCCGGAAAAATCCCCGAATTATCCAAGCCATGGACAGGCGACCCCTGGAAAACCCCCATCCATTTCGAAGAATCGGGCGCCTCCATCGGGAAATTCTGTCATTTGATACCGGAATGCCTTCCTGTTTCGGCAACTGGCATCGCACGCAAGGTGGAAAGGGACAGTCAACCGCAGCCCCTCTCAATTCCCTCCTGCGCCTCCCCCAACGGCACTCGGGATCGTGGAGTGGCTCCATCGGTGGTCCCAGCGTGGCTCCATCCGGGCGATCATTTGCACTGGTTCGCGGGAACGGAAGACACCGACTGATGGCTGCCAACAGGGACAAACCGGATCGGTGGAAGCAGGATATCGCGCAGTCGGTGGACATGTACAACGACTGGTTCATGCATTTTGCTCCGCAGGCATACCGGACGACGCGGGCAAGAACCACGGAAGAAGTCGAAGCGACGCTGGAGGCAACCGGCAACCTGACCGTCATAGGGCCGGACCTGCTGAAGACGAAGCCCTCGGTCCTGCCTGCCTTGCGGATGTCCACCTGTCCCCCCCTGGCCGTGGATCGGCTGATCGGCCTTGCCGGGGTCTCGCCGAACCTGGTCAAGTCGATGGAGAAGGACAACAGGGTGCCACCGCGAATGCCGCCGCAAGATCTGGACAGGGGTCTTCGCCGGATCGGGAACGTCATCAGGGAGATGGCGGATGTGGATGTTTTCGTCTGGCTGGGGCGGCGCGAAGGTCCGTCGGAACTCGAACTGTACCGGGCCGCGACGATCGTGGCCGACCGTTTGTGCGGGTCGGTTGCCAACCCCATTATCCGCAACGCCCAGGAAAAGCGTCAGCTCGAAGCGATCGGCGAATGGCTGGATGCGTTGGGGTACGAGCACCTTCCGGCTGGGGAGGGCACGCAATATGACGGAATGCCCCCCGGGACATACTCCTTCCGCCTCAACGTTCCGGCCGCCCAGGAAGAAACCGGCAGGACCGTCAACATCCCGGTGGACGCCGTGGTCATGCCCAGGCGTTCCGGGACCGGTGAACTGCCCCTGCTCATCGAGGCAAAATCCGCGGGTGACTACACGAACGTCAACAAGCGGCGCAAGGAGGAAGCCGCGAAAATGGGCCAGCTGCGTCGCACCCATGGGGACGGGGTGCGCTTCGTGCTGTTCCTGTGCGGATATTTCGACAGCGGTTATCTCGGTTACGAGGCGGCGGAGGGGATCGACTGGGTCTGGGAGCACCGCATCGGAGACCTCGCGGAGTTCGGGCTGTAGATGGATACGGAAGCGGTTGCCACCCTGGAAGCCCGGCGGGCCGCCCTGCAGCGCGACCTGGACGCGGGCCGGGATACGGCGGTGCGGAACCGCATGGGCCAGTTCGCCACGCCAGCCGGCCTGGCCGCGGACATACAGCGTTATGCCCTGAGGACACTGGGACCGAACGTGGACGTAAGGTTCATCGACCCCGCCTTTGGCACCGGTTCCTTCTATTCCGCATTGCTGGGCGTGTTTCCCCGGTCCCGCATTCGCGCCGCCGTAGGCTACGAGATCGACCCGCATTACGGCCGGCCGGCGAAAACCCTGTGGAGAAACACCGGTCTCGACATCCGCCTGGAGGACTTTACCCGGTCGGAGCCGCCCGGATCCGGCGATAAATTCAATCTCGTCGTCTGCAATCCGCCCTATGTCCGTCATCACCATATCGTAAATGGGGAGAAAACGCGGTTGAAGCAAATGACGCTGGACTCCTGCGGGATGGAGATCACCGGACTTGCGGGGCTTTACTGCTATTTCCTGGGCCTCAGCCACGCATGGATGGCCGAAGGCGGACTGGCGGGCTGGCTGATCCCGAGCGAGTTCATGGACGTGAATTACGGCAGGTCGGTAAAGCGCTACCTGCTGGACAGGGTGACGCTCCTGCACATTCACCGGTTCGACCCAAACGACGTGCAGTTCAGTGACGCCCTGGTCTCGTCGGCGGTGGTATGGTTCCGCAACCAGCCTCCCGGCAAGGACCATGAGGTGCTGTTCAGCTACGGCGGCACATTGGAGGAACCGAAGCTGGAACGGCGGGTGCCGGCCCGGACCCTGCGCCACGACCCGAAATGGACCAGGTATCCGGCAATGGACAGGCCCCGGTCGGCCGATGGGCCGGTACTCGGCAACTTCTTCCGGATCAAGCGTGGCCTGGCCACCGGAAACAACCGCTACTTCATACTTGATGAACAGGAGATCGCCCGGCGCGGACTTCCGATGGAGGCATTCAAGCCGATCCTGCCGAGCCCGCGCTATCTCACCGAGGACGAGGTAAGGGGTGACCGCAGGGGCAACCCGGTGCTGGAGCGCCGCCTTTTCCTGCTGGACCCGCCGTGGGGCGAAGAGGAAATCAGGGAGCGGTTCCCCGAACTGTGGGCGTACCTTGCGGAAGGCAAGGAGAATGGAATCGCGGACCGCTATATCTGCCGCCACCGCAAGCGGTGGTACACCCAGGAAAACCGGCCACCGGCGCCGTTCGTCTGCACCTATCTCGGCCGCAGCGACACCAGGACCGGGCGGCCGTTCCGTTTCATACTCAATCATTCCCGTGCGACGGCCGCCAACGTGTATCTGATGCTGTACCCGTCCGCGCCACTTGAGCAGGCTCTCAAGGCGCGACCTGAACTGAACCGGCAGGTGTGGAAATTCCTGAATGAAATCCCCACCCAGGACATGCTCGGGGAAGGCCGGGTCTATGGCGGCGGGCTGCACAAGCTGGAGCCGAAGGAGCTGGGCAACGTCCCTGCGGAAGCCATCGCCAGGCTTTTTTCCGAGGCGGATTGGCCGGGACACCAGGAGCAAACCGACCTTGTCGGGCAGGCTGCCTCACTCGCGTGAAAGTCGAAAAAACCTGGCCGGACGACACGTTCGTGGAGGACAAGGGTCAGGAGCACTACTGCGGGTCGCATTGGCAGCCGTTTTTCGAAAATGGCGCGGACGGGGTACTCGACCGCCTGCCCGGAATCCTCCAGGATGCAGTGTTGAGGGATACATACAGCAGCTTCTTCACCGGACCACGTGACACTCCTGCGGACTGGACCAGAGGCTTCTGTCTCTATTGGCCGAACCGGCACCAGGGCCTTGTCGTCCCGTTTCGCATCACAGCGGACACCAACGAATTCATGAACATATCCCCGTTCGCAGGCTCCGGGGCACAGGCCGGCATCGAGATCGGGAAAGTCCATGTCTGGGACGGCGGAGCGGAAGCGCAGATCGAAGGGATCTGGGGCGAATCGCCGGTTACCTTCTACGACTGTCATTTCCTCGGGAACCGGGCCTGGTACGGGACCGGCGAACGGCGGGAGTTCGTCCTGGCGGGAATCGCCTACGATGCCCGGGCGCCCGAAGTCAACGAGGTGGAGATGGACCCGGACTCTCCGTTCTCGATCTGGGCCCAGACCCATGCCGGACAGACGAAGGAACAGGCGACGCGCCTCAACCTGGAGGGCAGCAGCATGTTTTTTCCTCTTCGTGCCCCGGATTGGGATCGTGACGACTACCGGTTCCGGGGCCCGGTGCTCGACGTGACCCCCTTTGACGACTGGCTCGGACAATCCGGGTGGAAGGCAAGGGTCAGAGTCATGGAATTCGAGAACGAGACCGCCGAACTGGATATTTTCCTGACGAAACGCGCATGGGACAGCAGCGAGCCGCCCAGGGTTGGCCAGGACATTGAGGGCTGTCTCTGGTTGCAGGGGTGGTTGTGGTCGGCCGGATAAACTGTCACAGGGTCGAGGAATTGGATGGAGCCGGGAGAATCATCGCCGACCGCGACCCCGCAACTCCTGGATTTCGAGAATCCCATGTCAATGAATATCCACGCCCGGGCATCCCGCCCCACATCCCGCATATGCCCGGAACGATGTTGACCATGTCAACCGGGCTTGCGGATGCCCAGTTCCTTCCACATCCAGTCCGTGTCGTAGGCTGCATGGCCCGCCGACCGGGAGCGGCGGTGTTCGACGTTCTCCAGCCCCTTGAGCCACTCGATCACATCCCCCCGGCTCCGGCCCCTTCCCTTCGCCGCCTCCCTGG
>VYFG01000149.1 GCA_009842505.1 Gammaproteobacteria bacterium
CTATGAGTTTGCCGCCGGACACTAATTAACAATTATCGCGCATGGAATTTCCTTCCCGCCGGGGCCCCCGCATTCCTGGGAGCCTGCGCTAACTACCTGTTTTCCATACCTGTTCTGACCGGGGTTTCCGGTGAAGGTTCCGTTCGGGGGGGAAATATCCGGGTTGTTTTTTTCGGGAAAAACCGCGGAATTCCCATGGCCGGGAACGGGATTTCCGGGCCTGTCGGAGGCCGCTTTTTCTATAGTCAGGAATGCCAATGACGCCGCCCCGTCACGCTGGCATGGAGGACGGCGTCTGCCTGATCGGGGTGGCGGCCAATGGGTGGGAGCTTGCGCCCGGCGGGCGCCGCTTCATGGAATGCTGCCTCGAGGAAAGGAGGCCGACGCCGGCCACGGTCGCCGGTGTCCCGAATCCTTCGGCGCCTTGGCGAAAGAGGTCACGTAAGCCTACGCGTCCGAATCGGGCAGGCCAAAATGCCTAGCCCTTGCCTCTCCAGGGGATGGACTTGATGATCACCCAGCGCATGAGCATGTCGAATATCAGGCCGAGCACGCCCATGACGATGATGGTCATCCAGATGATCTCGTAGTCGGACTGCTTGCGGGCCACGTTCTCGACAAAGCCGATGCCGGTGGTTCCGGCGAGCATTTCCGCGGCGACCAGGGTGCCCCAGCAGACGCCGATGGAGATGCGGATGCCCGTGAGGATTTCCGGCAGGGAGTTCGGCAGTATGACCTGGCGGAGGATCTGGTGGTTGGAAGCGCCCAGGGAATGGGCGGCGTGGATCTTGGACAACTGGGTTCCGGTGGCCCCCGTTCTCGCCGAGATGACCATGATGGCGAAGGCCACCATGAAAAGAAGAAAGATCTTGCCGTCGTCCTGGATGCCGAAGATGGTGAGGATCAGCGGCGCCCAGGCCAGTGGGGGGACCGGCCGGTACAGTTCGATCAGCGGGTCGAAGTAGCCCTTGGCGAAGCGGGACAGGCCCATGAAGAGGCCCAGCGGGACGCCAAGGATAATGCCGAAAAAGAGGCCCATCAGCACGCGCACGATGGAATCCCAGATATGGCCGTCCGGAATGGGAACGGAGAAGGAACTGAAATTCCCGGTGACGACGCTGTAGACCTTGCTCTTCAGGTTGCTCCTGACCACGCCGTCCTCGTTGTGACGGGGATGCTCACCCGGCACCAGGGACGCGATCCAGTCCGGCATCAGGAATCCCACCATCTCGGACACCGGCTTCATCTTGAACCACAGGAGCGGAAATCCCTTGTAGCCCACGTCCGGATGGGCCATGCGGATGAAGGTGCTCAGGGTGTCCGATGGCTTCGGAAGCCAGCGGCCGGAACCCTGCTCGGAACAGGCATTGTTGCCCGCCAGGATTTCCCCGCCGGGCATGGCGATTGCATTGATCCAGCGCAGGCTGCCCTGCTGATCCCGCTGCACATCGTCGAGCCGGATCAGCGCCGCTTCCACCCGGTCGCTGACCGCCGGCGGAAAAATCCGGCCGTCGTCGATCCTGCGCTGAATCTTCATGAGGTCCTTGGCGAAGTCCTCCCGGTCAGCCACGACGTCCGCCGCCGCGTCGGTATCCACCTCGAAGCCCTTGATGCGGGCCTCGATGTCCTGCAGCTGGGCTACCAGTTCAGGGCCCTGGTTGCGGATGTCGCGGTAGTCCTTGGCGATGACCTCAAGAATCAGGCCGGCGGCGTCGAACTTGCGCCCCCGGTCGGTCATGGGCAGCGGCGGAAGCTCCACGCTGGATTCGCCCCAGCCGGGCTGCGCAAGGGCTTCTTCCAGGGTGGCGGGATCCGCGGGCCCGGGATAATCCGGCCGGGCCATGTCGTCCGCCAGCGTGTTGATCTGAGCGGCCACCTCGTCCATGCGGTCGGACACCGTGGAATCGAGGAAGCTTGAGTCCGCGTGCGCCGCCATGACATTTCGCATGTCGGCGATGATCCCGGACAGGGTCTCGCGGTCGGCGTCGTCGAAATCGGTGATGACCAGGCGGGCTTCCAGGGAATCCAGTTCACCGTAGTCCCTGGCCAGCAGTACCGTGCCGAGAAGCTGGCGGTTGTCGCCCACGGGGAATGTGGACCGTATCGGGTTGGCGGCCCGGTGAAGCTTGGCCACCTGGCAGAGCTCGTTGCCCGCCCCGGGAAAGAAGGCCCTGGCCGCGTCCCAGGAAAACCAGTACCAGAGAAGGAGAACGGAGCCGACACCCATCACCATCCAGTGCCAGCCGCCCATGGCCTTCTCCGGGTTGCCGAAAACGGCGTCGGTCTTTTCGGTCCGGATGACCTTGCGCCCGTAGACCACAGACCATACCAGGGTGGCGGCCAGGGCGATGAAGATGATGGCGACGAACATGGCGGTACCCTCTCTTCCTACGCGGCTTCGGTGCGGCCCATGATCTCTTCTTCCATGTTCCAGATCATGCTCAGGATTTCTTCCCGGGTCTCGACGAAATCATCCTGGTTCTTGATCTCCCTCGCATCCCCCGTGATCCCCAGCTCGGCGAAGGGGAGGTGGTACTGCTTGTGCAGGCGCCCGGGCCTGGGCGCCATGACGAACAGGCGTTCGCCGAGGAGCAGCGCCTCCTCGACGCTGTGAGTGATGATCATGATGGTCTTGCCGGTCTCCTTCCAGATCTTGAGCACCAGGGACTGCATCTTCTCCCGGGTGAGGGCATCGAGGGCCCCCAGGGGTTCGTCCATGAGGATCAGGTCGGGGTCGTTGATCAGGCAGCGCGCCAGCGCCACCCGTTGCTGCATGCCGCCGGAAAGCTGGTAGGTGGGCGTGTCGCCGAATCCCTGCAGCCCGACGATGTCGAGCCATTCCTCCACCTTGTCAGCGGTTTCCGCCGGGTCCGCATTCTTCATTCTGAGGCCGAAATTGACGTTGTCCGCCACGGTGAGCCATTCGAACAGCGCGCCCTGCTGGAACACCATGCCGCGGTCCACCCCGGGACCCAGAATCTCGTGGTCCCCGTGGAGGATCTTGCCTCCCGTGGGATGGAGAAAGCCGGCGATGATGTTGAGCAGGGTGGTCTTGCCGCAGCCTGAAGGCCCAAGAACCGACAGAAGCTCGCCTTTTTTCAGGGTGAAGGTGACATCCTTGAGGGCATGCACGGTGGTATCGCCCATCGGGGTCGTGAACACCATGTTGAGTTCGTCTGCGATGAGATCACTCATAATGCTCTCCGAGGTAGCGGGGGAACTGGGCTCCCCCGCCGGGGTGTTTTGCGGGAATCCCCGGGGGGATTCCCGCAGTTGATACTACTACTGGAGGAAAGAAGTGTCGACGACCGCACTGTAATCGTCAAGTGCGGGGTTGTCGGCAGTTGCGAACGCGCCGCCGACGACTTCAATGGCCACGCTGGCAAGTCCGCCATCGTTGAAGTACTTCTCGAGCTGTTCAGCATTGGACGGGAAGTAGAACTCGGCCATCTGGTTTTGAGTCGACTCAACGGACAGACCCGCGTCCTTGGCGATGACGTCGATCTTGGACTGGTCCGCAGCAAAATCGGCATTGGCCTGGTCGGTAACCTCAAGGAAGGTGCGCACCATGTCCGGGTTTTCCTGGGCGAACTGCTCGGTGACGGAAATCACGTCGAAGCTGATGATGCCCGCGGCCTCCTTGTCTGCCAGGGTCATCAGCGGCTCGCCGGCCTCGTACATCTTGGCCATGGAGTCAGCGCCGAATCCACAGGCCATGGAGACCGCACCGTCGGCCAGTGAGACCGCGGCATCCGCAGGCACCTGGTCGATGACGTCGACCCTGTCAACGTCCACGTCCAGCGCACGCATCATCATCCGGAAGCTGTAGTCCGCCATGGTGGCCAGCGGCACGGCCACGGCCTTGCCTTCCAGCTCGGTGGCGTTGGATTTGTCGATGCCTTCGCCGTTGCGTACCACGCAGTCATTGGCGGGATACTGCACCGCAATGGCCACCAGCTTGATGGGCGCGTTGGCGTTGACCGCGTTGATGAAGGGGGCCAGGCCCTGGCTGTAGGAAATGTCGATGTCGCCGGCCAGCATCGCCTCGGTCATCTGGGTGCCCGCGTCGAAGTTGGTCCAGTTCACCGGTACGCCCAGGGCGTCGTCATAGCCCTTTTCGACCTTGGCCACCTGGTTCGGGGTGGCCCATTCCAGGAAGAACGCCACGTTGACTTCGTCGGCTGCCTGGACGGACGCGGAAAGCGCCGCGCCGGCAACGGCGGCCGCGAAGGTTTGCTTGAATAATTTCGGTGTGTTCATGTGTTTCCTCATTTACTGATGAATTAGTTGGGTGTATCGTGTGGTTGTAATTGGGTGGTAGTCGGGTGTTTGTACCAGTGGCATGGACCGTCTACTGTGGACGGTGGACTCAAGGGTACAGGGATTCAACATGTTACCACGCAGTGCCGCCGGGGCCGGTAGGTCCAGACTCCGGGGCTAAATGGGACCAATTCCCCGCTTCCCTGATCCCGGATAATTCGGTTGCGGGCATCATGCCGAAGCCTCTATTCGGCAGTATACTCGGCGCATCATCCAATCCGGGAGTGGGTAGTGAATCCCGATCTCATCTCCTGCCACTGGCCGGACAGTCTTTGGCGGGCCACTGCCATCCCACTGGCGCCGCTGCCGGCCCTGACGGGTTCCGCGGAAACCCGCGTGGGCATTGTCGGGGCGGGCTATACCGGCCTTTCCACGGCGCTGCACCTGGCGGAGCGGGGCGTCGAAAGCGTGGTCATTGACCGCAACCAGCCGGGCTGGGGCTGCTCCGGGCGCAACGGCGGACAGGTGAATCCCTGCTGGAAAGTGCTGCCGGATGACATGGGACGGCATTACGGGGCGGATGCCATGGCTGGCGTGATCCGCATCGCCAACGCGACCTGCGATCTCGTCTTCGAGTTGGTGGACCGCTATGACATCGACTGCCAGGCGATCCGCCCCGGCTACATACTCGCCGTCATCGGCGAGCCCGGACAGAGCTACATCGGGCACTGGATATCCCAGTGGCAGGTGGCCGGCTCCCTGGTCGAAACCCTGGACCGGGAGCGCATGGCGCGGATGCTCGGCACGGACCACTACGACTGCGGCATGCTGGACCGCCGGGGCGGCAGCGTGCAGCCGCTGTCCTATGCCCGGGGGCTCGCCGGGGCCTGCCTCGGCATGGGCGTGACGATCCACGGCGATTCGGCTGCCTTGGGCGTCGAGCGCCGGGGAGTCGGCTGGCGCATCCGGACGTCCGGGGGCGCCGTGGACTGCGAATCCGTGGTGTTCGCCACCAACGGCTACAGCGACCGCCTGTGGCCGGGGCTCAGGGAAAACATCGTGCCCGTCGCCAGCCTGATTTCCGCCACCGAACCGCTGCCACCGGACGTGACGGACCGCATTACACCCGGCCGCAACGCGGTTTCCGATAATGCCGGATTGCCGGTCTACTATCGCATCGACGAAGCGGGGCGTATGGTGTTCGGCGGGCGCGGGACGTTGTTCGGGCGCACCGGGTCCGTGAACACCGGGGCGGTGCGAAGGGCCGCCTTGCGGCTCTACCCGGTACTCGGGGATTTCAGGTGGGAATACGACTGGGGGGGCTACGTGGCGATGACTACCCATCACCGCCCGCTGCTGCTGGAACTCGACGAGGGAGTGTATGCCGGGCTCGGCTACAACGGCCGGGGGGTGGCCATGGCCACGATGATGGGCAGGCTGCTGGCGGAGCGGATCGCCGAGGGCCGGACCGGGCTCCCCGCCGAACGATCCCGGCCCATTCCCCTGCATGCCTTCCATCCCGTCGGCATTGCCGGGCGCATGGTCGGCGGCCGGCTGAAGGATCTCGTGACGCCGCGGATTCGCGGCTGAACTGCGCCGGACTACCCGATCTCGACCGCCACCGGGCAGTGGTCCGATCCCATCTGGTCCATCAGGTAGTCAATTGACCGTACCCTCCTTGATGCCTCCGGGGCATCCATGAGGAAGTAGTCGATCCTCCAGCCCACGTTCCTTTCCCGTGCCCGGCTGATCAGGTGCCACCAGGAGTAGACCCCGGTGACACCGGCATTGCGCGCCCGCCAGACGTCGGCCCAGCCGTCATCCTGCAGACGGTCCATCCAGGCGCGCTCGGACGGATGGAAGCCGATCTTTCCGTCGTTTTCCTTGGGGCGGGCAAGGTCGATCTCGTTGTGGGCCACATTCATGTCGCCGCCCACCAGCACCAGGTGCCCCCGGCTCCGGAGCGTGTTCATGAATTCGTGGACCCGGTCGTAGAACACCAGTTTTTCCTGCCAGGCCTGCTCGCTCTTGCCGCCGTTCGGGAAGTAGATGGACAGCAGATCCCAGGGCTCGCCGTCCCGCAGGAACGTGAGGTGGCAGATGCGGCCTTCGTCGGCGTTGGGGTTGCCGGGCAAGTCGGTGCTGAATCCGATATCTTCAAGATTGTCGGCGAGGGCATTCCGGATCCAGATCCCGGTGCCGGCATAACCGGCCTTTTCCGCGCTGGAATAGTACTGGCGGTAGACCGGGCTGGCCTTCAGGTACTGGCTGAGCTGATCGGGGTTGCTCTTGGTTTCCTGCAGCATCAGGACATCGGGCTCCCGGTCGTGCACCAGTTTCTGCAGTTCCTTCTTGCGTTCCGCGGCGCGGATGCCATTGACGTTCCAGGTGATGATGTTCATGAGGTGGTGACGGGGCCGGTTCCGGGGCCGGAGTGTACCAGTTCAGCCGGGAATCAGACGTAAATCCTTCCCGGGACCTGAGTTACTCCCAAACAACCTCGGTGACGTGCGTGAAGAGGCTTTCCCGGCAGAGGAATTCGCGCCAACATCCCGTAACCACCCGATGACCGGTGCCTGTTCGGGATTGGCCGGATGACAGGCAACGGTGTGATGTTTTCAATCGAGACGCCGGATACGGGCGACCCCGGCGACTCGGACGGTTTCCGATGAAACCGTCCCACGGTAGTCGAGACTCCCGGCTCCCGCGAGGAAACCGGACAGCTGCCCGCCGTCCATGGAAAGGGTGACGCGGGTGTTGCCCGCGATATGGACATCGGCGTTCCGGATCCGGATCTTGTCAAGGTTGACCAGGTTCTTGCCGGCAATGGTCAGGTCCAGCGCGTCGTAGTGACCGCGGTCTCCTACGACCAGGTTGGACCCCCTGATCCCGAGAATGAGCCGGTTCCCGTCAAAGCCCTCCAGGTGCACTCCGTTGTAGCCCTTGAGATAAAGCGCCCCGAGTTCCGGCAGGGTGATTCTGGCCACGGCGTAGATTTCTGCAGCATCCTTCTGGAGGGGCGGGTCGAAATCGAGTTCGAGCCGGTCCGCATGAAGCTCCCACCTCAGCAGGTGACCGAATCCCGGGGGATGGGTGAGTTCCAACTGCCAGTCCTCGCCCCGTTTGAGTGTCGCCAGCCACTTGCCGGTGAGCCCGATTGCCCGGAAATTCCGGATCTCCGGGTGCAGGGCGATTCGTCCGTCCTCGGTCGGGACCCCCGCCGCGCCCGGGATGGATACGTGGGCACGACCGGTGATCGCCGAAATGAACAGGGCGATGATGATCACGGCCAGTATGCCGACCGTTCCAAGCAACGCGATCTGGCTGGGTTTCGGTTTTCGTACCATCGGTCTTTCCTCTCGTTCAGTCTTCGTCGGCGGACGTGAACTGGGCGGCGATCTCCTCCGGGCCGATGCCGAGCAGCCGCATGGTCCGGACCATTCTCGGAAGCTCCTCGAGGAGGAAGGCCTGTCTCATCTCCTCCAGTATCCGGTCGGCGGCATCCGGGCCGACGAAGTACCCCCGGCCTCTCTGGTTCACGATGATGCTCCGTTCCACCAGCGCCTGGTAGCTCCGGGCGACCGTGTTCGGGTTGACGCCGAGTTCGACGGCCATCTCCCGGACGGAGGGAATCCGCTCACCCGCATTCCACTCGCCCCCGAGAATCCGGTCCCGGACCCGGTCGGCGATCTGCAGGTAGATGCCTTTCGGGTCACTAAATTCCATCCGCCTGGAGTTCCCTGAGCCGGAGCCACGCGATCCACCACAGAACGGGCGGGAGCAGGACCAGCACCACGCGAAGGATGGTTGCCTGGGTGTCCCAGTCCGGGTTCAGAAGGTTCACGAAGATGTTGTCTGCAATTCCGTAGAACAGGAAGTCCAGGACATCGAAATTCTCGAGATGCAATCCCGGGTGAATCGCCGGCGCCTCCCCGAATTGCCAACCCGGGGTACCGACGGCAAGCCAGGCGGTGGCCAGAACGAGCAGGGCGAGCACGATATGGAACCCAAAGAGGGCGAGAGCCGTCAGGATAAAGGAAAACCGGCCAAACCAGACAGCGCCGAGAAAGAAGGGCGACTGCAGGATGAGGTAGTAGCCGAACAGCTTCCAGATGCCCGGGTCGAAGGGATCGAACAGCGGACGGCTGGTGCCGAAAACGACCTGGTTGAAGGATTCCATCAGAAAGGAAAGGACCAGGATGTAGATGGGCAGCGCGATGGCGAATCCCAGGGTGACGGGCAGGAGGCGGGCAAGGAGCTTCTCCAGCGCCGAGGCGGGCAGGAGCAGATACGCCTCCCTGGAAGCCCGGTCGTCGAGCTGGCGGAATGCCAGGCTGGTTGCAAGGATTCCCCAGATGAACAGGGCGTAACCGAACAGTTCCTGGTTGAGCGACAGATCCACATATCCGTACAGCATTTGCACCAGGGAGTTCAGGAACAGGGAGGCAGCCGTGAGTCCGAGGAACCAAAGCTGCGCGCGCCGCTCGGCGAGGAAGTCGGCGCGAAGGAGGAACCAGAGCCTGCGGAGGGAAAATGAAGGTTCCATCGCGGCTACTCCTGCCGGGCGAGCCGGCTGAAGGCAGCGGGGTTCCCGATGGCCGCCTTGAACAGGAGCTCCAGGTCCGGATGCCCGTCTCCGGCGTTGGACTCGGCCCAGACCGCGGCATGACCGCCCAGGTGCGGCTCAGTGTACAGTAGCCCCGCGGAGTGCGGATCCGGCCGGCTCGCTTCCTGGGTGAAGCGCAGGCTGGCGGAAACGCCGGCAAGGCTCCGGTTGCAGAGGAACGATCCGTCGTGCAGGATCAGGACCCGGTCGATCAGCAGTTCCACGTCCTTCACCTGGTGGGTGGCGAGGATCAGGATGCGGTCTTCGGTGAGCGCTTCGGCGACCAGCCTGCGGAAGAGTCCCTTGGAGGGAATATCCAGCCCGTTAGTGGGTTCGTCCAGGACCAGAATGGACGGCCGGCAGGCGAGTCCGAACGCGAGGTGGAATTTCTTCTGCTCCCCGAGCGAGAGACTCGTGAGATCCTGCTCGCGGGGGATATCAAGTTCCCCGAGGAGGCGCTCCAGGTATTCGTGGTCGAATTCCGGGTACAGGGGGGCGATTCTCGAGATGTACTGCCGGTCGGTGACTGCGGGCAGGTGGGGCATCTCGGAGAGCATGTAGATCCGGGAGAGCAGTTCCGGCGACCTTCGGCACGGCTCCAGGCCGAGAACCCGTATCCGGCCGGCCTGGGGGAAAAGGAGGCCGCCGAGCAGGCCGAGCAGGGTCGATTTGCCGACCCCGTTGAGTCCGAGCAGGCCGTAGATGTTGCCGGGGGCAAGCGCGAGGTCCAGGCCGTCGAAGACGGGGTGGTACCGGTAGCCGAACCGGATGTCTTCCATTTCGATCATGATTCACTCTTGGTCGTTCGCCGGAAATCAAACTGTACTAGTGAAATAGTACAGTAGATAATTTTATTCGTCAAGACCATTGTGGCCCACTCCCCTGGAAAAGAAAGCGGGACCGGCCAAATTCCGCGGCCCGGCCCGCCGGGCATGGCCCGGTGCCCTGTGAGGCCCTGGTGCCTTGAACCGGTTTCGGCGGCCATCCGGCACGTCGTTTTCGTTATACTCGGACGCCCGCGCCCCGCTGCCCCGAACTCCAGAGATGACCGTTCCCGTTCACAGCAAGCTACCGGACGTCGGCACCACGATCTTCACCGTGATGTCCAAGATGGCCCAGGACCATGGCGCCATCAACCTGTCCCAGGGCTTTCCAGACTTCGAGCCCGACCAGCGGTTGCTGGACAGGGTCATCCACCACCTGGCCCATGGCAAAAACCAGTACCCCCCGATGACGGGGGTGCCGGAGCTGCGCCAGGCCATCGCCGGCAAGTTCCGGCTCGAGGGCGGGCTGGAGGTGGACCCGGAATCCGAGATCACCATCACCAGCGGCGCCACCGAGGCGCTGCTCTGTGCCATCCACGCGGTGGTGCGCCCGGGGGACGAGGTGATCGTGTTCGACCCGGCCTACGATTCCTATGAACCGGCGGTGACCCTTTCCGGCGGGCGGACCATCCATGTCCCGCTGGCCCTGCCGGACTACCGGATCGACTGGGATGCACTGGCTGGCGTGCTGAACGACCGTACCCGGTTGGTGATCATCAACAGCCCCCACAACCCCACCGCCACGACCCTGGCTTCAGGGGATCTGGACCGCCTGGCCGAGCAGATCCGCCCCTTCGACTGCCGGGTGCTGTCGGACGAGGTGTACGAGCACATCGTGTTCGACGGCGGCAGGCACCACAGCGTGGTGGACAATCCGGAACTGCGGGAAAGAAGTTTCGCCGTGTTCTCCTTCGGCAAGACATATCATGCCACCGGCTGGAAGATCGGCTACTGCGTGGCGCCGGCGGACCTCACGGTGGAATTCCGCAAGGTCCACCAGTACAACGTCTTCACCACCGTGACGCCGATGCAGTGGGCGCTGGCGGATTTCGTGCGCGAAGCCCCCGAAAACTATCGTGAGCTGTCCGCGTTCTACCAGGTCAAGCGGGACTACTTCCGCGAGCGGATGGAACCCTCGAGGTTTTCATTCCTGCCTTCGGCGGGGACCTACTTCCAGCTCGCGGATTACAGCGCCATATCCGACCTGCCCGACATGGAGTTCGCCGAGTGGATCACCCAGGAAAAGGGCGTGGCGGTGATTCCGCTCTCGCCGTTCTACCGCGATCCGCCGGACACCCGGATCATACGGTTCTGCTTTGCCAAGCAGGACGAGACGCTGGCCCGGGCGGCGGAAATCCTCTGCGCGCTGTGACCATGAGTGACGCCGGGCCCATCACCGTCAGCGTGGTCCAGGACGACATGGACTGGCAGGACCCGGCCGCGGCCAGGGACCGCTACGACCGGCACCTGGATGCGCTGGACGGCACCGACCTCGTGGTCCTGCCCGAGATGTTCAGCACCGGTTTCTACATGGAGCCATGGCAGTGCTGGGAGACCATGGACGGCGAGACCGTGGCCTGGATGCGGCACAGGGCTGCGGATGCCGGCGCGGTGATCACCGGCAGCCTGGTGATGAAGGTGGAGGATGAATACCGCAACCGCATGATCTGGGCCCGGCCGGACGGCAGCATGGACTGGTACGACAAGCGCCACCTGTTCCGCTATGGCGGCGAGCATCACCACTACACCGGCGGGAAGGACCGTGGGGTCATGGAGCTTGGCGGCTGGCGGATCGCGCTTTTCGTCTGCTACGACCTACGGTTCCCGGTGTTCTGCCGCAACCTGGACGACTATGACGCCGCCCTCTACGTCGCTAACTGGCCGGATGCCCGCCAGTACGCCTGGGATACCCTGGTCCGGGCCCGCGCCATCGAGAACCAGGCCTACGTGGTCGGCTGCAACCGCCTCGGTGCGGACCCGAACGGCAACACCTTTTCGGGCGGCAGCGTGATTCTCGACTTTCTCGGCCAGCCCCTGGTGGACTGCAGGGACCGGCCCATGGTGGCCACGCACGAACTGTCCATGCCGGAACTGCTGGAATTCCGCGACCATTTCCCGGCGTCCATGGACGCCGACGGGTTCACCCTGGCGCCGGACTGACAGAGCCCCGAGCGGATCATTTGACTTCCGCATCCGGCCGAAAGAAATATTCAGACCCGTTTTTTCCGAACCCGGCCGCGAGGCCGTGAAATCAACGAATCTCCATGAACACAATCGACATCAACCGGTTCGAAGTCCTGACCTTCGACTGTTACGGCACCCTCATTGACTGGGAAACCGGCATTTGGGACGCGCTGCAGCCGCTCCTGATGAACAATGGCGCTGGGCACGTCGATCGCCGCGCCGGGCTCGGGGCCTTTGCCGACATCGAAAATGCCCTGGAGGAGGAAACGCCGGACATGCCCTACCCGGAATTGCTGCGGATCACCCACCGAGGGATCGCGGAGCGGTTCGGGTTGCGTACCACGGACGCCCTGGACAGGGCCTTCGGCGAGTCCACCGGTCACTGGCCCGCCTTCGGCGACACCGCCGACGCCCTGCGCCTGCTCAAGCGGCATTACCGGCTGGTGATCCTGTCCAACGTGGACCGTGACGGGTTTGCCGCCTCCAACCGCAAGCTCGGAGTCGGGTTCGATGCCATCTATACCGCCGAGGACATCGGCAGCTACAAGCCCGACCCGCGCAATTTCGAGTACATGCTGACCCGGCTTTCCGAGGATCTCGGCATCGGGAAAGAGGGCATCCTGCATACGGCCCAAAGCCTCCATCACGATCACCGGCAGGCTCGGGCCTTCGGCCTTGCCAATTCCTGGATCGACCGCCAGCACCTGCGGGACAGCGACAACTGGGGCGCCACGGCCAGGGTGGAGACCCGGCCGGCTTACGATTTCTATTTCAACACCATGGGCCAGATGGCAGAACACGTGGAAAGGAGGTCGCAGCCGGAATGATGAGGCTGGCGCCGCTGCCGTTCGGGAATGACGGCCGCCTATTTTCCCGACAGGTATTCGAGTCTTTCGGCGCCTGCCGGGTGGGTGGAGAGCCAGTCGGGAAATTCATCCCCCTCCAGGCATTCTTCCAGGCCGGCCCCGGCCGGGTCCCGGCCGCAGCTGTGCCCGATCAGCTTGCTGATCGCGGAATGCAGGCTCATCTCGTCCATCCCCAGGTCCCGGATGACCTCGAGGGCGATCAGGTCCGCCTCCTTCTCGTAGTCCCGGCTGTTCCTGAGGACCCTGGCGTTGATGAGGACGGCGGTCGCTTCCTCGATCAGGGATTCGTCGGCGCCGAACAGGATCGCCGCAATGGCGGTCATGCCGACGATGTCGACGATCTGCTTGAGGGAGTGCCGTTCCCTGACATGTGCCAGCTCGTGCGCGATCACGGCCAGAATCTCCTCGTCGTCGTCAAGAAGGTTGACCAGTTCGTCCGTGACGACGACCGGGCCGCCAGGAAACGCTAGGGCATTCGGTCCGAAGAACCCGGATGAGTGAAAATGGATTTCGGGGACATCCGGCAGTTCCATATGCCCCGACAGAGCCCATGCCCCTCCGACCAGTCTCGATCGGACCGATTCCGGCAGTTCCGACTCTTCGAAAACGGTGCGCTTCATTGCGAGATAGGTATTCTCGCCGATTTCCCGTTCCAGGGAGTGGGGCAAGCCCGCCACGATGAGGCCGCTTGCAGTGGACAGCAACACCCGGTAGAGCGCCAGTGCGGACACCACGAGGACCGTCAGGAGGAGGGCCCTTCTGATCGAGAACTGCTCAAGCCACCGGATGAACCGTTCGGTCTTCCCCAGGTGACGGAGCCGGAATTCCCGGCCGAGCACCTCGTCGGCGATGAATTGCCGGCCGCATTCGAAATGAAGGACCCGGTTGTCCTGCATCGATTCCAGCCTGAGTTCCCCGGCAATCCGGTCGCCGTCGACGTAGACGGACAGGTGGTCGCCTTCCGGTTTCAGGCTGGCCTTCCGGCCCCTGGACGACAGTGCCTCAAAATATTCACCCGTGATTTCCATGCCGTCAGATGGAGATGTCGAACCCCTCGAACTCGGCGAATTCCTCCCCGAAGGCACTCCTTTTCTGTCTCTCGCTGTCGATGAAGTCGTCAATGTCGCCCACCAGGCTGACCGAGGTGCAGTTGCAGAGGTAGCGGTACATCCTGACCTGGCACCACGGGAGCATCAGTCCCAGCGAGACGATGGTGAGGAACAGGTTGGAGAGGGATATCCATACGAGTCTGGGCGGGCTGATATCCGACCTGAACCTGGCCGTGTCGCCCAATTCCAGGGTGTTCACCAGCAGGTTCCTGCAAAGGGGTGCGTAGACGAAAGCGAGGAAGAACAGGAGTCCCAGGACAAACCCCTGTATGAATACGGCGAGGAGGAACAGGAGGAGCTCGGCACTCAGGTAAAAGTGCCACGGGATGGGGTCCCCGAATTCCGGAACCAGCAGGTACGGGTCCAGGTAAACCGCGTAGCCCCCGGCGGCAAGGATACCGATCAGTATTGCGGGCAGCAGGGCGCCGACAAGGAAGGCGAGGTAGAAGCCGGCGGTTCCGGGTTTCGCGGAGAACCTCGTGATGCCGTAGGAATGCCCGGTTGCGAAGTAGCGATAGTAGTACCGGGACATCAGCGGCAGGAGTGTTCCCAGGGATGCCAGGCCGATGAATGGACCGATGACGAAAAACAGGAAGGATTTCCAGTAGGTGCCGTGCCAGTCGAACCGGACATTTCGGAAGGAGGTCATCCGGGCACTGAACTTCAGCGACTTGTTCACCAGCCAGGGGGCCACCGCTGCGAACAGCGGGACGACCACGAAGGCGGACAGGGGATAGGCCAGGATCAGGAAGTTGACAAGAATGATGATCGCGACGGAAATCAACCGGCCCTTCAGGATCTGCATTCCCGTTGCGTGATATCCGAACCCGTATCCGGAAATGATCGTCCGGTTGTGAAAATAGGTCAGGCGACGCACCTTGGCCCAGGCGCTGTAGATGCCGAGGGTGATCAGCGACAGCGTCAGGTTCGTGATCCATATGCCGAAATATTCCCGGGCACGTCCGGCAAATCCGATTGCCTGCCAGCGGGGTTCCGCGGGCTGTGCGGTTGCATCCCCGGGCCCGGGGTCTTTGTGGTCAAGCTCCATGAGCACGCTCCGGGGCTGTTCCGGCCGTCCCTGCCTTGGAGTGAATGGAGTGAATCATGCACCTATCCCCCATCCCCGGGACGGTTCCACTGGCAATCCTATCACATGGTCCCCGCGCGGAATCTTGATTTGTATGGTCCACTGGAGCCATCGGGGGAAGGCAGCCGGAACGAACCTGATTCATGCCAAGGACCGGCATACACCGATAGGGCTTCGCAGATTGCTCCGAAACACGCCTCGATATTTTGCAGGCTTTCCCTAATATGCCAGTCGTGCAAATGCCATGATCCGGAAAGACCAGCACATGGAAATGTACGGACGCGGTGGCTGCCACCATGGTGGTTGACGATTCGGATAGGCGCCGTTTGGGGCAAGCTATGGAGCCAAGGGTTTCACTGGTCGAAAGAAATATCGGCTGAGCAACTACAACTCTTCATTTTATACTTACAAAAATGTAGGTACTTGTAATAAAGAAAGTCTGATTGCATGCTTCTGGCTGTTTACTGATCGCAATTTGCGGGACATAAATGAAGGACAACGCTTCACCCGATCTGTCGCAGTGCCTGGATCTCCTGCGCACCATGTATCTCATTCGGTACACCGAGGAGCAGCTTGCCGAGGATTTTGCTGCAGGTAAGACCCCCGGCGGAGTGCACTTGTCCACAGGACAGGAAGCAGTGGCAGCCGGGATTTGTGCTCACCTGACAGATCAAGATCAGTTGGCAAGCAATCATCGCGGCCATGGACACTTTATCGCCAAGGGAGGGGATCCTAAGACGCTATTCGCCGAGATCTATGGAAAGAGTGAGGGAATCTGTCGTGGCATGGGTGGTTCAATGCACGTTGCAGACTACTCGAAAGGAATCATCGGCGCCAATGGCATAGTCGGGGCGGGATTGCCAATTTCCACGGGTGCAGCGCTCGCTGACCTACTGGATGATGACGGCAGCTTTACTGTTTGTATTTTTGGTGACGGCGCTTCCAATCAAGGCGTACTCCAGGAATCTTTCAACTTCGCCGCCTTGTGGAAACTGCCACTTTTGTATGTCTGTGAGCACAATGGGTTTTGTCAGTTCTCTCCTGCTGAAACCGTCACTGCCGGAACCATCAGTGACCGAGCCAAAGCCTTTGGCATTCCAGTAAAAGTAGTTGAGGAGGGTAACGATGTTCGGGCCGTATGGAATGCGATGGCCTGGGCATCGGAATATATCCGAGCGGGCAACGGCCCGGCGTTTATCGAGGCCCGTACCTATCGAATTAACAATCATTTTGAACGGGAACACCTTGTGGTACAGACACCGTACCGAACCAGGGAAGAAGTTGAAAAAATGCGTCAGGAACGTGACCCGATCATTATGTTACGACAATGGATGCTAAACGAGAATTTAACTGACGAAAAAGTCCTATCGGCGATCGACAAGGAAGCTGCCCGGATCATTCAAGAAAGTGTTGCGTTTGGTGAAGCAGGTACTGTTCCACCTGAAAACATTGGACTCGAGTACATGTTTGCGGGGACCTACAACTAATGGCACGCACTCGACTAATAACGGCGATCAACGATGCATTACGCGAAGAGATGGAGCGTGATGAAAAAGTAATCCTTTTTGGCGAAGACGTGGAGGCGAGTATTTTTGGGGACACGCGAGGTTTGATCGATCTGTTCGGCCCTCGACGTGTCCGCAACACCCCTATTTCTGAAAATACGCTGACCGGCATGACCGTGGGAGCTGCAGCGAGCGGGTACCGTGTGGTTCTTCACTTGATGTTTGCAAACTTCGTGTACACCGGTATGGATGGAATCGCCAATCAAATAGCAAGGGCGCGTTTGATGTCCGGGGCGCAAATTGATTTGCCAATTACGATCATCGCGAGTTATGGAGGTGGTCGGGCTAATGCGGCTCAGCACTCTGATACACCGTTTTCACCAGTCATGAGCTTGGGCGGGATACACGTTCTGGCACCGTCCAATCCAGCTGATGCAAAAGGACTCTTGAAATCGGCCATCCGATGCAACGACCCAGTCATATTCTTTGAACCAGGCGGCAGGGGCGGTGAAATCGGTGAAGTGCCGGATGAAGATTATTTGACGCCCATTGGTGAAGCAGCAGTCTTGCGAGAGGGTAAAGACGTCACCCTAATTGGCATGGGGTCTACGATGCGCATGACGATTCAGGCCGCCGACAAGCTCGATAAGGAAGGGGTTGAAAGTACCGTGGTGGATGTACGGTCCTTGGCCCCGTTAGATGAGAAAACCTTATGCGGGGCAGCGTCCAATACTGGTCGTGTGGTTATCGTGGACGAGTCACGGGACCGTTGTAGCGCCGCCAGCCAGATTGCCGCAATACTGGCGGATCGCTGTTTCGGTTATCTGCGTGCACCCATCAAGCGGGTCACCACGCCAGACTGTTCCTTACCCTATGCACCGGCGAGCGAAAAGTATTTATTGCCGAGCATCGGGAAAGTCCTGGCTGCGGCCAATGTGGTTCTGAGTACTGGAGAAACAAGGTGAGAATTACGTTGAAACTCAATCGGATCGGAATGACTATGGAAGAGGCAACCCTAATTCGTTGGTGTTTCAAACCAGGCGAGCGCTTTGAAAAAGACGATGTTCTTTACGAAATCGAAACTGAAAAGGTTGCTGAAGAAGTCACAGCGCCGGAATCTGGCACGCTAATCGAAGCATTGGTTGCTGAAGATGACATCATTGCTGTTGGTGATGAGATCTGCGTCGTCGAAACGGACAGCAACTGAAAAACATCCCCGCCTGACTTGCCTTTTCTCATTGGTCATGGACAGGTAGATAGGAGGTAGTAATGTCTGGCTCTCCTCGTGAACTGCCGGTTAAAGAGCGGATACCACTCAAAAGCATCCGTAGGACAATGGCCCAGTCCATGAAGGCAAGTGTTGATAACTCGGCACTTAGTCAAGTGACTCGGGAAATTGACATGACGGCGCTACAACAGAGCAGAAAGGAAAATTTGGCTGACAAATCCAAGAAAACGTCCTTGAACACACTGGTTATGGCCGCAGTGGCCCGAACACTTCCTCAACATCCAATGTTGAATGCCGAATTGGTTGACCGGGAAATTCTTGTTTACGATGCCGTTAACCTGGGCATGGCTGTTGCGACGCCAGATGGATTGATTGTAGTCGTTATTCCCGGGGCGCATTTGATGACATTGATGGAGCTGTCTGCGGCAATAGAGGCTAAAGTCGAAAAGACCCGGAACGGTTCGCTATCATTAAAGGATGTCGAGGGAGGCACTTTTACCGTGAGTAATTTAGGGATGTACGGGATCGATACCGGGTTTCCGATACCCCGACCTCCTGAGGCTGCTATTTTGCTCGTCGGAGAAGCGCGGGCAAAACCAACCGTCAAGGATGATGAAATAGTAATTCGCGAAATAGCCTGGTTTAGCCTCTGCTACGATCATCGGATCATTGACGGTGCAATGGCTGCCACCTTCTTGAAGGATCTGGATGAATTCATAGGTGAGCCCAGCACATTGTTCGATTAGTTGGAGACTCAAGAAACCCAGGCTTTATGGGATCCTCCCCCGGAATACGTATTGGGAATACCGGCCCTTCCGACCGCGTTTGAATCCGGGCCAAACTGTCTGATTACTCGGGTGAATATCTTATACTTACAAAATTGTGGGTACTTGTAATAACAAATGTATAAGTGCATGCTGTGACCTGATCTGAGCTGCAGCGGTACCAGATCAACTCCGCCGTAGCCTGACCATAGCGAATTCAATCGAGTTAGGAGGCATCATGTCCATGAAGCATAAGTCGAGCATCATTACTGCGACGCTCGCCGGTACATTACTTTTCGGCACCAGTGCGGCCCAGGCTGAAGCTGAGTTCACGATGAAAATCGGCCATGTTGCGGCCGTAACCCAACCGCTTTTTGACTGTGCTGAAGTCATGAAAGCGCATGTGGAAAAGTATTCATCAGGACGAATCGAGGTAGAGCATTATCCAGCAGGCCAGCTTGGCAACTTTCGCCAGAACATTGAACAGATTCAACTTGAAACGCTTGAGGTGACTCTCACTTCAGGTGGTGGTATTTCAAACGTATTCCCACCTATTCAGGCGTTCGATATTCCCTACTTGTTCAACGGGGATCGAATTATTGAAAAGGTAATGGAAGATTCTGAGTTGAATGCTCGACTACGCGCGGACGTTCTCAAAGCCTCAGACAACGTTCGCCTTCTGGGGATGACGGGGGGACCTGGTTGGCGTGATTTCTTTTCAAAGAAGCCTGTCAGGACTGCTGCAGACCTGGAGGGCATCAAGATGAGGACCATCGAATCTCCCGTGGCAATGGAGCTTTCCCGTGCTCTTGGCATGAATCCGACACCAGTCGCTTGGCCGGAGCTGTACACCTCCTTGGCAACTGGTGTGGTGGAAGGCACTAAAAACTCCTTGGGCGACGTGGTTGACACAAATCTGCACGATTTTGTGAAGTATGCGGTCGAAGATCACCATACCAATACGATTGTATTCTGGTGGATTGGGGACAAGTTTTTGCAAAGCCTGCCAGAAGATCTGCAGAATGTTGTGCTCGACGGATATCATGCGCTTGCCAATACTTGTAACGGCCTGCCTGGGGCGTTGAATGTCAAGAAGTACCAGAAATTTGTCGAAGCAGGTGGCGTTGTGCACATACCTACGCCGGAAGAAAAAGCGACTTTCCTGCCGGGACAAAAGCCGGTTCTTGACTGGTATGTTGAAAATCATGGAACCGAGTATCTTGATCTCGTCAAGGCAGCAATCGCACGTGCTGAGGCAGCTGTAGAAGCGGAACGAGCAGCTGTTGCTGGCCGATAGGAAGATACGACTCTCGATCTCTGTATTAATTAGGGCGCCGGCTCAATTGGATGGGCTGGCGCCTTTTTATTCTTTGTGGCTTTAGGATCTATTCTATTGGTGTTCTGGAAGTCCGTTCTGGCAAAATGTTGATTTGACAGATATTTGGAGAAAATTCGGGAAGGCCGTAAATGTTGCTTACTGGAGAACGGTCACTAGACAGTGCACCTTTTGACGAAATCAGCTTTGATCTGTGCTCACATCGTAGGGATGTCATCATAATGAGTGCAGATCTAAGCAAATATACACAAATCGTAAGGGTCAAAGAGGAATTGCCGGATCAACATCTGGATGTTGGAATGGCTGAACAAAATCTGATTTCTGTCGCTGCGGGTATTTCCAAGGCAGGTTTTGTTCCCGTTGCCACCACTTTCGCGTGCTACGCGACGCGCCGGGCCTATGATCAAATGATAATTTGTATGGGGACCAGCCCCAGGACAAATATCGTGATTGGATTCATGCCGGGTATTGCCAATCCCGCGCGCATCCATCATCAGGCGGCAGAGGATCTGGGAATGGTCCGAGCCATACCGAATGCAACCGTCATTGATCCCATGGATGTGACCGACTTCAAGCAAGCCTTGGACGCTGCAGTCGATATACCCGGATTGACCTACATACGTGGACATAGAGGCGCCACACCTCGAATTCTTGATCCGGACAGGTTCCACTTCGAATTGGGTAAAACCTACCAGCTTCGCCAGGGTAGTGGAGTTGGCATCATCACCACAGGACTTGCATCACAATGGGGGCTTGAGTCGTCGGATCTTCTGGAACAGCGAGGGACAAGCCACTCTCTTCTTCATGTTCCCACGATCAAGCCGGTCAACGAAGATGAGATCGCCGAGTTCTGCTTTGCGCACGAACAAATCGTCACCATTGAAAATCATCAAATCGTCACCGGTCTTGGAAGTCTGGTATCGGAAATTGTGTCTTCAATAGGCGGTGGACCGCGGATAACCCGGCTGGGCTTGCCCAATTCATGGGCGCCGGGAGGAACTCTTGGATATATTCGCGGGCAATTGGGTCTGGATGCGGACAGTCTTGCAAAGACAATCGAGGGGGTACTGCAATGAGCAAGAATCGTGAGAACCGGGTTCAGTTCTTGGAACTCATTGCAGCTAAAATTCGTCGAAATGTTCTCGACATTTGTATGCAGAGAGGCGGCTACGCCGGTCAGGGAGTTGCGTTGGCGGAAATAGCAGCATGTCTGTATTTTGATGAATTGCGTCCCGATGAAAACCAATGGTTTTACGACCGCTTTGTAATGTCCAACGGACATGATGCCATAATGTCCTATGGTGCGTTGGCGGTGCATGGATCTTATTCAATAGAGGAACTGCGTACTTACAATGCCGACGGCACGAAGATTGATCAGAGTCCGATTGAAGGTCAACTTGGTTTTGAAATTACTGCAGGATCTCTCGGTCAAGGCCCGTCACAAGCAGCCGGGATTGCTTACGGGGAACGATTGAAAGCATCGGACAAGCGTATCTATTGTCTGTTCTCTGACGGGGAAATCCAGGAGGGAAATGTTTGGGAAGCAGCGATGTTCGCGGGTCATCAGAAGCTCTCTAATTTAGTTTACATTATCGATAACAATAATCTGGGTGCCACTGGGTCGACTCAAGAAATTCTCGGAGTGGAACCTGTTCCAGAAAAGTTCGAAGCCTTTGGATTCGCTGCCCGTCGCATTAACGGCAATAGCGTAGAAGAGGTGCTTGAGGCATTTGAGGAAGCGAAGCAGACTTCGAACAAACCCTATGCAATGGTTTGCGATACCCGGTTGTTTGAGGGTATCAGTTGCCTTCAGTCGGCATTGCCAACGGCTCATTACGTTGCCGTGGACGATGCAGATTGGCAGGCAGGGTTGGATGAAATCAACCAGAGAATCAGCGATTTGACCGCACAGGCTTGCAACTGAAAGTGATGCCGGTTTTTCCGTATCGGCGTATATTAGATTGACGAATGGACGGTAGCTACAAATGAGGTAACCAAGGCTGATGAAGATATTAACCACACTGATCAACGGTTTAGACTGGTTGAATCTGAAGATATTGTGGTTGTGTAAGTGGCTTACCATTCTCTTGGTAGGGGTACTTGCCGTGAATGTATTTATCGGGGTTTTCTTTCGTTATGTACTGAATGATTCATTGGCATGGTACGAGGAATCTTCGAAATACATGATGATATGGCTGGTGTTTTCCGGGGCCCCCATCGTACTGAAACAACGCGGTCACATTGCTCTGGATGTTTTAACGAAGCGGCTGGCGCCACGGTTGCAGAATTTTAACTACTTGGTCATTTACACAATTGTCTTGATTTTGGTGTGTATTTTTGTATGGCAGGGTTTTGATCTTGCCTGGCGGGCGCAGGGACAGAAAGCTACTACGATGGACCTTTCGTTTTTCTGGGTGTATCTATCGATACCGCTTGGGTGTTTTATCATGGCTCTGATATCCCTTGAATTTTGGCTGAGTGCACTGCGTGGAATTTTTTATCCCGAGGAATCCAACCTGGGTGCCGGTGACGTGTTTGATAACTCCATGTCATAAGATGATTTTCGGGATCGATGAAACCGTACGAGCCATAACATGCCATGAGATGGTCTTGAATACTGGATTCTTGCACAGTCGTGCCGGGGAAACGACGAAACCCAAGATTGTTATTGCGCCCCCTCGATTCCGTGTACGAATTTGTCTATGAATTGGAACGCAAGTACGGAATTTCTTTGATCAAGGCTGCGGATCGGGAGTATTGCCAGTGACAAAACTTTCCCTGCTTGCGGAAGCGATGGTAGCCGGCGAGTACGGTCCGGCGAGACGCTGGGCGGTCGAACATCAACTGCAAGTCGGCCGCATGTTCGATGCGACGGATATGGTCGAGGTCAGTCAGGCGCATATGATGGCAGACCCCGAGTCTATAGGGCTTGCAGGTGTTGAACTGGTCGAAAGATTTTCCGCGCTTCCCGAAGACGAGCGGCGAGTCGCCATCCCTATGATCACCGATCCTCGCGGTGTCGATCTGGATTACTACGACCCGCTTGGTCAGACCGAAGAGATGGCCGATTTGGAACGACGATTTATCAAGGCATGCCGCGCGATGGGCATTGTCATGACCAATACCTGCATCAATTATCAGACCATAATGCCGCCGGTTCGCGGTGATCACGTTGCCTATGGCGATACGGGCGTGGTCATATACTCGAATAGTATCTGCGGAGCGCGTTCAAATTTCGAGGGGGGCCCCTCCGCGCTGGCGGCCGGTTTAACTGGATTTACTCCTCGATACGGATTGCATCTGGATGACAACCGGCGAGCAACCCGTCGGTACAGAATCCAGTCCCAGCCTACTGAACTTACTGATTGGGGTGTACTTGGAGCAGTAATTGGCCGCCGATCAGGCTCCTACTGGGAAGTCCCCGTTATTGAGGGAATAGAACGGGTACCGACATCTGATGAAGCAAAGCACATGGGTGCTGCGATGGCGAGCTACGGCTCGACACCCCTGTTCCATATCGTGGGGATAACCCCTGAATGTGACCGCCTGTCCGACGTGGACGGGGAGCGTCTGCCAGTGGAGCCGATCACCGATGATGAACTCAAGGCGTTTCGAGGTGGTTTCGGTGCGCAGGGGGAAAAGGTGGATGTGGTAGTTTTTGCAGCTCCACAGCTGTCATTGGTTGAAATGCAGCGTGTGGCGGAACTGTGTCGAGGGCAGAAAATGCATCCAAATACCGCCATGCTGGTCTGTACACCTCCGAGTGTCTATGCGGATGCCCGAGCGGCGGGCTATATCAGGGATATTGAAACCTTCGGTGCCCGTGTATTGAAGGGGACCTGTTTTTACCAACAATACGCTCGTGAAATAGGCGAAGCCAATGGCTGGGTTCGCTTGCTTTCGAATTCCACCAAGATCGTGAATATCCTGGGCGGCTATGGGTACAAGCCCGCACTTGCTTCCATGCAATCATGCGTGGAGGCGGCTGTGGCCGGGGAGGTGGTTTGATGTCAATCACACACAAGTGTCATGTGGGAATAGGGCCGCGTGTGGAAGGCAGGGCGCTCGTAGCCAACGATAATTTTTCCGCTCGTTATGATCTCGACCGGATCAAAGGAGTATTTTCCAGGCCAGAGCATGTGCTGGCCGGTAAAAGTTACGTTGACAGGATTGTGGTTGTGAATACTGCAAAAGGTGGCGTCGCATCCGCCTGGATGCTGTACGAAATGGTTTCCAGAGGAGTGGCACCGAAGGCTTTGCTTCTTAATACTGCAAACACAATCCTTGCTCAGGGTGCTGCATTAGCCAACATGGCGTTGTGTGACCGTTTTGAGGACGGCGACATTACAACTCTAGTCAAGACGGGTGATGAAGTTATCGTCGAGCCTGGACTTGGGAAAGTAACGATTGTTGACAGGCAGAATCGTAGACTGTTTGGATAGATTTCTGCCCGGTCAACGAAATCCGGATGGATCCACTAGGCAGCGTGCTCCGTTCGTTCATTGTCAGCCGCTTCTTCTGCGAGTCTCTGGGCCTTGAATTCGCTACCCCATTTCTGCATCGACTTGATGATTGGCGCGAGCGATTGCCCAAATTCTGTCACCTCGTATTCAACCCGCGGAGGAACTTCTGGATAGACATGCCTGGCGATGACACCGTCAGCTTCCAACTCTCGCAACTGGAGTGTAATCATTCTTTCAGTGGCATTGGGGGCAAGGCGGCACACCTCTCCAAAACGCTTGCGACCATTGAGCAGACGACAGATAAGTATGGGTTTCCAGCGTCCGCCAATTACGCTGAGAGTTGCTTCAACATCGCAGCCGGTTTTCCAGTTGTACTTGCGCGCCATATTGGACTCCGAGTGAATTATAGATGGTCATTACTAACAAAAATGTGGGTACTTGTCAATTTACACGTATGAATGCATTCTCCAAGTATCATACAACCAATTCTAACCAACTGGAGAGAAGATGAAAGCGATAGGCTACGCAGAAAGAGGACCGGTTTCAGCTGAGGCTGCGGTGGTCGAATTCGAGACCGCAGACCCAACGCCCGGTTCAAACGATCTGCTCGTTGAAGTACGAGGTGTCTCGGTCAACCCGGTCGATGTGAAAGTCCGGGCTAACCGGCCGCCACCTGAAGATGGGCCGAGAATCTTAGGGTTCGACGCTGCAGGTGTGGTTAGGTCGGTTGGTGATGCCGTGATTCGATTCAAGCCAGGTGACGAGGTGTTTTATGCTGGTGAGTTTACCCGGCCTGGTTCTAATGCCGAACTTCAGTTAGTTGATGAACGCCTGGTCGGAAAAAAGCCATCATCGCTTGATTTCGCCGATGCAGCTGCCTTACCGCTCACCAGCATAACAGCATGGGAAATCTTGTTTGACAGCTTCGGACTCAATGAAGGTGAAGGCGCGGGGGAATCATTGCTCGTTGTCGGTGGAGCAGGTGGCGTAGGATCAATACTCATACAGCTGGCAAAAAACCTCACTGCACTAACTGTCATCGCTACGGCCTCGCGCCCGGATACCCAGGAATGGGTTAGGAAGATGGGAGCCGACCACGTCGTTAACCATCGAAACCCTCTTAACGAGGAGATGAAGTCTCTGGGTATTGCACCGAAGTACGTGGCTGCCCTGACCAACACGGATGATCATTTCGGTGCTTTGGTCGAATTGATTAAGCCGAGAGGCCATATTGCGATGATCGATGATCCTCAGAATCTCGAAATCGGTGCCATCAAGCTCAAAGCGCTATCATTCAGCTGGGAGTTCATGTTTGCTCGTTCCATGTTCCAAACCGAAGATATGGATACTCAACATAAACTCCTTTCCCGCGTTTCAGAGCTTGTTGATACCGGGATACTAATGTCGACAGTTAACAGGAATTTTGGCGATTTGAGTGTGTCAAATCTTCGTCGCGCGTTGGAACACCAGGGGAGCAGTGCGGCTATCGGGAAAACAGTACTTGGCGGTTATAGCCAGAGCTGACCGAAACACGGAAATTCGAACACCGTCAGGCACCTCTGTGAAACCGGTGACACTACTCCAGTTCCCGCACGTGATGCCAGCTCACGATGGCAATGGTTCACAAGACTCGTCCTGAAAGTGGGAAGAAGTTTCTAACAGAACAAGGATTTTCTGCAATTAAAGACGGTGTCAAAACCGTGAGAAACTCCTGTCCAGGCGCAACCAAACCAGATTGGTTGCGCGTTCGCCTGAAAAGCGATGGGAAATTCCAGTCAGTTACCAATACCATTCGTAAACACCGATTGACCACTGTTTGCGAAGAGTCATACTGTCCCAATATCAGTGAGTGTTGGAATCATGGTACGGCGACAATTATGCTCATGGGCTCCGTATGTACTCGGTCCTGTAAATTCTGTGCAGTGGATACAGGCAATCCTGGAGGATGGCTTGACTCAGATGAGCCGCTTGGTGTTGCGAATTCCGTCCGCTTGATGAATCTGAAGTATGTGGTGTTGACTTCGGTTGATCGTGACGACCTGCCCGATGGTGGTGCCCATCATTACGCTGCATGCATTCGGGAAGTTCGAAGGATGAACCCGAAAACCGCAGTGGAAGCCCTCACACCAGATTTTTCAGGCAGTCATGACGCAGTAGAAACAGTGGTTAATTCGGGATTGCAGGTGTTTGCGCAAAATCTGGAAACCGTAGAGCGACTTACTAGACATGTCCGAGACCCCAGGGCGGGGTATTCACAAACCTTAGAGGTGCTTGGTCATGCAAAGCTTACCGCGCCTCAAGTTCTTACCAAGTCCAGCCTGATGCTGGGATTGGGTGAGCGTGATGATGAAATCAAGTGTGCCATGAATGACTTGCGTTCCCATGCGGTGGATATCCTGACCTTGGGTCAATATTTGCGTCCGACGGCTAATCACCTTCCGATTCAAAGATGGGTGCATCCAGAAGAATTTGAACGATACAAAAAGTGGGGGATAGAGCTGGGCTTTGTGGAAGTTGCCTCCGGGCCATTGGTTCGATCAAGCTATCGAGCCGACAGAGTATTGGGCAAAATTGAATTCAGGCCCTAGGCATGTAGGACTGCGTTGTATCAAGTGCATCTTTCATGCGTCGATGCGAACTCACATGAAACCCAGTGCCTTTGGTATGGTGAGGGCCAGTGCAGGAAACATGCTGACTAGGACAATGACCGTAAGATGTACCGCCAGATAGGGCCATAATTCCCTGGAGATAACCTCGATCCCGGTTTTGGTAAGGCTGGATGCGACAAACAGAATCATGCCCATTGGCGGTGTGGCTAGCCCCACCGTTACATTGATGCACATGATGATCGCAAAATGGACTGGATCTACGCCAAATTGAGCTAGAGCCGGGCCGAAGATGGGACCAAGAATCAATATAGCCGGAACTGCATCAAGGAACATTCCTATGACGAGTAACAATACGTTAACCAGCAACAACAGCAAGATTGGATTATCAGTGATGGTCAGTAGCAGCCGCCCCAAGGCTTGAGGTACCCCGGATATGGTTGCCGCCCAGCCAAATATTGTTGCAGAGCCGACCAACAGCAGAATCGTGGAGGACAACAGTCCAGTTCGATACAAAATACCTGACAAATCGGCAAGCTTCACGGTTCGCATTACAAATAAGCTAAGTATCAGCGCATAGAAAACAGCAAGTCCTGCAGCCTCCGTTGGTGTGACAACTCCGGTGACGATTCCACCGAGAATAATCAGGGGTGTAAGCAAGGGAAGGAAGGCGAGCCTGAATGCCTGCCAGAGCTCTCCCGCAGAAGCTCGCTTATGGGCTTTTGGGTAGTTGCGACGTTTTCCTATATAGTAGGTTACCAGTATCAAGCCAACGCCGACCATAACACCGGGTACCAAGCCAGCAAGGAATAATGCGGCAACCGGCACCTTCATGACGTAGGCATAAATGATCATAATGATGCTTGGCGGGATGATAGGGCCAATTACGGAGGAGGCTGCTGTTACGGCAGCAGCGAATTGCTTCGAATAACCATCCTTCTCCATGGCTGGAATTAAAATTGAACCTATCGCAGATGTATCAGCCACAGCAGAACCACTTAGACCTGCAAACATCATGCTGGCAACTATATTGGTCTGGGCAAGTCCCGCTCTGATGTGTCCAATTAGGGTATTTGCGAAGTTAACCAGCCTCTGGGTGATACCACTGACATTCATCAATTCCCCTGCGAGGATAAAGAGGGGAATGGCCAATATGGGAAACTGGGCAATGCCTCCGAACATTCGTTGCGGGAGCATTTTAAGGAATAGCAACTTGTCGGCAATAAGAAATCCGGCCAAAGGGCCCGCTGCCAATGCAAAGACGATGGGCACACCTAGTGCCATACAGATCAGAAAGACCCAGAAAAACGAGAAGGGCATCGACCTACTTTCCTCCTATAGGCGCATTCAAAACCCTGCGATTGATCTCAAATGGTGCTGAACCAGCACTTGAATTTTCATCGTCAGTCCAAACGAGAGTGCATCCGCGCACAAAAAAATACAAGTACCTACATTTTTGATAGTGATGGAGCTGCCTGGCTGTGGCCGCGGGTTTTCATTGTCCGAGATGCTCAATCGCAGGTATTTCCGCATCCATCGAAAAGACGGTATTTTGGGCTGATCGGATTAGACCGGGGCAGTGGTGGATATCCATCCTGCACCCGATTCAGCCGGGGAAAGAAGCCTTTCCGAATGTGGCTTTGTTGGGGGTTGTTCCCATGGGAATCATGTTGTCTCAGTACTGAACACCGACGGTAAGTGCTCCATCCACAAGTACGTTAGTACCGGAGATAAAGCTTGCGGCCGAACTTGCCAAAAACACAACGGCGCTGGCAACATCTTCCGGCCGACCCATTCGTCCCATCGGATTCGCGGCCAGCATCTTTGCGAAGAAATCGGGATTGTCTCTTTCAGTTCGACCCCATACACCGTCCTCGAAATAGATGTTGCCAGGTGACACGGAGTTGACCCGAATACCATCCGGTGCCAATTCTCGCGCAAGACCTTTGCTGTAATGCAGGACTGAAGCCTTGGCGGCGCCATAGGGACGTACACCACTGGCAGCATGAAGTGCGGCAATTGACGCAATAAACACCATTGCTCCGCCACCTGACTTCTTGAGGAAGGGAATAGCCGCTTCAGCTCCATAAACGGTTGCCATCATGTCGACTTCAAAACTTTGTCTCCACGCTTCCTCATCGGTACCAAGATGCAAGGCGCTGACGTTCGCGATGAAAATATCCAGGCCGCCAAATGTACTTGCCGACTCTGCGATCCAAGCGGATTGCGCATCAGGATCAGTCGCATCCAGCGCAAGTCCCATTGCGGATACACCTGATGACTTAAGTTCCTCAACTACGATTCCGACACTGTCCCTATCCCGTGCACAGATGGATACATTACAACCCTCAGCTGCTAATTGATCGGCAATAGCACGCCCGATGCCTCTTGTCGCGCCAGTGATTGCGGCATTTTTTCCACTTAGTCCAAGGTCCATTGCTGCTTTACCGTCAGATTAATTCCAAGATCTGCATTCGGAGAATCACGTTGGCTCACTGACCGACTAAGCGAACCACAACTTCGCTTCCGGGAACACAATTTTACAGAAGGAGTATGGCCGGCACAGTCCAGTCTCCTGTTGTTGGCACTTAGAGTGCATTCATGCAATAAAATTATCAAGCACCTACATTTTTGCTGTGTAACTGAGCCTTTCTCCAGCGGTGTGCAGGCGCACGAACCCGCC
>VYFG01000094.1 GCA_009842505.1 Gammaproteobacteria bacterium
GCCGGGAATGTACTCGCTCAGGCCCAGTGAGTCAACTGTGGGACGTTGTGAGGGTTTTACCGCCTCAGGGAGCAATGGCCGGAGGAAAGCATTGCCCGCCTGAAGGCGTTGCGGACGTAGTTGCGGGCAGATGTCGCTGAAGCGCCATTTCGAATTGATGGCGGACTACAACCGCTGGATGAACGGCAACCTGTACCAGGTGGCCGCGGAACTGCCGGCCCAGGTGCTGAAGGAAAGCCGTGGCGCATACTTCGGCTCCATCCTCGGCACATTCAACCACATCATGGTGGGGGACATCATCTGGCTGCGCCGGTTCTCGCGCCATTCCATGGGTCTCAAATCGCTGGAGGCCATCGAGGCGCTGCCCGTCATCATTTCCCTTGAGCAGATCCTCTACCATGATTTTGCCGAATTGCGCGAAGCTAGGGAGGAGATCGACGGGATCATCGTGGAATTCGCCAGGGAGGCGACCGAAGAGCACTTCGAAGTCCCGCTGTCCTGCAGGAACACCCGCGGGGTGCTGTCCACCCGCCGCTTCGGTTTCCTGGTGCAGCACTTCTTCAACCACCAGACCCATCACCGCGGCCAGGTCACCACGCTGCTGACCCAGCTCGGGCTCGACCCCGGGGTGACCGACCTGCTCGCGCTGATTCCCGAGGTCGGGGATGAATAGGGTATGGGGATCGCCCGCATCCCGGCACCACGGTCGTGGCACTCGGTCCCCGGTTACGCTACCATGCGCACAGGCCAGCCGGACCCGATTCCCATGAACGAAGACGCCCGCATCAACTACATCGAACTGCCTGCGGAGGATTTCGCCAGGGCCAGGGCGTTTTACGGGGACGTGTTCGGCTGGACATTCCAGGACTACGGCGAAAACTACTGCGCCTTCAACGACGGCAGCACGGACGGCGGGTTCTACCGCTCTCCGCTGTATTCCGACTACGGCCGGGGCGCCGCGCTGGTGGTGCTGTACGCGGAGGACCTGGAGGCGACGCAGGAGCGCATCACCGCCGCCGGGGGCCAGATCGTGAAGCCGATATTCTCCTTCCCCGGCGGGCGGCGGTTCCATTTTCTCGATCCCAACCGCAATGAACTGGCGGTCTGGAGCGACCGGTAGGGACGACCAGACCCGATGACCCCGGGGGTGCTTGCGGCGAGGCGGGCCGACGTCGACTACGCGGTCCATGAATACGATCACGACCCGAAGGCCGGATCCTACGGCCTCGAGGCCGCCGAGAAGCTGGGGGTCGACCCGGCGGCCGTGTTCAAGACCCTGGTGATCGAACTCGACGGCGGCGAGGCGGCGGTGGCGGTGCTGCCGGTGCTCAGGAACCTGGACCTCAAGGCGGCCGCCGCCGCCCTGGACGCCAAGAAGGCGAGGATGGGCGATCCGAAAAAGATTCAGCGCATCACGGGCTACATTCTTGGCGGTGTCAGCCCGCTCGGGCAGAAGAAGGCGCTCAGGACCGTGATCGACGAAACCGCAAGGACCCTCGAGCGCATCTACGTCAGCGGCGGCAGGCGCGGTCTCGACATCTCCCTGCCGCCGGCGGACCTGGCGGAGCTGACCCGCGCGGGGTACGCGGCCATCGGGCGTTGAGCGGCGCCTGCCGGAAGATTGATGAATTCCCTGAAACGGCCAACCGTGCGCGGCGTTTCCGGCAGTCGGCCATCCCCAGGCTGCCTCGGTGCGTCGCCGACATGGGGCAACTAAGCGGAGAGATGAAATGAAAGCAGCCTGGTTCAGCGAGACCGGCCCGGCCAGGGAGGTGCTGAGGGTCGGGGAAATGGACCGGCCGGAGCCGGGGGCCGGCGAGGTTCTGGTCCGGGTTCACGCCTCCGGGGTCAATCCCTCGGACGTGAAGAAGCGGGCCGGTGCCCAGCCACCGGGTTTCCGGGACGGGTTCGTCATCCCCCATAGCGACGGCGCCGGCGTGATCGAGGCGGTGGGGGCGGGGGTGCCGGAAGAGCGCATCGGCACCCGGGTGTGGGTCTATCAGGCCCAGTACCAGCGCCACTGGGGCACGGCGGCGGAATATGTCGCCCTGGCGGGCCTTCGCGCCGCGCCCCTGCCGGACAACTGCCCCTTCGAAGTCGGCGCCCTGGCCGGCATTCCCATGATGACCGCGCACCGCTGTGTCTTCGCCGACGGGGACGTTGACGGCAAGAGCGTGCTGGTCACGGGCGCCTCCGGACGGGTCGGGTTCTATGCTGCCCAGTGGGCCAAGCGGGCCGGGGCCATGGTCATCGGCACCGCCGGCAGCGAGCATCGCATCGCCGAGGCCCGAAGGACCGGCGCCGACCACATCCTGGACTACACCCGTGACGACCTAACCGAGGCCATCCTCGATCTCACCGCCGGCCAGGGTGTGGACCGGATCGTCGACGTGGAGATGGGCCAGAACATCCGGACCAGCGCCGAGGTCCTCAAGGTGGGCGGCGTGGTCTCCACCTATTCGTCTTCCCGGGCGATGAATCCGGAGATCCCGTTCTATCAGCTGATGTTCAAGAACATCACCCTGCAGATGGTCCTGGTCTACAACATGGCCGAAGGCGCCAAGACGCAGGCAAGGAAGGATATCCACGAGGCGTTGTCCGAGGACGCGCTGGTGCACCGGATCGCGAAGACGTTCCCGCTCGAGGAGACGGCGGCCGCGCACGAGGCGATCGAGGGCGGGGGCGCGGACGGAGGCGTGGTGGTGGCGGTGCAGTGAGCGCCGGATGTCAGTCCGGTCCGGGCGATGCGTCCTGTTCCCCGAGCTTTTCCGAATCCCGCCGCGGCATGCGGACTGCGTCCCAGTGTTCCAGCGCCATTTCCGTCATGTCCGTCCCCCAGAACAGCACCTCACCGATCCGCAGGATCGGCACGCCGAAGACGCCGTTCGAGATCGCGTCTTCGGTGTTGGTCCGCAGGCGGTCCTTGACCGCCGGGACCGCCGTCTCCCCGGCCACGTTGCCGAATCCATCGATCCCCGCTATGGCTTCCGGCGTGCTGAACGCCGGGTTGTCCGGGCTCTCCACCCAGATGTAGCGGAACAGCCGGTCGATCACGTCCGGGTCGTTGTCGCGGCTGATGGCGAGCCGCAGGAAAGGCAGCGGGTTGAACGGGTGGACCGCGGGCATCCGGAAGGGTATCCCGTCCCGGTCCGCGAGCCACTGGCAGTGGCGGTAGGTGAGCTCCCGCTTCGACTCGATCTCCACCGGGCCCTTGTTGCCGTGATGCTTGAGCAGGCCGGGAAACAGCACCGGCACCGGGGTGTACCGGAAATCCGGCCGCGTCCCGCGAACGGTCTTCAGCATCTCGTGCTGCAGGTAGGCAAACGGGGAGATGAAGTCGAAATACCAGAGAATCTCCGGGTTTTCCCTGTTCCGGTTCATGTCGCGTTGCAGGGGATGCCGGGGAAGGCCGCGGAGCGGCTGCCGGCGATGGGCTGGTTGTGCTCGTCGTGATAGGTGTATACGAGGGAGAGTTTCACCTGGCCGGTTTCGTTGCGGCCCGCCGCGTGTAGGGTGCGGCAATGGAAGAACAGGGTATCGCCCTGCCTGAGCTCCGCGGTGACGGCGCTGTCGATCAGCTTCCTGTTCGTGGCCAGGTCCGTGCGGAAGAAGTAGGCGGCATCATAGCTTCCGCGGCCGAAATTCATGGTGTGGGTGCCGGGGATCACCTGCATGCAGCCGTTTTCGCTGTACTCGTCGCCGAGGGCCAGCCAGACACTGATCAGGGTCGGCTGGTCGAACAGCCAGTAGCGTATGTCCTGGTGCCAGAGCGTGGCGCTGCTGAAGCCTGGATGCTTCGTCATGATGCAGTTGTGGTGGTTCTGGGACATCACGATCCGCTCGGCGTCCATGAGCTGCCGCACCCGGCCGCAGACTTCCTTCGAAGTCGCCCAGTCCCGGAACAGCCGGTCCCGGGTATAGGCGTTGAGCAGGCGCCTTGGCGTGTCGCCTCCCGGCGACAGGCGGTCCGACGGCGAGCCCGGATACTGCACGTCGGTTTCAAATTCGAGCGGGGCCAGCGGCGGGTCCAGGGATGCCCGGATCACGGCCGCCATGGCCTCGCAGCCTGACCTGTCCGCAAGGCCGCTTGCGATGATGAAACCGTCGCGCCGGAAGGCGGCGACCTCGTCGTCGGAAAAGAGATCGGACATGCGATAGGACGGATATGCAGGGGTAATGGACGGACGGATTACAGCGGGACGGATGGTCATGCAGCACCGCCCCCGGATCTAGTATAGCGGGATTTCCCTGCCGGTTGCGCGATCCATGATCAGGCACGGATCAAAACGCTTGGTCTCAATTGGCCTTTCGCGTATCTTCAGTTTCTCTCGCTTACGCCAGGTCCAGAGCCGGGGCAATGGAACCCACGACCGTCTGTTCACTGTACAAGTTTGTCCGTCTGGATGCATACCGTAGCCTCAAGGGGCCATTGCATGCACGGATGGCCGAACACGGGGTGAGGGGGACCCTGCTGCTGGCGCCCGAGGGAATCAACGGCACCATCGCAGGGCCGAGGGACGGCATTGACCGGGTGCTGGAGTGGCTCGAGAACGACGCGGGGATCGGGCCCATCGAACGCAAGGAGTCGCTGAACGACGCGCCGCCATTCCGCCGCACCAAGGTGAAACTGAAAAAGGAAATCGTCACCATGGGGGTCGACGGCATCGACCCCGGCGCCATGGCCGGGACCCGGGTGGAACCCGAGGATTGGAACGCGCTGCTGGAGGACCCGGACGTGCTGCTGGTGGATACGCGCAACGACTACGAGCACGAGGTCGGCACCTTCGAAGGCGCCGTCAACCCGCACACCGGGACCTTTCGCGAATTCCCGGATTTCGTCGGGAACCATCTCGATCCGTCCAGGCATCGCAAGGTGGCCATGTTCTGTACCGGCGGCATCCGCTGCGAGAAATCCACGGCCCTGCTGCGCAAGCTCGGGTTTGACCAGGTCTATCACCTGAACGGGGGCATACTGAACTACCTTGCCCGGGTGCCGGAGTCGGAAAGCAGGTGGCGCGGCGAATGTTTCGTCTTCGACGAGCGCGTTACGGTAAACCATGATCTTGAGCCCGGCGGCTATGACCAGTGCCACGCCTGCCGGTTGCCGGTCTCCGAGAAGGACAAGCAAAGCCCCCATTATGTCGAGGGCGTCAGTTGCCCCCGCTGCCATGACCGGACCAGCCCGGAGGACCGGGCGCGTTATGCGGAGCGCCAGCGCCAGGTGGAACTGGCCATGTCACAGGGAGCGGCGCACATCGGCGCCGAGGCGATGCCGGCGGACCACCCGTCGCGGTCCCGCCGGGATGACTGAAGGCGCGGCAGGGGCGCCGCGCCCCGGCAAGGCGATCGGTCAGTCCGGCATCAGCCGGGATACCGCCGCGTCCCGTTCCGCCGCCGGCAGTTCCGCAAGCAGGCGGACCTCATCGAAGAAGGCCGGGAAATCCCCGCCCGTGCGCTCAAGAAGCGCCTGGAATGCCGGGACGAGACGGTGATAGGTTGAAATGGACAGCAGGTCGGCGTTGTTGAGCGGCCTGCCGAACCACCAGTCGTAGAAGGGTGTTCCCTCGCCCCGGGTCGCGCGCTCATCGTATTCCCGCTTCATCTCCGCGAACAGCGCAGGCTTGCGGGTCTCGCGGTCCGGGCCCAGGTAGGCCTCGGCGAGGCGGTCCCGGTAGGCCAGCACCATCGACGTGATCTTCTCCTCGCGGCGTTGCCGGTCCAGCAGTGCCGGGACTTCCGCCGGGTCGCCGTGCAGGTTCAGCCACTGTGCCAGCAATGCCAGCTCCACCGTGGTGGCAAACGCCTCGTTGAACGCGGAATCATCCTTCACGTAGATCACCTGGTGTGCCAGTTCGTGGAAAATCACTGCGGCGAGACCGGGTTCCGGGTAGTGGATGAACGTGTTCAGCAGGGGATCGGCGAACCATCCCAGGGTGGAATAGGCACTGACGCCATAGACGATCACGTCGAGGCCTTCCCTCTTGAGCCCTTCGGCCTCGGCCATGGCCGCCGACTCTTCGAAATAACCCTTGTAGGCAACACAACCCGCGACGGGAAAGCACCATGTCCGGGGCGTCAGTGCATAGGCCGGTGCGGCCACCACGTTCCAGACCACGTAGGGGCGGCCGACATCGGTGTAGTAGGTGAATCCGCGGTTGCCGCGAAGCTCCATGCGGTCCACGGCGAACTGCCGCATCCGTTCCGCCAGCGCAAGCCGGTTTCGCAGGGGCTCCGGCGTATCCGGCGAGGCAACCAGGTCCGCCACGGGCTCCCTGTCGGCGATAATCCGGTACTGTCCCTTGGTCGCCTGCAGGTAATAACCGAGCTGGGAACAGCCCCCGAGCAGGAACAGGATGGCCAGGATGGCGGCCAAGCGGACGGTTGGGTGGCGCATTGCGGCGGGTTGTGGGTATCCGGCCTGATGTGGCATGCGATGCAGCGGATCATAACCCCTCGTCTCCGGATTGGGGAGCGGGAACAGGGAAGGCCGGTCGCATCCGCTACAATACCCCCGGAACCCGATCGACTCGCACCTTGCCTTCCGAATTGCAACATGGCTGATCCCGCCAGCGGTCTCAATGTCTTCCTGGTCGGCGGTGCGGTCCGGGACGGACTGCTCGGCCTGCTGGTCGAGGACCGGGACTGGGTGGTGGTGGGGAGTACCCCCGGGGAGATGGAGGAACGGGGCTTCCGTCCCGTCGGCAGGGACTTTCCGGTGTTCCTGCACCCGGGAACCGGCGAGGAATACGCCCTTGCCCGCACGGAGCGCAAGACCGGTGCGGGTTATCACGGATTCACCTTTCACGCGGCGGCGGATGTCAGCCTGGAGGACGACCTGTGCCGGCGCGACCTCACCATCAACGCCATGGCCCGGGATGCGTCGGGTGCGCTGGTGGACCCCCACGGCGGATCGGCCGACCTGGATGCCCGGCTCCTCAGGCACGTATCCCCGGCATTCTCCGAAGACCCGGTGCGGGTGCTGCGGGTGGCCCGGTTTGCCGCCAGGTTCGCGGGCCAGGGGTTTCGCGTGGCGGACGAGACCCTGGCGCTCATGAAACGCATGGTGGACTCCGGGGAGGTGGGCGCCCTGGTGGCGGAGCGGGTCTGGCAGGAGCTGGCCCTGACGCTGGAGCGGCCGGGGGCGGCGCGCTTCGTCTCGACGCTGCGGGACTGCGGGGCGCTGGGGGTGATTCTTCCCGAGGTGGATGCCCTGTTCGGCGTGCCGCAGCCCCCGCGCCACCACCCGGAAATCGACACCGGGCTGCATATCCTGCTCTGCCTGGATGCCGCGGACCGGGCCGGACTCGACGGGCCCGAACGGTTCGCTGTGCTCGTGCATGATCTCGGCAAGGGCCTGACGCCACGGGACGAGTGGCCCCGGCACATCGGTCACGAGCAGCGCGGCCTTGCACCCCTAGACGGGCTCTGCGAGCGGCTGCGGGTGCCGAAGTCCTGGCGGCGCCTGGCGGGGGCGGTTTGCGAATATCACCTGATGCTGCACCGGGTGGCGACCCTTCGCCCGGCCACCGTGCTCCGCATGCTGGAGGGGCTGGACGCCTTCCGCAGGCCGGAAATCGTGGAACCCTTTATCCGCTGCTGTGTCGCGGACCTGAGGGGGCGGACGGGGTTCGAGACGAGGGACTACCCCCAGGGGGACATCCTTCGGCGGTGCCTGCAGGCGGCGTCCGTGGATGCCGGCGCTATCGCGGCCCGGTGCGCGCCCGGGAACGGCTCGTCCGGCGTGGTGGCCGAAGCAATCAGGCGGGAACGGGTCGAGGCGATCCGGCGGACCGTACAGGACAGGCCGGGGAAGCGCCGGTAGGCGGGTGCCGGTTTCAGCGCGGACGATGGCGCCGGGCAGGGTGCGGTCTTCCGTGTTGCCGATGCGAAGCTTCCGGGGGATTCCTGTGCCGGTCCGAACCGGGAGTGCCGGCTGACCTGTGATGCCGGCTTCAGCCTGCCTACCAGAACGCCCTCAGCCGAAGACCGAATTCATCCCAGGCCCCGCCGCCGTCCCCATCCTCGTGGTGCGTCGCTTCCAGCAGCATCTCGAACGTGTTCGACCCTTCCCGCCGCAGCCGCCAGCCCGCGCTGTAGTCCCGGCCATGGTCCGACCAGCCCGCCCCCAGTTCCGGGATTCCCGTGTACCGGCCGTCGAACACCCCGATTCCATATCCCACCTTCGCCTGAATCTGTCCGCTGACATCCCGTCCCGCGTCATCCGCATCGGCAAGGCCGGCAAGTACCCCGTGATCCACCGGGTTGGCCAGCAGTGAATACGCGTCCCACGTGGCCGCTTCCCGCATCCCGCCCGCCAGCGAGAACACCGCACCCCGACGGGTAGTCGGCTCCGGGTCCCAGGACACCGAGCCGGACAGTCCGATCTCCCTGAATTCGTCTTCCTCGTGCAGTAGCAGGCCATGGTACCGCAATTGCATCCGGATCCCCTCGTCCGGGTTGTGCCAGTGCAGGCGCGCCTCGAAGTCCGTGCCGAACCCCCGGTCCGCATCCCCGCCATCGGCCCGCAGGCCAACCCGCATTACTGGAGTCAGATCACCGCCGCCTGCCTCCATGGTCTCCCAGGTTCCCTCCAGGCCCATCCGCAGGCGGGTCACCTCCGCTTCCGTATCAATCCCGGCCTCCACAGGACCGTCCGACGAGATCTGCACCGCCATCACGTCCGCCACCGCGTCGATGGCGGGAATAAAAGGATCCTCCGGAACGATCTCCGGCAGCCGGCTGCGCACCCCGCCCGTCGCCATCAGGAGATCGATATCCCTCGTCGCCAGCGCCTCATCTTCGCGGAAGGTCCTCGCCTCCCCTCGGCCGAAGCCCGCGATCCCCCACACGGACAGGTCCTTGCTGACCTCGTAGCTCGCGTATGGATACATCCCCGTCAGGGAGGCGTGAATCCGGCCGTTCCCATCCGTCTCCCCCTGGTAGTCTCCTCTGCCGCTGGAATGGGCGAGGAGGGTCCCGAACACACCCCTCACATGCCGGAAGTCGGTGCCCAGCAGCAGGCTGCGGACCTCGCCGTCCACCTCGAGGTTCCTGGAGTCATCGTATCCGTCGAAGGCGGAAGCCGCGCCGCGTCCCCACACCGACAGCAACCCGGTACCGGTATCTCCGCTCGCGTAGCTGAAGGAGGAACTGCGGAGCATCTCCGTGCCGCTGAATCCCCGGGTGCGCACATCGGGTTCGGTGCCGTCTCCCGCACCGTGCCAGGCGTCGTACTGGTCAGAATAGGGGTGATAGCGTGCCGGGCCGGTATTCCCCTGGGCCAGGGCATGGGGGGAGGCGGCGAACCCGGTTCCGTCCCGTGCCTCGGCAAGACGCTGCCCGGCGATGTTCGCCTGCAGGCCCTCCTGGTCCACGGGTGCCTCAAGGCGCGCGCCCACCGCGTCGATCACCTGGTCGGAAACGGTGCGGGCGAAACGCGGCAGCCAGACCGACATCAGGCGGTCGCTGGCCTGTTCCCCGGGCGGCAGCCATGTCCCCGGTCTCGACCATGCCCCTTCTGTCCCCTCCGCGTTCACCGCGCGGACGCGCACCTGGTATCGGCTCTCCAGGTCCGGCACGGAGATGGTCGTGCTGGTGTCGGGCACGTTCCCGGGCACGTCGGTCCAGCTTTCCCAGCTTCCGCCCGCTCCCCGCCGGTAGTGCAGCCTGTAGTGCGTGATCTCCGGACACCCGTTCGGGCAATGCGTGTTGGCGGGTGCCGTCCAGTTGGCGTCCAGGCTCGTCGTGCCGTCCCCGGACTGTGTCACCTTCGGCCTCCCGGGCGCCCGCGGCGGTGGTGCGTACTGGAGATGAATGGTAACCGTGCTCTCCGGCCCGTCATCCAGGGCACCGCAGTCGCCCGCCCGGTAGGTGAACGATGTATACGGACTGCCCGACTCGCCTTCGTCGGGGGTGAACACCAGTCGGCCGGCATCAATGTCGCTCTTGCGGATCTCGTCGCCCGCGTTCACGGCTACGCCGTTGAGCGTCAGTACGCCGTCGGCGGGCAGCGTCACGATCTGCACGCATTCGAACTGGCCGCCGTCGCTGCCGGTGAAGTCGTCCGCGGTGAACGTGTACGACCCGCCCGGAGGGGTCGTGACCGTGCTGTCGGTTCCACCACTCCCGCCGTTTTCATTGGTATCGACAGTCACGACATTCGGGGCATCAGGGGCTGGGGCATCCGGAACATTCGGGACATTCGGATTGTTCGAATTATCCGGGTCATTCAGGTCATTCGCGTCATTCGGACTGTCCGGGTTATTGTTGTTCCCGCCGCTCCCGCCACTACCGCCGTTACCGCCACTGTTGCCGAGAGTCACGGGACCCGCATCGTGTACCGGGCAATTGGTGGTGTGATCCCAGACCTCATGCGTGAGCCGCACCGAAGTGGCGCGGGGGGTGTCGTCATCAATGTCCGGATAATTCGCGTCATCATCCTTCCTGGCCTGCCATTCCGCGTCGGTGAGCCGGTAGATCGAGAAACCCTTCCAGGTGTCCCAGTCATCATTGCCGAAAGTGCGGTAAAACCCCGGGATGAAGGTCAGATCCCTGTAGTAGCCGTCCTGGCGGCTTACGCCGTTGCTGTGAAGCATCACAAACCACTCTTCGTCGTCGGGTATATCAACCCCGTATATGCTGGGTTTCTTGCTCAGCTTGATGTAGTGAGTGGTTCTCTCTCCCGGCCCGACCTGCAGGGAGGTGTTCCTCACCAGCACGGTTCCGTCCCAGGTCGCCTCCTGCGCCTGGACCAGGTGCGGGGCAAGAACACAAAGAAGCGCATACAGGAGCAGTGCCGGGATGACGGCTGGCGGGCCGGGCTGCGTGGACAACGGATCAGCCTGTCGTGGTGCCGCACCGGCGCCCACATTGTCGAGTGTCAGCAAGTTGGTATTGGTCGACGGGTTGGGGTGGTGGGTTCGCGGCGCCGGGTCAGTACCGCGGCGCATGCTGGCCATGAATACACCGGTACGGCAGAACACAGCCCGTAATCCGTGTTTGATCGCCCTGATGCCCGGTGCAATATCCGGGCAGGGCATGCCGGAACACAGGCATCATTGGATCGGCAGGGGGGAGTTCTCCTTGGTCCATGGCATTTCTCCGGGGTTTCCTTGTCGGGATCGCTTCGCGGGCAACTGTGACGGCAGTTCGAATCTGCCCGGAATCTGGCCGTTCGGTATTCACGAAGGCCAGGATTATCGAGACGGGTCCCAGTACTGTCAAACGGTTAAATCGTCTTTTTGCATCGAGATATGAAAAGTTTTTCATCAATCCTGATTCAGGGCATCCAGCCAACGGTTTGTTTGTATCTACAGGGAGGCGCTGCTGCCGGCGAAGTTCCAGGGTTTACGCAGCCTTTACTTGATTTTTTCACCGGCACGCCACCAAACTCGGCTATCCATATCCGACGCACGTTGCACGATGTCTCCCGACCAGACCACCGCACCTGACTACGAAGAAATCAGCGCCGACGACTTCGGCCGGATGCTCACGGGCTTCGGCATCAACCTGCTGGTGCGCGATGTGCCCCGCTGCTGCGAATTCCTGCGCCGGGTGCTTGAATTCGAAGTGCTGCGGGAGTCCCCGGATTTCGCCATCCTCCGGCACCGGGACCAGCTTTACCAGCTCCACGCCGACACCACCTATGGCCAGAACCCGTTGCCGTCCCTGCTGCCCGAGAGCGGACCCCGGGGCGGCGGGGCGGAACTCAGGCTGTATCACGTGGACCCGGACCGGGCCGAGGCCCGGGCCAGGGAACTCGGGGCCGTGGTGCTGCAGGTGAGTACGGACAAGCCCCATGGACTTCGGGAATGCTACCTGCTCGACCCTGACGGATACTGCTGGGTGCCGTCGGTTCCGCTGCCGGCCGGGAACGGGACCCCATGATCCGCGCAATCCTGTTCGACAAGGACGGCACCCTGCTGGATTTTAACCGGACCTGGCTGCCGCGCTACCGCGCGGCGGCGGACTGGGTGGCGGAACGCTCTGCCGGTCGATACGACGCGGACGAGATCCTCGCCCGGGGCGGGTACATCGCCGAACACGGCACCTGGCAGGCCGACTCGCTGCTCGCCTCGGGCAGCAACCGCCAGGTCATCGAAAGCTGGGAGACCCTGCTGGGAACACGCTTCAGCGACGAGGACCGCTCCTGTATCGCCGGGCTCCTGCGTCCCGGCAGGGCCGGCTATATCCCCGTGGTGGACCCGATCCGGCCGAGCCTCGAGACGCTCCGGGACCAGGGGTTTCGCCTGGGGATCGCCACCATGGACGACGAACACCAGGCCCGCGCCACCGCCGGGGGCCTTGGAATCGAGGACCTGTTCTGTTTCATCTGCGGCGCCGACAGCGGATACGGGATCAAGCCGGAGCCGGGCATGGTGCTCGCTTTCGCCCGGGAACTGGACCTCGCGCCCGGAGAAATCGCCATGGTGGGGGACAGCCCCCGGGACATCCACATGGGAATCAATGCCGGCGTGGGTTACAGTATCGGGGTACTCACGGGAGCGCACGACGCCGAGGAGCTTCACCGTCATACACCGCATGTCCTGCCGGACATTGCTGCCCTGGCGGAATTTCTGGCCGCCACCTGAGGCGCGCTTCGGTCCGGCGGGGGACGTTCCGAACCATTGCCGGAATTCGCGGTCGAAACCTCATCCGGGACCGATGCCGCTGCCGGCACCCGCTCCGATCCCAGGCACAATGACCCAGAACGACCGATACCGAAAACCCGACGAAGCCGCGATCCGCGCCATGCTGGATCCCCTGCAATACGAGGTCACCCAGCGGGAAGGCACGGAACGGCCGTTCGACAATGCCTACCACGATGAAAAGCGCGCGGGCATCTATGTCGACATCGTCAGCGGAGAGCCGCTGTTCAGTTCACGGGACAAGTACGATTCCGGCACCGGCTGGCCCAGTTTCACGCAGCCCATCGACGAGGAGCTCATCCGGACCCGTACCGACTACAAGCTGTTCCTTCCCCGCACGGAAGTGCGCAGCGCCATCGCGGACTCCCATCTCGGGCATGTATTCCCCGACGGGCCCGCGCCCACGGGTCTTCGCTACTGCATGAATTCGGCGGCGATGCGGTTCATTCCCACTGACGAACTGGAGGCGGAAGGCTATGCGGAATATCTTTCCCTGTTTGACTAGGGCGGTCGCGGCCCTTGGCCTGGCGCTGGTCCTGCCGGCCGGCGCCGCGGAAATCGAGGCGGAAAGCGGCGACACCATCGCCCCGGTGGTGGAACTCTACACGTCGGAAGGCTGCAGCAGCTGCCCCCCGGCGGATGCCTGGATCAGCCGGCTGGGCGAAACCCTGGGCAAGGGGCTCGATGCCGTTCCCCTGGCCTTCCATGTCGACTACTGGAACTACCTCGGCTGGGAGGACCCCTTCTCGCAGCCCGGTTTCACCGACCGCCAGCGCATGCTGGGCGCCCTGAACCGGCAGCGCAGCATCTATACCCCCGAGTTCCTGGTCAGCGGCCGGGAAACCCGCGGCACCAGGGCGGTGGTGAAGGCCATACAGTCTGCCAATGCCAGTGACGCCGCGGTGAAGGTCCGGCTGGTCGCCGCTCTGGCGGGGACCGGGGACATCGCCGCGGATGTCCGTGTCAGCGGCGATACCGGGGATTCGGAACTCTATCTGGCGGTTTACGAGAACGACATCACCCGCCGGATCGGCGGCGGCGAGAACCACGGCCGCACGCTGCACTACGACTTCGTGGTGCGCTATTTCCGCCGGGTGGCGCTGCTCGACCGGGAAGGCCACATGCATACCCACACCATTCCCGTGGAGGCGGGCTGGAATACCGCCAACCTGGGCCTCGCCGTGCTGGTGATGGACCGGCGGTCCAGCGGCACCCGCCAGGCGCTCAGCACGCCGCTCGACCGATTGTTCGCGGACGGCTCCGGCTGAGGGAATCAGTCCCGCCGCAGCCTTTCATCCACCGCGATGGGGGTGGGGTAGCGCATGACGATGTACCAGGCGGAGACCACGAAACTGATCAGCGTGGCGATCTGGACCAGCAGCGACGCGCCCTCGCTGATGAGCCCGTGACCTGCGGCGACGAAGACGATGAGGAGGGAAAACTCGCTCATCTGGCCGAGACGGACGCCGGTTTCCCAGGCCAGGTTGTCTGACTCCGACTGGCCCACCAGGGCGAGGCGGAACACCACCGGTTTCAGCAGCAGGAGGCCCACGCCGATCAGCGCCGCCGGCAGCAGCACGCCGCCGGCGGCATGGATGTCGAATCCCGCGCCGAGGCCGAAGAAGAACATCACCAGGAAAAAATCCCGGAGGGACTTCAGGCTCTCCGCGATGTACAGGGCCACCGGGCTGGTGGCGATGGCAATCCCGGCGATGAAAGCACCGATCTCGTAGGAAAGGCCCAGGGTCTCCGACAGCTGGGCCATGGCCAGGCACCAGCCGATGGTGAGCAGGAACACGTACTCCTGGATGCGGTCGAATCGCATGAACAGCGGTATCAGCACCCATTTCTGGCCGAACCAGGCCACGGCGCAAACCGTCGGCAGCGCGGCGAGCAGCAGGGCGAAGTCCGCCAGCGGAACATCCCCCCGGCCAAGCCCGTGGATCACCATCAGCGTGATGATGGCGATCAGGTCCTGCAGCAGCAGGACGCTGATGATCACCTCGCCCGTGTGACGGTGGTGCAGCACGGTGGTGGGCAGCAGCTTGAGGCCGATGATGGTGCTGGAAAAAGAGGCCGCCACGCCGATGATCAGGACATCGCCGAGACCGAAGCCGAACAGCCAGGCCACGCCGCCGGCCGCGGCGCTGAACACGAAGGAACAGATCAGCGTCACCAGGGTGGTCTCGCGCAGCAGGTGCAGCAGCTTGCGGGGCGAGAGATTCAGGCCGAGCAGGAACAGGAGGAAGATGATGCCGATGCGGGCGATGTCCTGGATCAGGTCCGCGTCCGTGACCAGCCTGAGGCCCCAGGGGCCGAGGATGGCGCCCAGGGCCAGGTAGGCGATCAGCATCGCCTGGCGCAGGTACAGCGCCACCGTCGCCAGCAGCGCGGCACCGGCGAAGATCAGGAAGATGGAGAAGACGATACTGTGCTCATGCATGCTGTATTCCTTGCATGGACCGCGAATCAGGCCGGATTTGGCATTACAATAGCACGAACGGTCAAACCGGAAACCGGCAATCCGACGTGGCAGGCGACGAGCAGACACTGACCCATTTCAATACGGACGGCGACGTGCACATGGTGGACGTGGGCGCCAAGACGGCGACGCGGCGGCGTGCCGTGGCCGAAGGCAGCATCAGGATGCAGCCCCCAACCCTGGCGATGATCGCGGAGGGCAACCACAGGAAGGGCGACGTGCTCGCGGTGGCGCGGGTGGCGGGCATCATGGCGGTGAAAAGAACCGCGGAACTGGTGCCGCTCTGCCACCCGATCATGCTGACCCGGATCGACCTGTCACTGGAAATCCGGCAGGACATCGACGCCGTCCACTGCACCGTCACTGCGGAGACCACGGAACGGACCGGCGTGGAAATGGAGGCGCTGACCGGTGTCCAGGTCGCGCTGCTCACCATCTACGACATGTGCAAGTCCGTGGACCGGGGCATGGAGATGGGGGACATCCGCCTGGTGCACAAGTCCGGCGGCAAGTCCGGGGAATGGAACCGGGCGCAGTGAAGGAGGAAGGCAGCGCCGTGGACGGTCCGGGGCCAGCAGATCCGCAGCCCGATCCGAGCTGCGACTTCGATCCCGCGTCCATCAGCGCCGGGGAAGCCATGGAACGGGTCCTGGCGTCGATCCGGCCGATCACCCAGGTGGAGCGGGTGAACCTGCGCGCGGCGCTTGGCCGGGTGATCGCGCAGGATGTGCTGAGCCGGGTCCAGGTGCCGAACCACACCAATTCCGCCATGGACGGATTCGCGCTCCGGGGCGGCGACCTTCCGTGCGAAGGGGAACGCACGTTCGACATGTTGGGTGTTGCCTTCGCCGGCAAACCCTTCTCCGGGCCCGTCGGCGAAGGGCAGTGCGTACGCATCATGACCGGGGCGGTGATGCCCGAGGGCACCGACACCGTGGTGATGCAGGAGCGCGTGACGATTGAGGGCGACACCGTCACCGTCGGTCATCGCGAAAAGGCGGGCGCCAACGTGCGCATGGCGGGCGAGGACCTGGAGGCGGGGGATCTCGCCATCAGCGCGGGAACCCGCGTGGGACCGTCCCACCTCGGGCTGGCCGCTTCACTGGGATTCTCCGAGCTGCCGGTATACCGCCGCCCGAGGGTGGCGTTCTTCTCCAACGGCGACGAGCTGCGCTCCGTGGGCGAGGCCATCGGGATCGGCGAGCTCTACGACTCCAACCGCTACACGCTCTACGGGATGCTCACCGAGGCCTGCGCGGAGATGGTGGATCTCGGCATCGTGCGGGACGATCCCGGCGACATCCGCCGGGCGTTCGAGGATGCCGCCGGCTGCGCGGACATGGTGGTCACCTCGGCCGGGGCCTCCGTGGGCGAGGCGGATTACGTCAAGGACACCCTGAAGCAGCTCGGCGCGGTGACTTTCTGGAAAGTGGCCATCAAGCCCGGACGGCCCCTGTCCTTCGGCACCGTGGGCGGCGCGTATTTTTTCGGCCTCCCGGGCAACCCGGTCTCGGTCATGGTGACGTTCGAGGTGTTCGTCCGCGCCGCGCTCAGGAAACTGTCCGGGGAGCACGCCCCGGGCCATCTGCGCATGCGGGTGCCCACCGGGTCGAAGCTCAGGAAGCGGTCCGGCCGCATGGAATACCAGCGGGGCATCCTGGGCCAGGACGGGGAGGGCCGCACCGTGGTCCACTCCACCGGGGACCAGGGCTCCGGGATTCTCCATTCCATGAGCGTCGCCAACTGCTACATCATCCTCCCCGACGAATCCGAAGGAGCCGACCCGGGGGACCTGGTGGAGGTACAGCCCTTCGCGTCGGCCATCTGACCGCGCCATGCGCGCGGACATCGACCGCTGGAACCGGAAATACGCCGGCGGCCCCCGTTCGGTGGAGCCCGCGGGGGAACCGGAACTGGCGGCCGCGGCATCCGCGCTGCCCGGGCGGGGCCTTGCCTTGGAACTGGCTTGCGGCAGGGGCGCCAACGCGCTGTATCTCGCCCGGCTCGGCTACGAGGTGGTCGCCGTGGACTGCGCCATCAACGGGCTCGGGGCCTGCAGCCGTACGGCAAGACGCCTCGGACTCCCGGTGTTCCCGGTGGTGATGGATCTCGACCGGGCCGCACTTCCGCGCCGCCGTTTCCGCCTGGTCTGCGTGGTGCGGTACCTGAACCGGCCGCTATTTCCGGTCCTGGCGGAGGCGCTGGCGCCGGGCGGGGTCCTGTTCTACAAGACCTTCAACCGCCGGCACCTGGAGGACCGTCCCGGGTTCAACCCGGGCTATGTGCTCGAAGACGGGGAGCTTGATCGCGCCTTCGCCGGGCTCGGGCGGCTCGCGGGGGGCGAGTCGGGAACCACCTCCTGGATCCTGGCCCGGGCGGCGCCATAGCCCGGGCCGGCGGCCGCCCGTCCCACGCCCATCCCGTCGTGGTGCGATGGGCACAAAGCGCTTAGACTATCGGGTTTCCGGCCCCGCCGCTCACGATCCACACTGTCCATGCGTACCACCCAGCACCTGCTCGCCACCCTGAAGGAAGTTCCCGCCGATGCCGAGATCGTCAGCCACCGGCTGATGCTCCGCGCCGGGCTGATCCGCCGCACGGCCGCGGGCATCTACAGCTGGCTGCCCGTGGGCAAGCGGGTCCTGAACAAGGTCGAGGCCATCGTGCGCGAGGAAATGGACCGCGCCGGCGCCCAGGAGGTCCTTATGCCCGGCGTGCATCCCGCGGAACTCTGGCAGGCTTCCGGGCGGTGGGAGAAGTACGGTCCCGAACTCCTGCGCATCAAGGACCGGCACCGGCGCGACTACTGCCTGAGCCCGACCCACGAGGAGGTGATCACGGAACTGGCGCGCAACGAGATTCGCAGCTACCGCCAGCTCCCCGCCAACTTCTACCAGATCCAGACCAAGTTCCGGGACGAGATCAGGCCCCGTTTCGGCATCATGCGGGCGCGGGAATTCATCATGAAGGACGCCTATTCCTTCAACATCGACTTCGAGTCCCTGCTCGAGTCCTACCGGGAGATGTACGACGCCTATGTCCGGATCTTCGACCGCCTTGGACTCGAGTACCGCGCGGTGGTTGCGGACAACGGCAGCATCGGCGGCGAAGGCTCCCATGAGTTTCATGTCCTCGCCACGTCCGGCGAGGATGCCATCGTGTTCTCCGATGACGGGCCCTATGCCGCCAACCTGGAGAAGGCCGAGACTGTGGAACCGGGCCCCGCACCGCCGCCTTCCGAGGACCTGCGCCTGGTAGACACGCCCGGCATCAAAACCATCCGGGGGCTGGTGGAGGGGTTCGGCCTGCCCATCGAGAAAACCATCAAGACGCTGGTGGTGGAGGCCGCGCCGGACAGCGGCCACCGGTTCGTCGCCCTCCTGGTCCGGGGTGACCACGAACTGAACGTCATCAAGGCGCAGAACCTGGATCTGGTGGCAGAGCCGCTCAGAATGGCCAACGAGGAGGAGATCCGCGGCGCCATCGGTGCCGGGCCGGGCTCCCTCGGACCGGTGAACCTGCCCATCGCGTTCGTCACCGACCGCGAGGTGGCGGCCATGGCCGACTTCGGCGCCGGCGCCAACATCGACGACAAGCACCTGTTCGGCATCAACTGGGGCCGCGACGTGGAGCTTGGGCGGGTGGCGGACCTGCGCAACGTGTTGGAGGGCGAACCGAGTCCGGACGGCCGGGGCCGGCTGACCATCGCCCGCGGCATCGAGGTCGGCCACATCTTCCAGCTCGGCACCATGTATTCAGAAGCCCTCGGTGCCACCGTGCTGGACGAGAAGGGCAGGAGCGTGCCCATGTTCATGGGCTGCTACGGCATCGGCGTCACCCGGGTGGTGGCCGCCGCCATCGAGCAGAACCATGACGACCGGGGCATCATCTGGCCGGATTCCATCGCGCCCTGGTCGGTGGCCATCGTGCCCATCGGCTACGCCAAGTCCGCGCGGGTGCGGGAAGCCGCCGAGAACCTCCACCAGCGCCTGGAGGCCGCGGGCCTGGAAGTGCTGCTGGACGACCGAGACGAAAGGCCCGGGGTCATGTTCGCCGACATGGAGTTGGTCGGCATTCCCCATCGCCTCACCGTGGGCGATCGTGGTCTCGAGCGGGGCGTCGTGGAGTACAAGCATCGCGCCAGCGGCCGGGAACGGGAGATTCCGCTGGACGACGTCGAGGAGACGCTGGCGGAACTCCGCGCCGCCTGATCCTCCCCGCGGATTCTTACTGCAGATGGCTCCGCCCGCCGGATCGACTATACTTCCGCAGCCTCAACCCGACCCGGCCCCCGAGACATGCTGATCGATTTCTCCACGATGAAGCCCGCGGATGTGTACTTCATCATGACCCAGTCCGTGCTGCCCCGCCCCATTGCCTGGGTGCTGTCGGAAAACGACGGCGGAGACTACAACCTCGCGCCCTTCTCCTATTTCAACGCCGTCGCTTCGGACCCGCCCATCATCGTCTTTTCCGTGGGCATCCTGGACGGCGGTGGACCGAAGAACACCACCGCCAACATCAGCAAGCGGCCGCACTTCACCGTCAACATCGCCAGCGTCAGCCAGCTGCCGGTCCTGAACCAGACTTCCGCGACCCTGCCCTACGGGGAGTCGGAAGTGAGCGCCAACGACATCGAACTGGCCGGGGTGGACGGGTTCCCGATGCCCAGAGTGGCGGATTCCAAGATCGTGCTCATGTGCAGACGCCATGACATCCTGAAAATCGGCAACGTCGACCAGATGCTGATCTTCGGCGAGATCGATTCGGTGTACGTGGCGGACGACTGCGTGGAGGTCAATGAGAAGGGCCGCATCAAGATCCACGCCGACTGCGTTGAGCCCCTGGCCCGCCTGGGCGCCGGCGAGTACGCCACTTTCGGGGAGATCCTCCAGGCCAAGCGTCCCGCCTGACGGGCCGCCGCCGGCGCCGTGTTCAGCGGGGCCGCAATAGGGCCAGCACCTGTTTCCGCATCCTGTCGGGTTCCGTGAAACTCACCTCGATTTCCCGCGCCCGGCCACCGTCCGCCAGGACCAGGGAGGGAAATCCCCGGACGCCCAGACGCTGCACCAGGCCCATTTCCGCATCGTGGGCGGCGCGGGTTTCCGCCGAGTCGAGGTCGGTCTCGAACCGGCCCGCGTCCAGACCGATTTCTCCCGCCAGCGCCACCAGGGTGTCCCGGTCGGAAGGATTGCGCGCGTCCAGGTAATAGGCCCGCTGGACTGCCCGGACCATGGCGTCGTCACAGGCCCCGCCCTGTCCGCGCGCGGCGATCACGGCCCGGCAGGCCGGCCAGGTCGAGCGGCGGGGCCGGCAGCGGGTCCAGAAATCGAAATTGAACCGGGTGCCCGGCACCCGCAGCCGGATCGCCGACCAGGTCTGCTGCAGGTAGTGCTGCATCGGTTCCGGCATGGGCTCGTCGCTGTCGGGGGCGAGCCCGCCCAGCAGCTTGCGAATCTGCAGCCGGTCCGGACAGTCCGGCCCGAACGACTCCCTGAGCGCCTCCCAGGCCGGCGCGAATGCCCAGCACCAGGAGCACATCGGGTCGTGGGCGTAGTACAGCGTCGCCTTTTCCGTCATCTCGTTTCCTCCGTTCCCGCCGGGCCGCTCACCGGCCCCCGCTGACATCCACCAGGGTGCCTGTCAGGTAGGACGCCTCGTCCGAAAGCAGCCACAGGATGGTATGCGCCACCTCCTCGGGACTTCCGGCGCGCTGCATCGGCACCATGGGCGCCACCCGTTTCACCCGTCCGGGCTCGCCGCCGCTGGCGTGGATTCCGGTGTCGATGATGCCCGGGCGTACGGCATTCACCCGGATCCCCTCGGCGGCGACCTCCTTCGAAAGCCCCAGGGTCATGGTGTCGATGGCGCCCTTGGAGGCGGCGTAGTCGATGTATTCATGGGGGGCGCCGATACGGGACGCGGCGGAGGACACGTTGACGATGGCCCCGCCGTTGCCGCCCCGGCTCCTGGCCATGCGCCGGATTGCCTCCCGGGCACAGAGAAAGCTTCCGCGCACATTGACCGCGAATACCCGGTCGATGCGATCCGGGGTCATGTCCACCAGGTCCATCTGGCCCTCCAGGATGCCGGCATTATTGACCAGTGCCGTGACCGGGCCGGCTTCTTCCGACGCGGTTTCGAACAGCCGGACGACATCAGCCTCGACGCTGACATCCGCCCGGACTGGCAGAACCGTTCCGCCGTCCGCTGAGGCCCTTGCCGCAACCTCCTCCGCCTCCTTTCGGCTTTCGCGGTAGCCCAGCACCACGCGATAGCCCTGCTGGGCCGCCAGCAGGCATACGGAAGCGCCGATTCCCCGGCTCCCCCCCGTGACCACCATCACCGGAGGGCTCGTGCTTTCATTCATGGTGTTTCTGTCGCGGCTGCATCAATGGTTCGCCTATGGTATTGGTTAATCATGGCAGTGAACAGCACCACATTCCGGTACCTTGCATGACCGCCCTCCACCAGCATTGCTTCCGCGCCCCACCCGGCACCGGAAACGAGTTGATTGCATACTTCAGGTCGATCCTGCCGGAGACGGGCGCTTATGAGGGCTGCCTGGGCGCTGACACGCTGCAGAACAGCGACGATGCGGACAATCTGGTGCTGGTGGAAACATGGGAAACCCACGAGCAGTATGAGAAGTACCTTGCCTGGCGGCGAGGGAGGGGCGACAGCGACCGGCTCAGGGAAGGCCTCGCCGAACCGCCGAACATCCGTCATTTCGAAGTGGCCGACGCCTGACCGACGATCGGGGCAGGTGGGTGCCTCGACGGGTGCCCGGGCCGAGCCGGCCTTCGATGGCCGGAACCGGTTCTGCTTGAAGGAGGTTACGGAGATTTGATATGTTGTCGCAAGGGAGATGGAAACTGCTTCACAGTGGCTGGTGTTGGTCCAATCGCCATGCCACGCACAGTACCGACGTCCCGCATTTTTCCAAACGCCTCCGTTCAGCAAAAAATCGCTTGTTCGGGGAATATTGAAAGTACCGGTACCAACTACCTTTGGGAGGACATCGTGAAAGGCAGCTGTTTATGCGGAGCAGTCACATTCGAGGCGACAGGGGAGGTCGAAGGTTTCGCGGTGTGTCACTGTACCCAATGCAGAAAGCAATCAGGCTATTCCTGATCCTCTGCCCATGTCCCGGACGCGGCGCTTGCCGTCAAGGGCGAGGTTCGTTGGTATCAGTCGTCCGAGAAGGCGCGGCGCGGGTTCTGTCCAGTTTGCGGATCGTTCCTGTTTTGGAAGCATGGGGATGATCCGCACACCTCCTTCGCCCTCGGTGCGGTGGACGGCCCGACTGGCGCGCGTCTCGAAAAGCATATCTTCACCAGCGACAAGGGCGATTACTACCAGATTGCAGACGGCGTCCCGCAGATTTGAGCGGTGTATATCCCGATCTCGGGTTTTATTTGACCATGAGGAACCGTCAGGCGGGGTTGTTGCAATCTTCCAGCTGGGTGCAGAGGCAGCAGGGACAAGGCAGTCGAACACCTAAAGACAGGAAAACCATGTAACGTCCGACGGCTTGGGTTTTCATCGACCACTGCCCATCTGGGCAAGGACAGGATCAGTTGCCGGAAGGGGAATCCTATAGGGCAGGTTTTCTGCAATGATCTACTATTCGCCTGATCTGCCCGGCAGCATCATCCATGACCCTGAGCTTTGTTTCAGTGAGTTATATATCGATTTCGTCCGATGTCATCTGATTCCGGATAGCCAATGCATTATTGGGAGCGCCTTGGATTGACCCAGTCGAAGCTTGTGATGAGAAACGAAATGTTATAACATTTTTCGGCTTCGCAAGGTAAATACAGGAGATGCCGAAACCTTCGACCCAACCCCGCCCCTGCACCGATCCGGATTGCCGCGGACAGCATTCGCCCCGCGAACGGGTCGCACTGGCGGTATCGATATGCGAGAGGCGCGGCGTACAAATGACGCAGCTGCGCAGGCGGGTGCTGGAACTGCTGTGGGCCAGCGGTGGGCCGACGAGCGCCTACCAGTTGATCGAAGCGGTCAAGGGCAAGGAATCCCGTCCAGTCGGACCGCCGACCGTGTACCGGGCGCTTCACTTCCTGATGGAGCAGGGTCTGGTTTCCAGGATCGAAAGCCTGAACGCCTACGTCCCGTGCGTCCATCCCGAGCGAGACCACGATTGCCTTTTCTTCATTTGCAGCGGCTGCCGGTCATCGGTGGAGCTCGAGGATTCGAGGATCGGAGGATTGCTTGCCGAGGATGCCGCCGCCCTCGGGTTCGTGGCGTCACGTCGAACGGTTGAGGTCGAGGGCATGTGCGCACGGTGCGCCGAAGCCGACGCGACGTAGACGTGAACGGAAAACTGCTACCAGAGGAGCCAGCATGCTGGTGAACCTTCGCGGCGCCTGGACATGAGCGCCGCCACTCGACAGTGGGCGCTGGCATGAGGATGCGGCGTACCTTTTCATTTCGGCTGCTGCCACTCGGCATTGGGCCCCGGCTGGTCGGCGCGGCCCTGATCGTTGCCGTGCTGTGGGGTGCCTTCTTCTGGGCCACGTCCACGCCGGGGGGATTATGACCTACGCACTCCAGTTTCAGGGCCTGACTCTCGGCTACGACCGGCATCCGGCCGTGCATCGCCTGCGCGGCGAGATCGCCGAGGGCAGCCTGACAGCCATCGTGGGGCCCAACGGGGCTGGCAAATCCACGATGTTGAAGGGGGTGATCGGTACGCTCCGCCCGCTCGAAGGCGGGATCGACTTCGGCGGGCTCACGCGCAGCGAGATCGCTTACCTGCCGCAGCAATCGGACGTCGACCGGTCGTTCCCGATCGTAGTTGCCGACCTCGTGACGATGGGCCTGTGGCGGGAAATCGGCGGCTTTGCCGGCTTGCGGGCTGCTCACCACGCACGCGTTGCCGAAGCGATAGCCGCGGTCGGGCTCGAAGGGTTCGAAAAGCGGCCGATCGGGTCGCTGTCGGGCGGTCAGATACAGCGTGCGCTCTTCGCGCGGCTTTTGCTGCAGGACGCTCGGCTCGTCCTGCTGGATGAGCCCTTTACCGCGGTTGACGCGAAAACGATGGCGGATCTGATCGGTGTGGTGCAGCGCTGGCACGGCGAAGGACGCACGGTGCTCGCCGTTTTGCACGACTTCGACACGGTGCGGGATCATTTCCCCCGCACGATGATGCTCGCCCGCGAACTCGTCGCCCACGGACCCACGGCGCAGGTTCTGACCGCCGAGAACCAGTTCCGCGCGCGCCAGATGTGCGAGGCCTGCGCCGGCCCCCCGCATACTTGCGGGCGAAACGCTGCATGATTTGGGAGTTCCTGGTCCAGCCCTTCGCCGATTACGGGTTCATGCGGCGGGCGTTGATGGGTTGCATTGCAATCTCGGTCGGCGCGACACCGGTCGGGGTGTTCCTGATGCTGCGCCGCATGAGCCTGACGGGTGATGCGATGGCCCATGCGATCCTGCCCGGCGCGGCCGTTGGCTATCTGATCGCGGGCCTCTCGCTCGGGGCGATGACCATCGGCGGGCTGATTGCGGGTATGACCGTGGCGCTTCTCGCGGGCTTCGTGACCCGGGTCACGGCGCTGCGCGAGGATACGAGCCTTGCTGCTTTCTACCTGATCTCATTGGCGGTGGGTGTGCTGATCGTGTCCACCCGGGGCAGCAACGTCGACCTGATGCGCGTGCTCTTCGGGACCGTGCTCGCGCTTGACGACGCCGCACTGGTTCTGCTCAGTTCCATCACGAGCGTTTCGGTCTTCGCGCTCGCGGTTCTGTTCCGGCCGCTCGTGCTCGAATGCGCGGATCCACAGTTCCTGCGCTCGGTGAGCGGGCTCAGCGCCATGGCGCATTTCACGTTTCTTGCCCTTGTCGTGCTGAACCTCGTGGCCGGCTTTCACGCGCTCGGCACGCTGATGGCTGTCGGCATCATGATTCTTCCCGCCGCCGCGGCGCGATTCTGGGCAGTCGGCATCGGCGCACTGATCGCCGTCGCCGTCTCGGTTGCGATGCTGTCGAGCCTGGTCGGCCTTCTTGTCTCCTATCATTTCAGCCTGCCGTCCGGGCCGGCGATCATCCTGGTCGCAGGTCTTGCCTACGCGCTGTCGCTGGTCTTCGGACCGGTGGGCGGTCTCGCCGAGCGGGTTTTCCCGCGCCGTTATCTCGAAGCCTGAAAGGAGGTCAATTCTGCCCCGCAGAATGCTTCTGCTGTTCGCCACCGGCGAGTGAAAGCCGACGAGGCCGCCGTGGCGCGGAGCCTTCGGGGCAATTGGCAGCGAAGAGTATCTGTTGGCCTTGGCTAAGGCGGCTTGACCTTGCACGAGCCATCAAGGCGGCGGCGCTTCATCCACGCCATGCTCACCTGCGGCGAGGACTATGTCGAGCGAGGCATCGAGCACTTCGAGAGCGAACGCCGCGACCGCCAGCTCCGCCATCTCCAGCGTCAGGCAAGACACTTCAATGGCTTTGGTGCCGGCTGAGCAGGCCGCCGGATACCGGCGGCCCCATCGCCCACAAATCCCAGCGTGCTGCCTTTCGAAGGCGTTGCAGGGTCTTTACGGATTCAGCGCCTGTGCGATCGTCGTCGCGTTGTGCCGCATCATGTCGAGGTAGGTCCCTGCCGGACCGTCCGGCCCGGACAGCGCGCCCGGATAGAGCGTACCGCCAATACCGGCTCCCGTCTCGTCGGCAATGCGCTCCAGGAGGCGCGAATCGCCGATGTTCTCGACGAAGACGGCACGAATGCCCTGTTCACGGATCTGCTCGATGAGGTGGGCGACATCCTTTGCGGACGCCTCCGACTCGGTGCTCAGCCCCTGCGGCGCGACAAATGTAAGCCCGTAGTAACGGGCGAAATACTGGAATGCGTCGTGCGAGGTAACGACGGTGCGGTGATCGGCCGGGAGGCCTTCCATGATCTCGCGGATCTCTGCATCAAGCGCCTCGATCTCGGCGACATAAGCTGCACGGTTCTGGTAGAAGTCGGTCGCGTTCGCCGGGTTGGCCTGAGACAGGGCGGCAGTGATGTTGTCCACATAGACTACGGCATTAGCCAAGCTCTGCCAGGCATGCGGGTCGAAAGCGCCGTGGTGATGGTCGTCGTGGTCTGCCTCGGCATGCTCCTCGTGTTCCTCGTCCTCATCATGCTCGGCATGTTCCTCGTGTTCATCATGTTCATCATGTTCATCATGTTCGTCATGCTCCTCGTGCTCATCATGTTCATCATGCTCGTCATGATGTTCATCATGGTCGTCGTCGAACGAGATCGGCTTGATCCCGGCGGTTGCTACCACGCGCATGCCATCGAAATCGGTGGCGTCGACCAGCCGGTCCAGCCAGCCCTCGAACTCCAGCCCATTCACCACAAGGATCTCCGCTTCGCTGACGGTCCGCGCATCGGCGGGGGTCGGCTGGTAAACATGTGCATCCCCATTGGGACCGACGAGCGTCTTGACAGCGACGTGCTCGCCGCCGATGCGCTTCACCATGTCGCCGAGGATCGAGAAGGTGGCGACCACCTGGATCGGTCCGTCGGATTGTGCGAAGGCCGGTGCGGCGAGCGGCAGGGGGAGGAGGGCGGTGGCGGATATCAGAAGCGCTCTGCGAGTGAGCATTGAAAATCCCAACATTCTGTTCATGCGACTAGTCTTCCTACTTGGTTTCAGGTTTCAGGATAGCGGCGCGAAAATCCTGCCCGGTGAGATCGCCCACCGGTCCGAAAATCAGCGACCGTGGAAATGTTATGTTATAATATAACATTCCAAATATTGATTGCAAAACCAAGTGCTCCTGCAAGCCGGGCGTGGCCGCAGGACAGGATTTGACATGCACACAGATAGTGACGGCCGAACCGACCTTTCCCCGCTCGACTGGCAGGTGGGCACGGTGGGTGACGACGGACTGACTCTTTCGATCTGCCTGCGCTGCCGTGACGGGCGCGAGGGCAGTGACGCCGACCTCGGCCGTCGGGGCGGCCGGCGTCTGGCGCACGCCGTGGCGGACGCTTTTCCCGACAGCACGGCCGCGAGCCGGGGCATCCGCCTGCGCGGCGTGAATTGCATGAGCAATTGCAAGCGGCCATGCACCATCGCGCTCTCGGGCCCCGGCCGCTTCACCTATCTCTTCGGTGATCTCGACCCGACGCTCCATGCCGGAGACGTCCTCGCCGTTGCCGCCGCCTATGCCGAAGCCGAGGACGGTTTTCTGCCGAGACCCGCGCGGCCGGAAGTTCTGCGCGAGGGCATCCTCGGCCGCATCCCGCCGCGCGGCTTCGCGGGCGACCTGGTCGAACCGCTTTCCCTGACCCCCCAACACCCGACTCACGAGAGCGACGACCTGTAACCCGTTCCCACGTGAAAACCGGCAGGCAGGGTATTTGCGATCTTCCAGCCGGGTGCGTTCGGCAAGGTCGGCCACCATCGGCTCGACTGATTTTTCTTTCGAAAGAGGCTTGCCGGACTTGGGGTGGACCTGATCACCCTGGCGGTATCCCTGCGGACCGGTCGGGGGAGATGTGGCCATTGCGGTCTATGGTCACTCTCACGGACTTCCCCGGGAACCATCCCGTCTTGACGGGCCGGCTTCGGCCTGTCACCACTGTCATCGGTGGTGTTATGCTTTCATTCATGATGCGACCATCACCGTTGCAACAGTGACTCCCCGGCTGTTCGCCCGTCTCTCCGGAGGGTTCCCCACAGCAACCGCCAGATCCCGCGCCTGAGTTCCGAGTGTTTCCAATGACCCCCGCCACAACATGCAACCCGGTACTCGCGACGGTCGTCCGCGGGGGCGAAGTGGAATCCGTGCACCGCGGCAGCGCCGTGGTGGCGGACGCCCGGGGGGACACCGTGTTAGCCGTCGGCGACATCACACGGGCGGTGTTTCCCCGCTCATCCTACAAGTTCATCCAGGCCGTCCCCCTGGTGGAGTCCGGCGCGGCGGATGCGTTCGGTCTTGGCTCGGAGGAAATCGCGCTCGCCTGTGCGTCCCACAATGCGGAGCCCGTGCACATGGAACGGGTGGAAATAGGATAAATTAGTATAAACTACTGAATTACAAAAATAAAATTATTCACCGTAAGCAAATTGAAAGCGGTAATGAATAACAATCTGCGCATCTGATCTATGCTTTGTCGCTTGCTTCGCCCGAGAGAATCTCCCACACCCGCTTGTATCCACTCCCTGAAAGTGGTGCACCTTCCGGTTTCGCTCCGTCCCATTCATTATTATCCAGTTGTTTCAGAAAATTTCGGGCCTGTCCAACCGAATACCTGTTCTCATCGTCGCCCGAGACCTCCTGGTAAAGCTTTCCCAATGCCTCCGCAGCGCTTCGAGGGGCCGAGTTCATGCGCATCAGCACGGCATCTTCGCTGCTTACGCCATGATATATCATGGCAGGAAGGGCATTAATGCGCCGCTTTTCTGCTTCAGACAATGTTTCGAAGTTGAAACCCGACACCTGACTGAGAGCCGAAACCCCCCATGTTCCACTGTTGACGATGGTGCGATATATCGCTCTGCAGGCATCCGTCAGGGCGTCGGTTCCTGCATCATCGTCCTTTTCTCGGCTGAAATACTCTCTGGCTATAGCGCTGAGTCCCTTTCCATTCACCCAGTCATTTGTGATCTCAGATATCCGGCGATGGTCAATTCCCTTGCCGCCCAATTCTCCCAGATCCTGCTGCAATTGCGGAACCT
>VYFG01000107.1 GCA_009842505.1 Gammaproteobacteria bacterium
CGGGAATGTACTCGCTCAGGCCCAGTGAGTCAACTGTGGGACGTTGTGAGGCCGGCGCCCGAGGCACGGATGGCGGTCAGTTCCACTTCCTCTAGGGGGATCCACAGGCCATGGGCGACCCGGATGATGCTGGTTTCGTCGGCGTCCATGACCGGGGATTCTAACCTCCCCGGGCAATCCCCCCGGCCCGGATGCCGGGTTGCGTTCAGCGGACTCCCGTTGTCGTATTCAGGCAAAGCCGGTTGATATAATGGAATTACACTTCGCCGGCTTTCAGCGTCCGCAGACTCCTTCGTGCTGTATCGCACAACCTGACCCCCGCCAGTACATGAACCGGTATTCCATATTCAGCCTGTTGCGCAATGCCGTGAACTACCACCAGGACTGGCAGCGCGCCTGGCGTAGTCCCGATCCCAAGCGCGCGTACGACGTCGTCATCGTGGGCGGCGGCGGCCATGGCCTGGCGACCGCCTACTACCTCGCCAGCGAGTGCGGCATCCGCAATGTGGCCGTGGTCGAGAAGGGCTGGCTCGGCGGCGGCAACACGGGCCGCAACACCACCATCGTGCGCTCGAACTACCTGTACGACGAATCCGCCGGCATCTACGAGCACGCGCTCAAGCTGTGGGAGGGCCTCAGCCAGGAACTGAACTACAACGTCATGTTCTCCCCGAGGGGGCTGCTGCACCTCGCCCACAATGTCCATGACATGCAGGAAATCGGCCGTCGCGGCAGCGCCATCCGCCTGAACGGCATCGACTCGGAGTTCGTGTCGCCGACCCAGGTCAAGAAAATGGTGCCGTTCATCAACCTGGATTGCCGCTACCCGGTCATGGGTGCGCTGCTGCAGCGCCGGGGCGGCACGGCACGGCACGACGCCGTGGCCTGGGGCTATGCCCGCAGCGCGGACGCCCTGGGCGTGGACATCATCCAGAACTGCGAGGTCACCGGCTTTCGGATCGAAAACAATACCGTGACCGGCGTGGACACCTCGCGCGGTATGATCGGGGCGGAAAAGGTGGGCTGCGTGGTGGCAGGCCACTGCGGCGTGCTGGCCGGCATGGCCGGGTTCCGCCTGCCGGTGGAATCGGTTCCGCTCCAGGCACTGGTCTCCGAACCCGTCAAGCCGATACTCGACTGCGTGGTGATGTCCGGCAGCGTGCACGCCTACATCAGCCAGTCGGACAAGGGCGAACTGGTGATCGGCGCGGGCTCCGACCTGTACAACTCCTACTCCCAGCGCGGCAGCTTCGACATCATCGAGGAGACCGTGGGCCCGGTCGTCGAGCTGTACCCGATCTTTTCAAGGATGAAGATGCTGCGCCAGTGGGGGGGCATCGTGGACGTGACCGTCGACCGCTCCCCCATCCTCGGCAAGACACCGGTTAATAACCTGTTCTTCAACTGCGGCTGGGGCACCGGCGGGTTCAAGGCGACCCCCGGATCCGGCAATGTCTTCGCCCATTCCATCGCCCGCGGGGAGATCCATCCCATCGCCGAGCCCTTTTCCATCGACCGCTTCAACACCGGGGCGCTCATTGACGAGGGCGCCGCAGCGGCTGTCGCCCACTGACGATTTCGGAGATTTGACGTGCTGCTGATTGATTGTCCATGGTGCGGACCGAGGGACCAGACCGAGTTCCACCCCCACGGCGAGGCCCACATTGTCCGCCCCGGGGACCCGGATTCCCTGAGCCAGGAGGAGTGGGGCGATTACGTCTTCTTCCGGACCAATCCCAAGGGGATTCACTACGAGCGCTGGGTGCACGCACACGGATGTCGCCGCTGGTTCAACGTCATGCGCGATACCGTGACGGATCACATCCACGCCACCTACAAGCCGGGGGAGCCGAAGCCGGCACTGCCCAGCACGCGGCCGGACGACGAGAAACCGGGCTCATGACCCAAATCCATCGACTTCCCCGGGGTGGTCGGATCAACCGGGACACACCCCTGCAGTTCCGGTACGACAACCGGGAATACCAGGGCTATGAGGGCGACACCCTGGCATCCGCGCTGCTGGCCAACGGGGTTCATCTGGTCGGGCGCAGTTTCAAGTACCACCGTCCGCGGGGCATCTACTCGGCGGGGTCCGAGGAGCCGAACGCCCTGGTGCAACTGGAATCCGGCGCCCACACCGAACCCAACCGCCGCGCCACCGAGGTGGAGCTCTATGACGGGCTCTGCGCCGCGAGCCAGAACTGCTGGCCGTCGGTGAAATTCGACCTGGGCGCAGTCAGTTCCGGGGTGTCAAGGCTGTTGCCGGCGGGGTTCTACTACAAGACGTTCATGTGGCCGGCGTCCTTTTGGATGACCTACGAGAAGTTCATCCGTAAGGCGGCGGGGCTCGGAAGATCACCCGAGGAAATCGACCCGGACCACTATGACAAACTGCATGCCCATTGCGATGTGCTGGTGGTGGGCGCTGGACCGGCCGGACTGCAGGCGGCGCTCAGCGCCGGGCGCAGCGGTGCCCGGGTCATCCTGGCGGATGAAAAGCCGGAATTCGGCGGCTCCCTGCTCTCCGACCCGGCCGTGCTTGGCGGCCGGCCGGCCGCCGAATGGGTCGACGCCGTGGTGGCGGAACTCGGCGACCTGCCGGAGGTGACTCTGCTGACCCGTACCACCGTCACGGGCTACTACGACTACAACTTCCTGGTGGCCAATGAGCGGGTCAGCGAACACCTGGGTCCCCGGAACCGGGGCGGGCAGCCGAAAGAGCGGCTGTGGAAGATACGCGCAAGGCAGGTGGTGCTGGCCACCGGCGCGATCGAGCGCCCCCTGGTCTTCGCTGACAACGACCGGCCCGGAATCATGCTGGCAGGCGCCTTAAGGACCTACATCAACCGGTTTGCCGTGCTTCCCGGACGCCGGGTCGGCGTGCTGACCAACAACGACAGCGCCTACCTCGCAGCTCTGGAGGCGGCCGATGCCGGCGCTGACGTGGAAGTGATCGACGTCAGGAAGGATCCCGACGGCGCCCTGGTGGCCAAGGCGCGCGATGCCGGCATCGGCATCCGGCAAGACAGCACAGTCGCCGGGGTCAGGTACCGGGGCGGGAGGATCCGCGCGGCGGCGGTCATGAAACTCTCCGACAGCGGCTCGGACGTCCGGGGTCGTCGCGACACGGTCCACTGCGACCTGCTGGCAGTCTCCGGCGGATGGAACCCCACCGTGCATCTGTTCAGCCAGGGCAAGGGGAAGCTCCGCTACCTCGAGGATCAGCACTGTTTCGTTCCCGGCGCAAGGTCCGCCAACAATCCCGGCCACGAGGCCGGCGCCTGCAAGGCCGCCTGGACGCTGCCTGCATGCCTCGCGCGGGGGGCGGAAGCCGGGGCCGCCGCCGCCCGGGACGCGGGCTTCGGCGGAGTCGTGGCCGCGGATTCCCCTGCCGTCGACGAGGTTCCCGAGGGAGGCATGCGTCCGCTCTGGATCCTGCCCACCGATCACCCGGTGGGCCGGGGGCCCGGCAAGCATTTCCACGAACTGCACAACGATTCCACCGTGGCGGACATCGCCCTCGCCGCGCGGGAGGGATTCGTCTCGGTGGAGCATCTCAAGCGCTATACCACCACCGGCATGGGCACCGACCAGGGCAAGACGTCGAACCTCAACGCCCTGTCCGTGATGGCAGATATCCGCGGCCTGCCCGTTCCCGAGGTGGGCGTCACGACCTTTCGTCCCCCCTTCACACCCCTGACCTTCGGCGCCATCGTGGGTCACGACAGGAGAGAGCTGTTCCTGCAGAAACGGAAAACCCCCATGCATCCCTGGCATGAGACCAACGGTGCGATGTTCGAGGACGTGGGTGACTGGAAACGGCCCTACTACTTTCCGCTGCCGGGGGAATCCATGCACGATGCGGTGCAGCGCGAATGCAGGGCCGCGCGAACGGCGGTGGGCATGCTGGATGCCTCCACCCTGGGAAAGATAGACATCCGGGGCAAGGACGCCCTGCGGCTGCTCAACATGGTGTACACCAATGCCTGGGATACGCTCAGGCCCGGCCGCTGCCGCTACGGGCTGATGCTGAACGAGCACGGCATGGTGTTCGATGACGGCGTCACCACCTGCCTGGGCGAGCACCATTACCACATGACCACCACCACCGGCGGCGCCGCGCGGGTGATGAATTGGCTGGAAGAGTGGCTGCAGACCGAGTGGCCCTCCTGGGAGGTCTACTGCACCAGCGTCACGGAACAATGGGCGGTGGCGACCCTCACCGGCCCGGGGGCGCGGGACCTCCTGTCGTCGCTGTGCGACCGCCCCCTGGACGATGACGCCTTTCCCTTCATGTCCATGCAGGCATTCCCAGTCGCGGGCATACCGGCGCGGGTGTTCCGCATCAGCTTCACCGGCGACATCGCATTTGAAATCAATGTCAGGGCCCGCCACGGCCTAGCCCTCTGGGAAACCCTCATCGATGCGGGAAAGAAGCATGCGCTCTGCCCCTACGGGACGGAGACGATGCACGTACTGCGGGCGGAGAAGGGGTTCATCATCGCCGGGCAGGACACCGACGGCACAGTGACGCCCATGGACCTTGGCATGGACTGGATCGTGTCGAAGAAGAAAGGCGACTTTCTCGGCCGACGCTCCCATGCCCGCACCGACACTGCCCGGGAAGGGCGGAAGCAGCTCGTGGGCCTGCTTACCGAGGATCCCGTGTTCGTCCTGCCGGAAGGCACCCACGTGGTGGAGCCCCTGCGGGACTCACCGCCCATGAACATGCTGGGACATGTGACCTCCAGCTACATGAGCCCCAATGTCGGCCGCTCCATCGCCATGGCGCTGATCAAGGACGGGTTCAACCGCAAGGGGGAGACGCTTTCGGTTTCACTCATGGACGGCGGCAGTCACCGGGTGACCGTCACCGATCCGGTCTTCCTTAGCTGAGGAAGTTTTCATGTACGCCAGCCCCGAAGAGATCCCCCTCAACTCCTCCTGCCGTTCAAGGGAGAAGATTGAGGGAACCAATTCACTGCGCGAGATGGGCCTCAAGGGCAAGCTCAACCTTCGCGGCGATTCGGGGAACCTCGCATTCGTCGCGGGGGTGAAGGCGGTCCTCGGCCTTGAACCCCCCGTCAGGGCCAACACCTACCACGAGTACCAGTCCCACAGGCTGTTCTGGCTCGGCCCGGACGAGTGGCTGCTGCACTGTGACCTGGATGCCGCCGGGCCGCTGCGGGAAAGCCTGGCCCGGTCGCTGTCCGGCACCCACCATGCGGTGACCGAGGTATCCGACTACTACACGGTGCTGCGGCTGCGCGGCCCCGATGCCGCGGCGATACTACGAAGGGGTTGCCCGCTGGACCTGTACCACGAGGTGTTTCCGGCAGGCAACATCGCCCAGACCCGTTTCGGCCACGCCAGCGTGCTGCTGCACTATCACGGGGATGGCGAGACCTGGGACATCCAGGTCCGCTGGAGCTACGCCGAATACGTCTGGGACTATCTCGCAAGCGCGATGCGGGCTCTGTGATCTTCCCGGGGGGGGGGGTCAGCCCCCCGGAAGACGGTCCGGCGCGGATCCGGACCCTGACCCGGCAGGTCCCGGGCTCGCCGCCTCGAGCTCCTTGCACCTTGACCGGCATGCCGCCAGCTCCCGCAGCAGGCGATTGACGTCCACCGCGGCGCGCCGGTCTGCAGGGTTCCTGCGGCCCCAGATCAGCCAGCCGAAGAAGAGGCCGAGCAGGCCCGCGGCCAAGATCCATATCCAGGTTTGCAAGAGCAAATAGAACATCACGTCCTCACGTCTGGTTGCCGTTGTCTGTGCCGTCCCCTGTTCCGAGCCCGGTCTTTTCAGGTGGTATTGTCCACCCTGGATCGCAAACTGCAAACCGGGGGCCTAGGGAATGATCTCCTGCCAGCATTTCCGGCTGCCCCGGCCGGGCCTGCGTGCCCCCCGGAGCCTCCGCGTTCCGACCGCCGGGGGCCGCATAACTGCTTGAATCCACTACCGCTTTGGGGTACGCTTCGCGCCCCCCGTGGCTACGTAGCTCAGTTGGTTAGAGCACATCACTCATAATGATGGGGTCCCCTGTTCAAATCAGGGCGTAGCCACCATTCTTTTCAGTGACTTAGGCTCTAATTACACGTTTCCGACCGCCCTCAATGTAGGAGAATTGTAGGAGATTGGTCGGGTAATCGATGCCTCGACCTCACTCAAATGGTCGATTTCGACCCGGCTGTAGTGGGTCGTGATTTCGCCATTCTTGTGTCCCAACAAGTCTTTTCGGTCTTCGTTGCTCCAACCCGCCGCGCGCACCCGGCGCCCGAAGTTATGCCGCAGATCGTGGATCCGCAGGTGGCGAAAGCCCCAAGGGCAGGGTGCGCCGAGTTCTTCCTCGTAACGATTCGCGGCGCGCTCACGGTCTTCGAGTTCGTCATCGTGACGCGGCATTCGGTATCATGCCGATAGCAATTTGATGCACTGATCGGGTTCGGGCTACTCATCTTGCTCCGTTGCATAACCTGGTGTGACGCCGTCGCGGCATTGCTGACGGCCGTCATCCGTAGGGTGCTTTGGAACCAGGGCCAGAAATGACCTGGGCCAGGAATTAATTATGCGTTCTTGTTAGCGTTTACCAAAACAAGAAAGTATAATTAACTCATGTACTCAGACACCCAAGTCCGCGAAGTCTTCCATTTCTGCTTTCTGCAGAGACTTCTTCGTACCTCCGATCCTGGCCTCTATCTTCTCAAAGGCGGCGTCAACCTTCGCTTTTTCTTCTTAAGTCCACGCTACTCCGAGGACATGGATCTGGATGTGATTGCGGGCAGTGTCGCAACGCTCAAGAAAAACGGCTACAAGATTCTCGAAGATGCCGCCTTCAGGCGGAGCCTCCGCACTTTTGGGATCGACGGTGTCGAGGTAAACGACCCGGGCAAGGCCAAGCACACGGAAACGACCCTGCGCTTTCGTTGCTCGCTAATAACACAAGCCGGTCAACGGTTGCCCACGAAAGTTGAATTTTCCCGCAGGGCCGAGGCTGTGAATGCCGCAGCACCATTGGAAACAATCAATACAGAGATTGCCCGTCAGTATCGACAGCTCACCTATCGGTGCCGCCATTATTCGGGGACCGCGGCCGTTGTGCAAAAGATCGAAGCGCTGGCGGGGCGCGCTTTGACTCAGGCCCGGGACGTCTTTGATCTCGGCATCCTGATGCAAGGTGGGCACCTTGATTCTGCTGCGAATTCAGGTGCACTTGTGGATGCCCCGGTGAGCGAAGCGGTGGAATGCCTGGCGGCCCTGGGCTGGGAAGACTATGAAGGGCAGGTCGTAGAGTTCCTGGATCCAGCCAGTCGCGCCGAATTCGGCACCAGGGAGTCCTGGAACGATTTACATTCGAATGTATTCGAGGCGCTTGAAGCGCATGCTTGAAATCCTGAATCAACCAGACTTCGTCGTGTTCACGACGAAGGATTTTGCGACGGCCAGCAACCTGAGCCTGTCCGCAGCATCGAACCGTCTGAGCCGTCTCGTTCAAGAAAGATTCCTCACTCGAGTAACACGAGGCGTGTGGGCCAACAAGAGTCATCCGCATTTTCAACCGTTGGGCTGCGTGCCATTTCTTCTGGGAAAGGAGCAGGGGTATGTATCGTTCCTCACAGCGCTGCATCTGCATGAAGTCATCTCGCAAATCCCCAGTGCCATCCAGGTCGCGACAACTGGCCACCCACGCGTGCTCGATTCTCCAGTCGGACGCTTCGAGTTCCTGAGACTAAAGCCTGAACTGATGCGAGCCGGTATCGAGTGGAGTGAGACGCACCAGCCATACCTGATTGCGACGAAAGAAAAAGCGCTGCTTGATGTTCTCTACATTTCGACTCGCAGGAGCAGACGTTTCCGGAAACTGCCGGAGCTGGATCTGACTGAAAGCGGATTCGATAGCGAGAAATTCCAGCAATTGTTCCGTAATTCTCGATACCCGCTACGCATCCAATCCGCGATGCAGACGCGCTGGCAGCAATTGACCGGGGCAGAATCTTAAGATGTACGCTAGTTTAAGCGGATCCGAATAGAGTGACGTATCTATGAAGATAATCGGAGGTTCCCATGCCACACGACCTGACCGACGCCCAATGGGCGTTCATCGAGCCGTTGCTTCCCCCCTTGCCCCGACGGGCGGATGGCCGGGGCCGGCCCTGGCGGAAGACCTGGAGAAGCGCGGTGAGATCGACCTTGGGGAGTGTTTCGTTGACGGCAGCTTCAGCGCGGCCAAAAAGGGGGCGCCGCAGTAGGCAAGACCAAGCGGGGCAAGGGCTGCAAGGTCATGGTGATTGCCGATCGCTCGGGGTTGCCGGTGTCGGTGTGTGCGGGCAGCGCCTCGCCGCACGAAACCACGTATGTGCACGGACTGATCGAGGGATGTCTGACGGTGGCCCGGCCCGAGCGGCTCATTGGCGACAAGGCCTGCGACAGCGACCCGCTGGACGAGCAATGCGCAAGGCTGGGGGTGGCCATGATTGCGCCGCACCGGGCCAACCGTACGAAACCGAAGACACAGGACGGGCGGGTGCTGCGCCGATACCGGCGCCTGTGGAAGGTTGAGCGCCTGTTCGCATGGTTGCAGAACTACCGCCGTATCGTCACTCGCTATGAGCGTCATTTCGAAAACTTCCTTGCTTTCCTCCAACTCGCCACCTTCATGATCCTGGCCAGGAAATATTTGTGAGATGGCTTCTAGTAGCCTTGCCGCTGTAGAAATTTTTAAGATTAGTTGTGAATTGCTGTGCTCTGTAGGGCATAATCTGCAACGGGTTCCGAGATAAGCCATTGATTAATATATAAAACTTATTACCAAGTCATGCTCATAATGATGGGGCGGTAGTTCGAATCTACTCGCATAACTGATTGAATCCACTACCACTTTGGGGTACGCTTCGCGCGCCCCGTGGCTACGTAGGTCAGTTGGTTAGAGCACATCACTCATAATGACGGGGTCCCCTGTTCAAATCAGGGCGTAGCCACCATTCTTTTCAATGACTTAGGCTCCATTTTCGCCGTATCGACCGCCCTCAATGTTGCAAAACTCTCTCGCCAAAGCGCACTGGTTAGCATGTGGTTGTGTCTCGTTGAGCTCAGTCAGGTCAAGCATTCACATAAACACCATCTACGACAAGAGCTACTCCCGTTAAGGCACGGTTAACAGCCGCCTAAAGTACGTATCCCAGTCTCCTTGCGTCGAAAATGGCGGCATGAATGTTGCGTGCCATTGATGCGTCGCCAATTTCAAAAAGCAGATAGTCCCCAGGTTGAGTTTCAGGCTGTTCTGACACGTTGATAAACGCATCAAGATCTATTCTACCAGCGTTACGCGCACCGTCTCGGAGAGAGTCAAAAAGTGTTGGGTCACGTTTGACCCCCTGGTCCACTACAACGTAGTCCACCTCCGTTGACTCAATTTCGTCGGTATACCGGTTTCGCATTCGCGCCTCAAGACCGTGTTCGGTTTTTTTTACGCTAAGCAAGTAACGATCCGTTCGGAACTCGACTCCTTGCTTCAAAAGTTTGCGCATGAACACCGGCAGGTTCTGTGCACCAATGTCCTGGCCAACAATCCTGTCCTGGGTTGCGAAGATCAATTCAGCTCTGTTCTCCGAAAGGACCTGGGCTGCAGACAGGGGGCCCTCACTGCCACATTGATCGAAGAACAATATTTTTCCCTTTGGCGTTTCCGTCACGCCGAGAACATCCCAGACTGTCAGAGTCAGTTCGGCATCACCTTCCGGTAAGTCTTGAATCGGAATCCCGCCAGTTGCCAGCACAATGACATCCGGTTGCATGGCCAGAATCTCTTCGGAATCCACATAGCAGTCGACCCTGACATCGACTCCCAGGATGTCCAGCTCGGCCGCCAGCCAGTCGGTAATGCCTATAAGCGACTTTCTCCAGCCGGCCCGAGCGGCAAGATTTACTTGCCCGCCCAATTGCTGCAGGGCTTCGAACAAAGTGACCTGATGACCGCGTTCGGCCAAGACACGAGCTGCTTCCATACCCGCCGGGCCACCGCCCACCACAACAACCTTCCGGACCTGCCGGGCCCTGGGGACATCGTGCGGCAAACTGATTTCGCGACCTGTGGAAGGGTTGTGCAGACACAAGGCCTCCATTCCTCGATAAGGCCTGTCGATACAGTAGCCGGCGCCGACACAGGGGCGTATGCGTTCCTCCTCCCCTCTTTCCAGCTTTTTCAGAATGTGCGGATCAGCCATGTGGGGCCGGGTCATACCTGCCATGTCCAGGTAATTCTGCTCGATGGCATAGTTGGCGGTTGACAAATTATCGATGCGTGCTGACTGAAACGTCAGCAAACCACTGGCTGATTTGACCGCCTGCGCTAACTGAATGTACGGCGCGCTCCGGGAATCCATTCCTGGAAATGCGAGAGGAACCCCCTGATAGCTTCCGCTGTAGGCACCATTGACATTTATGAAGTCGATACCACCGTGCTGCCCCAGAATACGTCCGACCTCTATACCTTCGTCCGCGGTTATGCCTCTTTCATTGCTTTCGTCGGCAGTCAGGCGAACACCGATCACGAAATCAGGACCCGTCGATTCGCGACAGGCCTCTATGATCTCCATTAGAAACCGAGCACGGTTTTCGAGGCTGCCGCCGTAGTCGTCGGATCGATGATTGGATAACGGGGATAAAAACTGCCCCGGCAAATGCATCGATGAAATGATTTCCAGACCATCCAATCCGCCATCCTCGCATCGTTTCGCGGCCGCCTGGTAGTCCTTTTGTATGCGGCGAATGTCCGCCAGCGACATTTCACGGGGCAAGGATCGACCGGCGCCTATATCACGTATGGTCGAAGGTCCGATTACCGGCATCCAGTTACCGACATCCCACCGGCAGTGACGTCCCATATGGGTAATCTGGCAGAAAACGGCCGTGTCGTGCTCGTGAACTGCATCAGCAAGTCGTTGAAAATGGGGGATCACGCGATTGTCACCCAGATAGATTGCTCCGAACAACGATCCCGAATCCGGAGAAACGTTCGACGAGCCACCAAACACAGTCAGGCCGATTCCGCCTTTGGCTTTTTCGCGGTGATACTCGATGTAGCGTTCACCGGGAAGCCCATCAACTGCGTAGACCGGTGCGTGTGCGGCACTGAACACACGATTGCGGATTGTTAGTTTCTTGATCGTCAGAGGTGACAACAGGGCGCTGTAGGTTCCCACAGGAATCTCCAAACTATTTATCGACGGGAATCCGAGTTTTTCCCGAGCCTGCTGCCCGGGAAACACAATCTTTCCTTTCTTTTCTTCTCACCGGGACGGATCACAGCGCCACAAGCTGCTTACCAAGGTTCTTGCTGCTCAGTACTCGAATCAAGGCTTCGGGGGCCTTGTCGAAACCGTCTACTACGTCGAAACGATGCTGGATTCGTCCCTCGCGCACCCATTGGCCCAGACGCTGTTGAGCTTCGTTGTAGCGATGCTGAGGATAGTCGAGGACCAGGAAGCCCTGCAGTCGGGCGCGAGCAGTAATGATCTGCCTCCAGTAACGATCGCCAATGTCCGGCTGACCGAACTTCGAGGCCAGACTTGTTGTCCCGCAAAGGGTAATGCGGGCACCTACGGCCAGGTTCTGCAGGACCGCATCGAGAATAGCGCCCGCGGTATTATCAAAATAAACATCGATGCCCCCGGGACAAGCAATCTTCAGGGCTTCGGCAAGGTTGTCAGTGTTTTGATAGTCGACTCCCCGATCAAATCCGATTTCGCGACACCATTCGAGTTTCTCCGCACTACTTGTCACCGCAACGGGACACCCGCCTGCAATCCTGGCAAGTTGTCCTGTAATCTGCCCGACGCTGCCGGCAGCAGCCGAGACGACGACCGTATCTCCGGGTTGCATCGAAGCGGCCTCGAATAGCCCGAGATAAGCGGTAACACCATTGACGCCCAGAGCATCGAGCCAGGTCTCTACCGGAGCCAGATCCGGATTCACGATACGCACACTGTCGGGATCGAACACCGAATAGTCCTGCCACCCGAAGTTGAAATCGGACACCACGAGTTGACCCGCCCTGATCCGATCAGAATTGGATTCCATCACCTCACCGATCGCACCACCAATCATGGTGTCTCCGGGTTCAACACCGGACCCGTAGTAAGCCCTGGTTGGATTGATTTTGCCGCGCATGTAAGGCGAAATATCGAGATACAGCGCCTTTACCAATATCTCTTCACGACCTGGCCGGGGAATCGCCGACTCCACCATTTCCCAGTCGTCGGGCGTCGGCATCCCGTCCGGATATCGCTTGAGCTTCCATTGACGATTCATACTGTGCATGGCCTAGATTTCCCGTGAACCGGACTTTTGCGCCAGCTCCTCGACCATGGCTTCCCGCATGACATATTTTTGAACTTTTCCTGTTACGGTCATTGGAAATTCATCGACGAACTTCACGTATCGGGGGATCTTGTAGTGTGCGATTTGCTCCCGGCAGAACTGTTTCACTTCCTCTTCCGCCATCGCTTCTCCCTCCCGCAACTTGATCCATGCGCAGATCTCTTCGCCATATTTCTGGTCCGGCACTCCAATTACCTGTACATCCCCGATTTTCGGATGCCGGAATAAAAACTCCTCAATTTCCCTTGGGTAAACGTTTTCACCCCCGCGGATTACCATGTCCTTAATACGCCCGACGATGTTGCAATAACCATCCTCGTCGATGGTGGCAAGATCCCCAGTATGCATCCAGCGCGCCTGGTCTATTGCTTCTGCAGTAGTATCCGGATCATTCCAGTAGCCCAGCATCAGTGAATAACCTCGTGTGCAGAGTTCGCCAGGCTGGTTACGCGGAACGATTTTGCCGGCGTCATCGACGATTTTTACTTCTACGTGGGGGTGTATGCGGCCTACCGTACCAACCCGCTTCTCCAGCGGGTCGTCGGTTGAAGTTTGAAAGCTGACCGGACTGGTCTCTGTCATGCCGTAGGCGATGGTAACCTCCGACATGCTCATGTCATCAACGACACGTTTCATGACCTCGATAGGGCACGGAGATCCCGCCATGATTCCGGTACGGAGCGAACTCAGGTCAAAGTTACGATAATCGGGATGTTCCAGTTCCGCGATGAACATCGTGGGAACGCCATAGAGTGCCGTGCACTTTTCCTGCTCGACTGTTTCCAGCACCGACAGAGGATCGAAAGCGTCTCCGGGGTAAACCATGGCAGCACCGTGAGTGATGCAGGCCAGGTTTCCAAGCACCATGCCGAAGCAATGGTACAGGGGCACGGGTATGCAGACGCGGTCCTGCTCTCCAAACCGCTGCGCTTCACCGATAAAGTAGCCGTTGTTCAGTATATTGTGATGCGTAAGAGTTGCGCCCTTGGGGGATCCGGTGGTACCACTGGTGAACTGGATATTAATCGGATCGTCGAATTGCAACTGTTTGGCCAGGTTTTCGATACGTTCCGCCGGAACCTCGTCACCCATTACAAGCAGCTGTTCAAAGGAGAACAGTCCCGGGGCATCAGTCGAGTCGATCGTGACGATGCTTCGAAGCTCGGGCAGGGTGTCTGCCTTGAGTTGTCCAGGGAGGCAGGAATCCATCTCCGGAGCCAGCTGTCTTAACATCTCCAGATATTCGCTGCTTTTGAATTTTTGGGCAGTGATGAGCGCCTTGCAGCCCACCTTACACAGCGCATACTCCAATTCTGCCACCCGATAGGCCGGATTGATATTAACCAATATCATACCGACCTTGGCGGTTGCGAATTGAGTGACCACCCACTCGGCATTGTTGGGCGACCAAATTCCGATGCGATCGCCCGGCTCGAGCCCGATAGCCAGTAACCCGGCAGCAAGGCGGTTGACCCTGTCAGCAAGCTCGGCGTAGGTCCAGCGGATGTCCTGGTGACGTACCACGAGAGCCGTATTACCAGACCAGCGGGCCACTGCCGAATCAAAGTAAGCGCCTATCGTCTCACCGATCAAAGGCACATCCGATGCGCCGTGAACATAACTTAAACTGGTTTCTGACATTCGCTGTGCCTCGCTTGTATCACCTGGGTTCAACGCGGTTTGCTATCGACGGGATTCGCGACCATCAACAATTGATTGAGATCAGACATTAGCCAATCGCTATTCATATGGAACACAAGGTCTCGGATGCCAGTTGCCTGTTTATCCCCAAGCTTGCGGCTAGCGCAATCGAAGAATTTCCGTTCAACGGTCTGGTTATCGGCAAAGCGAGGTGGAGCCCCGTGCGGAACATCAACGCTGTGAGAATATTCCACACCTGAACGCATTGTGACTGTGACGATATCCGGATCACCCTTTAAAAAGAGCTTGCTGCGGTCCGGAGCTGGCCGGGTGTTAACGGTTACCTTATTGGCGAGATCGTATATCTGCTGATCCGAGAGAGAGCTCGGGTGAAATTCATCGATCCCCACCTGCCCCCTGCACAGGGCGGCTGCCAGACAATATGGGAAACTGAACAGGGCCTCGGGTATGGTCCTGGGCAGCCCGTAATGCAAAAGCTCGTAGACATAGTCGGCCACATTGATTTCGATGGCTGCAATATCTCCTGGATCTAGATTGTGTGTATTGCGCAACTCGAGCGCACACTCGATAACACGGTGCGTACCACCACAGGAGGGGTATAGCTTCACATGCAGGCCATGCTCGAGAATGGCCCAGGGCTTGCCGAGCCTGGCAAATGCCTGCCCAAAATCAGCTCGGCTCGCGTCGCTTGTAGTGCTGGCAAAACTGGACTTGCCGTCAAGTGTATCCTTACGCGCTGTTATCCCATTGGCGGCCAGAGACGCGGCCAGAACACCTGCCTTGGCTGCGAGACCGGCATGCATGGGCTTGATCATTGTCCCAAACTGGGCGGTAAGCCCGCCAGTCATGCTCGTCGCGATCGATAGCGCACAGGCCGTTTGTTCTCGATCCAGCTTTAGGGCACGCGAACAGGCCGCTGTCGCACCTATAGCTCCGATGGTTGAAGTCGAGTGCCATCCTCTCGCGTAGTGACCGGGATTTATCGCTTCGCCAATTCTAATGATTGTTTCGACCCCGATAATATGGGCATGGAACAAATCCGACCCCTTAGCAGTTTGCCCATCCAGCAGGGCCAGTATCCCAGGCAGCAGCGTTGACGTTGTGTGTACAAGACTGGGGTCGTCCCAATCGTCATAGTCGAATGCTTTTGCCGCGGAGCCATTTACCAGCGCGGCCCATGGCGATGGCAGGCAGATATCAGTGCCTATAACCGGGGCATTACCCACACCCCACTGCGACACCGTGCTAATCGCATTCCGGGCTACCGGCTCGTCAATGCCTACCAGCATGCAACCAATCGTATCGAGTACAGCTCTTCGTGAACGCATTAATGCTTCACCCTCATGCTTTCCGGGAGCTGTGGCGATGAAATCCGACAGGATTTCAATTGCCGATGAATCTTTTTCCAAATCAAGCTGCATTTCCATTACCCTAGACCTAGATCTCGGCCGTTCCGATTTCCCGTTTTCTGCGTTCAGCGAATTCACCAAGCGCCTGTTCGACAGCGGGATCGATATCGGGTTTTTGATATTCTTCCAGCAACTGTTTCCACTTGTTGCTTGCGCGCTGGGCATAGTCCTTGCCACCATCTTTGAGCCAGTATTCATATGCTCGCCAGTCCGAAAGCAAAGGCGAGTGAAAGGCGTTTTTATATCGAGACATGGTATGCGCGACGGATAAATAGTGTCCGCCAGGCCCGACTTCCTTGATAGCCGCGAGCGCCTCTTTTGAATCCGACAGGTCGATAGGTCGTGATAATGCGTTCATCATGCCGATCAGGTCCGAGTCGAGTAACACTTTCTCGAACGAGGTGATGAGACCGGTTTCCATGTAACCATGCGCGTGAAGGACCATATTGACACCACCAAGATAACAGGCCCAAAGCGAAAACATCGTTTCATAGGCTGCCTGGGCATCGACAGCGTTCGAGCTGCAGCCGCTGAACAGGCGTGTGGGAAGTCGGTAACGTCTTGCCAGCTGTCCTGAGGCGATAGTGCCAGTGACTGTTTCCGGCGTGCCCAGGGCAGGAGCACCAGATTTCATGTCTACGTTGGAAATGATCGAACCGTACAGAACAGGTGTGCCCGGATTCACCATTTGCAGCAAGGCAATGACACCAAGACACTCGGCATTATGCTGAATCAGGCTGCCGGACAGAGTGATTGGTGACATGGCACCGGCAAATGCGACCGGGGTTACGACCACGGCCTGGCCATTGCGGGCCATTTCCATCGCGCCTTGGAGCAGCGTTGAATCAACCTTGAGAGGGGAATTTACATTCAGCACGGTGAGTGCCCGCGGGGAATCTTTCAACTCATCACGACTGATGCCGTGAGCGATTGAAATCATGTCCAGGCCATCATCGATCCGAGTTTTGCCAATGCCATAAAGCCGGATCACCCGGTCCGAAAGCGTGAGTAAATCGCGGTTACAGTCGAGGTGTCGGGTATTTACGGATCGGTCGGTTGGCTCTACAGGGTAACCCGAAAAAAAATCAACCGTGTCGAGGGTATGGCTCAACTTCACCAGGTTTTCAAAATCCCTGGAATTACCGGGCCTCCGGCCCTCGTCCATGTCCAGAACGTTCGGCGTGCTGCCAGCCGAACCATAGGCAATGTTATCACCCCCGATATCCAGATTTCTGGCCGGGTTGCGGGCGCTGAGACTAAAGCTGGATTGTGCTTGGGCAACCCAATGTTCAACCGTCTCTGGGTCGAATTTGACCATGCCGGTGTCGCTGTCGACCATGGCGCCGTTTCTTTTCAGTATGTCACAGGCCTCGGGCAAATCGAATTCCAAACCGACATCCCTGAGCAAGTCCAGGCTGCAGCGGTGCACTTGCTCGACTGCTTCATCACTCAACAGCTCGACGGGTTTGAAGGCACGTTTCGAGGGCAGGCGGGATTGATTGTTAGAATTTGCACTTCGCGATTCCCGTGTTCTTCGCGATCCCCGGCCACGCGTCTTCTTTTCTCGTTCCGCTTCAACTGCCATCCAGCTAGGGTCTCCTCGAAATTACGTTTTGCGACAAGTTAAACACTTCCAGAGGCCAGAAGAAGATACGCAGTCCAATTATCAGTTATAAGGTTATCGTTAGGTCTGCGATCTGATCGAACTGCAATACCGAGGATAATCACCAGCACCAGCACCAGCACCGGCAACGCCTCAACACGTCACAACTTATAATTACAGGCTACAATAATTATTTCAGTAGTCTACCGGGATGCTCCGGGCTGGCTGCTCTCCAGGCGAAGCCAGAGCGCCTTGCCCCGGTGATCGTCGATGACCTGGTTGATCATGGAGACCGTATTCCTGACCAGCTTGCTGCTTGAATGCCTGCTCACGGCAATGCAGATTTTCCGCCGAATTTCCGGTTTGACTATCTTGCGGGCGGTAATCGGGATGCGCTGTTCTATTTCTTCGCAAAAGTTACTGTAAGGAAGAATCGTGACGCCTTCACCTTCCATGGCAAAGGCCAGCACCGCGTGCACTGTTTCGAGCTCGCGTACGATGTTCGGCGAACATCCATTTGTCGAGAAGGTTTTGTCAATTATATCGCGAAGGTGAGCACGTGATCCGGGCAGTATCAGTGGTAGTTTCGCAACCTTGGACATGGGTATGGGTTTGTCGCTTTTCCCAACGATATCCGGGCGACCTACGATATACATTTCCTCAAAGCCTATACACTCGAAGACCAGGCTCGAAGGTTTTGGTGGTAAATAAAAAATACCGATGTCCATATCACCCGAAGTTAGCAGGTGTTTCGTATCACTATTCAGGTTTTCAAATACCTGAATCGATGACTGTGGGAAAAGGGTCGTAAACCGCTTGATCAGCGGTTGCATCATAAATCGCCCTGCACGAACCGGGATCGACACATTTACATCTTCGATGTCATGATCCTGTGCCAACTCCTCCCCGAGCCGATCGGTTTCATCCAGAATCCGGACTGCGTGCTCGTGAAATCTTAATCCCGCAGCTGTGGGTCGCACTCCACGACCGGTACGGCTGAACAGCTGAAGTTGGTGGGTACTTTCCAGTTCGCGAATAATTCGGCTTAATGCCGGTTGAGACATTCCGCACCGGGTGGCAGCTCTTGAAAACGAACCGGTCTCGACAGAAGCGACAAATATTCTGAGATGCCTGGTATTTAGATCTAGCATGACTGGTGCCATTGGTATCGCCGTCAGTTTATCGTCATCGCTGTAAATGCCTTCAAGGATTGTTTGTCTGTGACTCCGGATTGCGTCTAAAGTGGTCAGCCTGAATATTCCCCAAGGCCCTTAACCTGGAAGGCTACGATTTTTGGCGATAAATCTAACAATAATGTTATAGCTGATAGTTAAGTATGGCATCTTCTACTGTATGACCAAAATGGTCAAACTACTTTTCAGATAATTGCTTCCCTGCCGCCAGTCCGAAGTGCAACAGTCGCCGCTATCCCTCCATTCGGGTTACGCCCTCATTCCGGGATAGCGGCGGCGAAAAAATCAGCACCCCTGGGCACTGATTTCGGCCACCAATGGCATCAATCTCGACTCCAAGGGATACTGACAGTGGCCACCTGCCGACGCAAGGGCCTGCCTGGTGCCTTCAGGCCGAGCGAATCCCGTCCCGGTGGCGGACACCGGATAGGTTTCCACTGACATCACACACGACTTCCGGCGGACCACAGGCCTGCTGGGGCCTCCCATCGCCTGCATGCCCATGGAGGGCCGGGTTCAGGCTCCGAAGCACTGGAGATCGGCCAAAATCGAGCTTGTCACGCCCCTGGAATGCTATGATCCGGCCTGCTGTGGGGTTGGTTACCATGACCCCCCGTGACAATTGCCGACACCTCGTCGGAAAAACCCTGCAGCGCAAGACCCTCATGCCTGATATCACACTGTCATGAACTCTCTCTGGTTAGTCATCGTCAAGAGACTTGGTCTCGGAATCGTCACACTGATTGCTGTATCGATCATTATCTTTGTCGCAATTGAAATGCTGCCGGGCGATATAGCACAGATAATTCTCGGGCAGTCGGCAACGCCCGAGACGGTCGCCGTGTTCCGCCAGGAGCTAGGGCTTGACCGCCCTGCCTTGACTCGATACCTCGATTGGGCGGGCGGCATGCTGAGAGGTGATTTCGGCACTGCACTTGCCAGCAAACGTGATGTGTCGGAGCTGATCCAAAGCCGTATTTTTAATACGCTCTTTTTGGCGGCATACGCGGCATTGATTTCGATTCCTCTGGCAATCTCGCTTGGCCTCCTGGCCGCGCTCTATCGGGGCTCAGTGCTTGATCGCGCCGTGAATATCATCAGCCTGTCGTCAGTTTCAATGCCGGAGTTCCTACTGGCCTATATCCTGGTTTTCCTGCTGGCACAAACAGGGTTTTTCCCAACCATGTCCGATCTAACTCCGACAATGTCATTCCAGGAAAAGCTTTACGTGACTTTTCTGCCGGCACTGACGCTGACACTCGTCATCACCGCGCATATGATGCGAATGACACGGGCAGCAATCGTCAATTTACTGGCCTCTGCTTACATTGAGATGGCGGAACTGAAGGGTTTGTCTCGCACCCGGATCATATTGATGCATGCCTTCCCGAATGCTCTCGCACCCATCATTAACGTGGTTGCGATCAACCTTGCCTATCTAATCACTGGCGTGGTGGTAGTCGAGGTTGTCTTTGTTTATCCGGGTTTGGGGCAATTGCTTGTAGATTCGGTCTCAAAGCGCGATGTGGTTGTCGTGCAAGTCGCGAGCCTGATTTTCGCGGTTGCTTACATTCTTTTTAACCTTTTAGCCGACATATTTTCAACACTGTCAAATCCACGATTGAGGCATCCGAAGTAAGGCGATGGCCCGTAACTTCCTTAAGATACTCAAAACGGCGCCACCTTCATCGGTTTTCGGTATGGTGGTCATAGCCATCTATATTCTGGTGGCCTTCTTCGCTCCACTGCTCGCGCCGTATAGTCAAACTGAAATTGTGGACGCAGAATTCATGCCCCCGAGCGCGGAATACTGGCTGGGTACCGACAACCTCGGCAGGGATATGCTTTCGCGCATCGTCTACGGCGCCAGAAACACCGTTGGTATCGCTTTTTTCACAACGATCCTGGCATTTCTCGTTGGCACTACTCTGGGCATCTTCACTTCGATTAAAGGCGGGTGGACCGATCAAATACTGGGCCGGCTGGTGGACACCCTGATGGCGATTCCATCTTTGATATTTAAATTGTTGCTGTTGACTGTCTTCGGCACAACCATCATCAACATGGTTCTTATCATCGCGCTGGTCGATTCGACACGGGTGTTTCGACTGGCGCGAGCGGTTTCTATGGACATTGTCGTCATGGAATTTATCGAGGCAGCTCGTCTGCGGGGAGACGGCATATGGCGTCTTGTGACCCGTGAAATTCTTCCCAATGCGGCGGCACCTCTGGCCGCGGAGTTTGGCCTGAGGTTCTGTTTTGTATTCCTCGCCATTTCGGCACTGTCGTTTCTGGGTCTTGGCATCCAGCCTCCGCTCGCCGACTGGGGATCCATGGTTCGGGACAATGCAAGCCTGATTGCTTTCGGTGAATTTACGCCGCTGATCCCCGCCATTGCGATCGCGTTGTTAACCATCGGCGTCAACTTCGTCGTAGACTGGATGCTGCATCGGTCCAGCGGGTTGAAGGATTGAAACCATGTCGCAGAGTGATGAAATTCTGACAATTAAAGGCCTGCATATCGAGGGTAAAACCGACGAGGGCTGGAGTGAAATCGTTAAAGGCGTTGATCTTAGCCTTAAGAAGGGTGAGATTCTTGGATTGATTGGTGAATCTGGAGCAGGTAAATCAACGATCGGTCTTGCCGCCATGGGTTATGCTCGTGGCGGCTGCCGAATATCGGCCGGCGAAATTATTTTCGACGGTCACAATTTGCTGGAAATGTCCAACAAAGGGCAACGCAGAATACGTGGGAGGCGGATCGCCTATGTAGCGCAGTCAGCTGCAGCCTCGTTTAATCCCACCTATAAACTAATAGACCAGTATTCCGAAGGTCCGGTATTCCATCATGTTATGTCAAAAAGTGAGGCCGAACATGATGCGAAGGAACTGTATCGACGCATGCAGCTGCCAGATCCTGAGATGATCGGATACCGATATCCACATCAGGTCTCAGGTGGTCAACTGCAACGTGCGATAACGGCAATGGCCATGTCCTGTCGCCCGGACATTATCATTTTTGACGAGCCCACTACCGCACTCGATGTCACCACTCAAATCGAAGTATTATCAGCGATCCGCGACATCGTAAACCAGTCCGGGACCGCCGCGATCTATATTACGCATGATCTCGCCGTGGTGGCTCAAATGGCTGATCGAGTCAAAGTACTACTGAAGGGTGCCGAGATCGAGGAAGCTGATACAAGGACCATGCTCCGTGCACCCAGGGATACCTACACGAAGTCGCTGTGGGCTGTGCGCTCGTTTCAGGCAACTCCAAAGAAAATTGAATCCACAACCAGGCCTGTTGTATCAGTTCAGAATGTTTCGGCAGCCTATGAAACGCAGCTGGTACTGACGGACGTGAGTTTCGATATATTCCCTTGCCAGACCGTGGCGGTTGTCGGAGAGTCCGGCTCTGGCAAATCTACTGCCGCGAGAGTGATGACCGGCCTTCTGGAGCCCTCGTCAGGATCGGTGAAATTGCGCGATGAACCGCTGCCCAGTGTCTACACGGACCGCAGCAAAAAGCAATTGCAAGAGATTCAGATGATATACCAATCGGCCGATACTGCCTTAAATCCCAAGCAAAGAATCCGGGAAATAATTGGCTGGCCTATCGAGTTTTATACGGGCTTGAAAGGCAATGCGAATGAAAACCGCATACGCGAGCTACTGACGATGATCGAAATGGATCCTGATGAATTCATCGATCGACGTCCCGGGGAACTTTCCGGTGGACAAAAACAACGCATTGGAATCGCCAGAGCCCTGGCAGCCGATCCGTCAATGATTATCTGCGATGAGGTAACATCCGCGCTCGATCAGCTGGTTGCCGAGGGAATCCTGCGTTTACTCGACAAGTTGCAGCAAGACCTGGATTTGGCCTATATGTTTATCACCCATGACATTGCGACGGTTCGGGCAATCGCTGACGACGTTGTTGTCATGAAAGCCGGTAAGGTAGTCGAAGCCGGGCCGAAGGCCGAAGTTTTCACACCGCCTCACGACCCCTATACCGAATTATTGTTATCGTCTGTGCCTGAGATGGACCCTGACTGGCTCGACAATGTATTGCAAGGCCGAGCGTCATCCGGAAATTGAAGTTTGTAAAGGACTATGGACACCAATAGTAGTGTGCTGACGGACATCGGGACTCTTTACGTCGAAATTCTCTCGCTGTTGAAAAGCTGCGGTCATCCGGCGGTTCTAAATATGCTGGATGAACTGCCCACCGGTCCCGGGCAAATGACCCATCTTCAAGCGGCCTCAATGCCGGTTCTATCGTGCTTGCCCGCATTCTCGAGAAACGTATCACCGCAGACCCGTCCAGCCATGCAGGCGCTGCACGAGTGGCGGATCACCTGCGCTGGAACCAGACTTATACCGATAACGATGTATCGGCCGATTTCTTACAGAATTATGCATGGGGTGTTGTGGCAAGCCCTGAAGGTCCCGTCAAGATCGACGCCCCACAGATCGCACTATTGGTTCTGGGGCCGCACATGGTATATCCACCACACCGGCATGGGCCGGAAGAAGCGTATTACGTCATTGGAGGCGGCGGCGAGATTACGATCGAAGACGGGAACTGGGAACCGCTACACCCACAATCGGTTGTTTATAACCCGCCCTGGCAAATCCATGGCATCCGGACCGCTGATGACCCGATTATCATGATATCCCTGTTTCAGGCAACGATGGTACCGAAGTCCACCTTTTCCTAGACTAATAGGTTATTTTCACCTGGTTGATAGTGCACCCAAGGTGCCACCCTTACCAGGGATAAAGGTGGCACCACCGAGGTGCTAAGCAGGACTGCTTACATGAACCACCACCTGTCCAGAATACGTCCGCCGTCCAGTTCCCAGTTTCCGGCAATTTTTTCCTTGGTCCCGATTTTCTCCGAGATCGCGAAAACATTGTTAGCAAAAACCGGAATGACAGTACCACCTTCATCACGCAGCAAAGTCTGAATTTCTCGATACATCCCATTTCTTTTTGAGGAGTCAATTTCCGATCTTGCCTCATTGATGAGCGAGGTGAGTCGTGCGTTATCTATGAAACTGTCATTCCACGGTGCGCCTGAGAGATAGGCTGTGGACAAAATCAGGTCGGCTGTTGGCCGAGCCCCCCAAAATGACGCCAGAAATGGCTTTTTCTTCCACACATTAGAATAGTAACCATCACCTGGTTCACGAACGACGTTTATGTCAATTCCCGTGGGGGCTAATTGTTCCTTGTATAACACCGCTCCGTCGACCGCGCCGGGATACAGTGAGTCGCTAGTGCTCATATCCATCGAGATCTTGTCGTATCCAGCTTTCTTGAGATGAAACCTGGCTTTGTCCGGGTCATAGGATCGCTGCTCGAGATCGCCAGCAAAAAATTGGTGAGATGGGGCAACCGGATGATCATTACCAATAGAGCCATAACCACGCAACAGCGTATGCAGCATTGCTTTTCGGTCGATGCCGTATTTTAAAGCCAGTCGCAAATCATTGTTATTGTATGGCTCGATCTGGGTGTTCATCACGTAGGTGTAATGTTTTGCTCCCGTGGTATCCACCAGCTTGATGCTCGACTGTCGCTTGAGTAGTGACAGGGTTTTGAAATCAATTTGATCAATGGCATCAAGTTCGCCGTTAATCAAAGACGTCTGTCTCGTTGCCAAATCGGGCACCACGAGAATTCTGGCGCTATCGAAATTCGCGTGTCCCGCACGCCAATAGTTCGGGGCCCTTTCGAGTTCTGCACTGATGCCGGGCTCGAAATTCTTCAGCAGATAGCCACCGGTTCCAACGTGTGCCTGCCAGTTCAACGAGCCATCCTCATTGGCAGGCATCACGCTCATCCGGTAATCGGTGAAGACGTAAGGAAAGTCCGCATTACCACCCGTCAATTTAAACGTAATCGTGTGATTATCGTTTTTGATAATCTCCGCGACACTGCCTAACGGACCTTTCATGCCTGATTTGGAGTTCTCGCCCCGATGATGGTTTATCGAAGCAATAATATCGTCGGCAACCAGCGATTTTCCATTGTGAAACTCAACTCCTTTGCGTACCTTGAAAACCCATTCAGCTGCACCAGGACGGGGTTCCCAGCTCTCGATCAATTCTCCACCAAGGCTGTCGTCAGATTTAATTTCGAACAGCCCATTACACATACCATAGGCAGTTACGCGAATGAATACATTAAGGAAAGTGGTTGGATCCATAGTATCGGATACCGATCCCTTTCTGACACCCACTCTGATATGGCCACCGCGATTCGGGGTTGCCGCATGGGCTTGCATTGCAGTGCCCAGGATCAGGTTTGAACCTGCAACACCCAGGCCCGAAGCCATGAGTACCTTGAGCGTATCCCGCCTCGAAGTGCCTTTGGCCAGGCTTTCGGTTGCAAGTTTCTCTGCTAATTTTTTATCGCGTTCTAACATGTGTTCACTCCTCTGTTGTGAATTTGGGGTTGGGAATAATTGTGATTTCAGGTTTCTATGTTGGGTAGTTCCGCCATGCGACGGGTGACAAAATCATCGAGTTGGTCTTTCACGCTGATTTCGAGCTCGGGTTGTTCATAGGCATCCAATGCCCTACGTGCCCATTGCAAGGCAGAATCAACCATCTTGGGGGACCCCGCTTCGACGTAGGCCTCGTAACTGCCCCAGACAGGCAGCATCGGTTCAACAAAAGCGGTACGGTAGTGTTTTACCGTGTGCGCATTTGAAAAGTAGTCACCCCCCGGCCTGACTTCTGAGATCGCTTCAACCGCAAGCGATTCTTCGTCTATATCGATATTTCTGGCAAATTCCTGCAGTAAGGCCAATTGATCCAGGTCCAGAATAAACTGAGCAAAGCTTACCGACATAGAACTTTCCAGCCAGCCGACGGAATGCAGAATATAATTGGCGTGAGCCATAATCGCGGGCATCATCGTCATCGCATTTTGGGTGCCCGCGTTCATATCCGACTCCATTGCGCCGTTTCGTCCTCCACCAATTCTGTAGGGCACTTTGTAACGCCGTGCTAGCTGTCCCATCGCGAGAGTAAGCCGCGCGATTTCGCTTGTTCCATACAGGGGCGCACCACTCTTCATGGAAACGGTTGCAAGGGAACATCCATAGATGACCGGTGTACCAGGTCGAACCAGTTGCGAATAAGCCATACCAGCGAGTGCCTCGGCATTGGCCTGCGCGAGCGCTCCTGCGATTGTCACCGGTGTATTGGCGCCTTGCATGATAAACGGCACGATCAGGAGCGCCTGGCCCATACGGGCATAGTACTCCAATGTCTCGAGCATTGAGGCATCCCAAAGCCGTGGTGAGGCAACCGTGACCAGTCCCAGGAGCACTACATGCTCCCGGACAAATTTTTCACCGAAAACGATTTCGCACATCTGTAAAGAATCCTGTGCGCGCCATTGCGAACGGGCATCACCCATGAAGGGCTTTTCGGATAGTGTCAGGTGCCCTCTGACCATCTCCAGATGACGTTTTGGTGCAGGAATATCCATCGGCTCACATGTTTGGGCACCGCCATAATTGAGTCTGGAGGACAAATGCGTAAGCCTTATCAGATCATGCATATCAGCTAATGTGGCGGAGCGACGCCTGTTTTCCAAATCCCTGACGTATGGCGATGCGAAGATTGGAGAAAAGACCATATGGTTTTTGCCAAATTTCACGCTACGTAAAGGATTTTTTGCGTGCTGTACGAATTCTTCCGGGGCATGACTCATTAGTTGATCGATCAATTCCCGAGGAATTTTGACGTTCTCCCCATCAATCTCAGCGCCCGCTGCCTTCCAGAGTTCCAGCGCTTCGGGATCACCACTGAACGTGATGCCAATCCTTTCCAGAATATGCACTGAAGCTTCGTGAACCGCCTCGAGCTTATCTTCGCTCAGGATGTTGTAGACAGGAAGGTTGTTTATAAAAGGCTCTTCGACGCCACCTTTTGGCGGCCCCCACGCTGACTGCCAGGCGCCATCGTTTTCTCTGGCCGTGGTTCGATTTCCGTCGCCTTTGCGCCTAGGCGTACGACGTTTTCGTCGGATTTTGGTCTCGTCCATTATTTTTATATGTGATCCGATGAGCTTGTCTTGATCTCAGCTCGTGAATATTATGCTGCCGACGAGTGCTACTCAACACAGAGAAATCTTTACGTTGTGGTAAGAAATACTTACGCTAAAAAACGAATATTGACTTAATATAGGCAGATTGAAATCTACTTGAAATAGTTTTTTTACGCGAACAAATAGCCAAGTTTTTGATGACGAAACGATTACAAAGGATGGTTAGCCTTAAAAGAAAGCGTCCAAGCGCCAATTCATTGGTTGTTTTTGATGTGGTAAGCCAAAACCTGAGTTTTACCAAAGCAGCAGAGGAGCTGGGGACAACCAGAGTCGCAGTCAGCGGCCAGGTCAAAATCCTTGAAGAACATTTGGGCGTGCGCCTTTTCGAGCGGTTACATCGGCGGTTAAAATTGACTACAGCGGGTGAAACGCTAGCGGATTCGGTATCTCGTTCCTTTAAGGATATCTCAATCGCCCTGGATCGAGTAGCGGAGAGCCCTCGCAATCACCAGCTCGCAATCTCGGTAAGTCAAGGTATGTCAGCGCATTGGCTTCTACCCAGGATTTACAAATTCCGTAACCAGTATCCCAGCGTTGATATTCGGTTTCAGATTACCGACGGTTATGTCGACCTCCAGACCGAAGGTATTGATGTTGCACTCAGGTACGGAGATGGGCCGTGGAAAGACGTTAAGGCAACAAAACTTAAGCGGGTACGCCGCTTTCCTGTATGCAGCCCTGACTACCTCAAGAAAGTCGGGAAAATAAATTCACTTGAGGACTTAAGCGAGCATGAACTTTTATATTTGTCCGGACGATATGGAAAACTGACCCGTTGGGAGGAATGGCTGAAGATGGTTGGTATTGATGGAGTACATACCCGCCACGGACTGGAATTTGATGCCCACAATAGCCTCATTGAAGCAGTTTTGGCTGGCCAGGGGATTGCTCTCGCTGGTCCACCCCAGATTTCCCAATACCTGAAAGATGGAAAACTGGTTCGACTCTTTAAAGGGATCGAAACGAAACACCGTTTTTTTTGGATTGTGGAACCAGTCAATGGCCCTACGAAGCCTTTTGCTACCGAGCTTGCTACCTGGCTTGAGAGTGAAATATTGGATTCGGTTAAGAACTACTAGAGATGTGTTGCTTCCGGATTTCAACAAAGGAAGATAACTCTTCGTCGATACTGGGATCGAGTACAGGTTGTTTATAGTCTTGCAACAACTGTTTCCAAAAAAGATGCGCTCGTTGAACGGTATCCATGGATCCGTCCTCTACCCACTTTTCATAATTACTCCAATCCGACAACATGGGCTGGTAGAAGGCGTCTTTGTATCTCTCGAGGGTTTGCGAAGCGGCGAAAAAATGGCCGCCGGGCCCAACTTCCTCGATAGCCTGCAGGCCCAGGCTATCCTGCTGGAAAGACAGCGGCTTCATCGCCTCGCTCACCATTTGCAGCATTTCGGAATCGATGATCATTTTTTCGAAGGAATAGCAGAGACCCGACTCCATCCAGCCATGTCCAAAATTGAGCAAGCTAACGCCTCCCATCACGGCTCCCCAAATTGACATTTGCGACTCGTAAATGGCTTGCGCATCGATGATATTCGATGAGTTAACGTTGCCGGACCTCAACGGCAAGCGATACCTTCGAGCCAGTTGCCCGGCGACGATAATAGCCTTCATGTATTCGGGTGTACCGAACGAAGGTGATCCCGATTTCATATGAACGCTGGTCGCAAGTGAACCGTAGACAATCGGCGCACCTGGCCTGACGATCTGAGACAGCACGACTCCCGCCAGTACCTCGGCGTTTTGCTGCACCAGGCATCCTTCCAGAGTGATCGGCCCGGTAGCACCTGCCATCGCAAGAGATGCGATCACGCAGGCTTGACCCGCGTCGGCCATCTCGATCAGGGCGTCTGCCATGGGTTGATCAAGTTTCATCGGGCTGTTGGTGCTGATATTGGTAATCAATCCCGGCTCCCGTGCCAGTTGCGCTTCGCCGATGCCACGGGAGATTGCTGCCATCTGGATGCCATCTCGAATCGAATCTGGCGCAACCGCTGTAGGGCGCCAGACCTTGTCTGTCAATCGGATGAACGATGCGTACGCATCCAGGTGACGAGTACCAACGGGCAAATCCTGTGGCTCAACCGGGTAGCCATAGATGCAATGCAACGTGTTAAGACTCTGGCACAACCTGACTAAATCGTTGAAATCGGAATAGTTTCCGCTTCGACGCCCTCGTTCTATGTCGGAACAATAGGGCGGAACAGTTGCATTCGTGAAGACTAGGTGCCGGTCGTCGAAAATAAGATTGAGCCGCTTGCAAAATTCCAATAGGGACAAGGGAATTGTGCAATGCACAATG
>VYFG01000117.1 GCA_009842505.1 Gammaproteobacteria bacterium
CCACGATTTCTCCTTTCAAATCAAAATTCTATGAGTTTGCCGCCGGACACTACTTATCCATATCTCCGTAGACGCGATAACTCAGGCGTGCTGATCGGATCTGACCTTCCACATCGTTCATTACCTTACCAAGCATTTCAAGGAGGTCCAACCCGTTTTCCGGAGCGGCCCAAGCGGATCGACGTTGTGCAGAATATTCGGATTGGCACGGATTTACAATCGGCTGAAGATTGGCATCTCTTCCATCTCTGGGTTTCGCTGCTCGCCAGCCTCCAGGATAGGTTCGAGTAAAAAGCCGTAGATCGTGCACATGGACCAACTCATGGACAAAAGTTTGCAGGGCCAGCTTGTGATCGGAATGATCCGGCTGGTTTAGCTGCTGTACCAATCCGGCCCAAATCACGACGTTACTCCATATCTCGTCGTTTCGGACCATGGGGATGGCCATTGCGCCACCCTGCCCATACTGATTTGACGTCGGTGCTGCCGATGGGATGTCGTCTCTGCAATCGACGCTCGCAAGCGCCTCAGTGTAGTCCCAACCGATAACGATCGAGATCAATCGACTCAGGTCAAGTATGCGCGATAACACCTTCGTGAGAGAAATTACATCACGAGAAAATTCCAAAGCCTCGTCTTGGTTTTCCCAGCCGCGAATGCTGACGAAACAGTTTGAAGGAAGAGTCTCAATTGATGGCTCCTCGGAGGCGGAGATGGTTGTACCTTTGACAGTCTGATTTTTTTCTTTGTTTTGCACAAGGCGCCTTCTTGATGGTCCCGGAAACGGAATCGAACCTCCGACATACTGGTTACGAAACAATTGGAATATTGGGTGTATGAATTATTGGAGATTTTCCATGTCGTAAAATCCTTACACAACGACGCAATAAACCTGCATGCGCCCTGATCTAGAAAGTAACTCGGGAAACTTGATCATTCAAGTTCTGCTCATTGATGCTGAAAATTACCCGGCCCTGCCACTTCTGAAATTCCTCTCAGGTCGATACCGTCTGAACACTTCTGCCGCAATGCTGTCCGATATCCTCTCAGCCGCCTCCCGCACCGAGTCCTGCGCCAGGTGCGCGTATCGGGCCGTCGTCTCCACCTGGCTGTGCCCGAGCAGCTTCCCGATCGCCGGCAGGCTCTCCCCCAGCGCCAGCGCCCGGGAGGCGAAGGAATGACGGCAGTCGTGTATCCGCATGTCCTCGATCCCCGCCCGCCCGCAGATCGACCGCCAGGACGTCCACAGGTTCTTCATGGGCTTGCCTTCGGCCTTCCCCGGAATCACCCACGGGTTTCCACTCATGCGGGGAATGCCGGCGAGAACCTCCACCGCTTCCGGGGAAAGCGGCACGGTCCTTGAACCGGTCTTCGAATCCGACAGCTTCAGTGTTCCAGATTCCAGGTCCACCTCATTCCACTTCAGGGTCAGGATCTCGTTCTTCCGGCAACCCGTCAGCAACAGAAGACGAATCGCCGCGACGGCGTGGATGGCGATACCCCTGTTCTCCGCCTCGGCCAGCGCCTTGCCCAGCCGGTGGAACTCCTCCTCGCTCAGGAACCGCTCCCGTTTCCTTTTTTTATACTTCACGATCAGGCGGCATGGGTTCATTCCTTCCGGAAGCTGGCCGTCGTCCTCCGCCAACCGCCAGATCCGGGACAATGCGTTCACCGCCTGGTTCGCCATGACCGGGGTTTTCCGCATCCCGTGGTGAAACTCCGCCACCATGGCCCGGTCCACGGACAGGGCCGGCATTTTCCCGAACGCTGGAACCAGGTGCTTTTCCACCAGCAGCCGGTACATTTCCCTCGTCTTCGGCTTGCAGCGGGGTTCCACATGTTTCTCAAGCCACTCACTTGCCAGTTCGGCAATGGTCGGGCAATCCTCCGTAACCGCTTTTCTTGAATCCATCGGATCCACCGAATCCAACGGCTCCGCCACCGGCTTCTCCCCCGCCTTGATCCGGGAAATGATCAAGGCCGCACGTCGGCGCGCCTCGTCCGCCGTGATGACCCCGTGACGGCCCACCGTCACCCGCTTCCCCGGCTTTCCCCCGGCGCGGGTCTGGACCACGTAGTATTTGCTCCCGGTCGGATACACCCGCACCCCGAATCCCGACAACTCCGAATCCCAGAACACCGTGTCCTTTTCCACTTCCAGTGCGGACACCGTCCTCCCGGATATCTTCGTCTTCTCCAGCTTCATTTCCTTCAAGTTCTCGTACAGGCGTCAGGGTTGGGCTGCTGAACCATGGTTTCCAATGTTGTCAGGATCCACCTTCCCGCTCATCTCCCGACGCCTGCCGATTAAGCATGAAAGAGATGTTGGCGCCGACCTTGTTGGCGGATGCCTTTTCGGCATCCTTCATCAGGTGGGCGTACCGGGCCGTGGTCTCCACCTTCCGGTGGCCCAGCAACTCCCCGATCATCGGCAGTCCCTCGCCCAGCGCCAAGGCACGAGAAGCGTAACTGTGCCGCAGGTCATGAAGCCGGACTTTTTCCAGCTTCGCAAGTGACCGGATCTTCTGCCAGTGATAGTCGAGAGAACCAGTGCCCAGATGATCTTCAGGACCGTTCCCGGCAATCACCCAGGGATTGCCGTCGATGCGGGGGATTTCATTCAGTACCGCCAGTACCGCCGGGGCCAGCGGCACATGCCGCAATCCCGTCTTTCCGTCCCTCAGGTGCATCATCCCCGATGACCGATCGATATCGTCCCACTTCAGGGTCCGGATCTCGTCTTTCCTGCACCCCGTCAGTAACAGAAGACGAATGGCGTGAATGGCCGGCAGGTATACGGAACCGTCCATCTCCGCCTTGTCCAGCGCATCCCCCAATCTCCCGTATTCATCGGAAGACAGGAAACGTTCCCGGGGTTTCTCCCGGTAGGGCCGCACCGAGCGGCAAAGGTCCCGGCCGGGCGGGATCATCTCCCAGGCCTCGGCAAGGCGGAACATCCCCGAAAGCACCTTCACCACCAGATTCGCCTGGAAGGGTGTCATGCGCAACCTGTGATGCAGTCCCGAGATGTGGGAACGCTCCAGTTCCGAAAGACGAATGTGCCCCAACTCCGGAACGATGTGAACGCGTACCAGGGATTCGAAGGACACGACGGTCCGGGGCTTGCAGTTGACCCTCACATGGGACTCCATGTACCGTTCGGCCAGGTCGAGCACCGTGGGTTCCGGTGCTTCCGGAGGAGAATCCAGCGAAAGGCCCCGCTTGATCCGGTCGATGGCGATGACCGCGTCCTGGCGGGCCTTGTCTGGAGTGACTTTCCCGAAATGGCCCAGGGCCTTGCGTTTGGGTTTTCCCGAAGGCCCCCGGACCTGGACGCACCAGACCTTGCGGCCCGAGGCATAGACCCGGACCCCGAACCCCGGGAGGTCACGGTCCCAGACCACGGTGTCGCCGGAAGAGACACGCAGCGAATCGACGGCGCGTTTGGTAAGCTTGAGGGGTTGCGGGGCGGCCATGGGCGTTCTCCGAAGAATGGTCGAATTCACGGGAGAAATGGTACCCAATCCGTAATCGAATCGCAACCGACTGGGGTCAAATCGAGCGACTTCAATTAGTGCGATTGACGATCAATGAACAGATGACGGGATAACCAAATAAAACATAACTAGCGGAAATACAATGATTATTCAAAGAATCCGACAGTCAATCGTGCGATTTCATATCACTTCTGAATTTCAGGTTGTATAATCCCCGGTTTGACGGGACGATCACAGGCACCCGTCCGGCATGCGCCGAATCCCGCCGACCCCTGCACGGGCCCACTTTTCCGCCCGCTGTTTGTCCGCTGTTTGTCTATGGAGAATCCCGGGGGGAGCGGTTAAACTACTTCGCCCGGACTCACAGTTTCATTGTTCCACGGTGCCCCGACATGAGCGAACCCGACACCACTGTCAAGACGATACCCGACAATCAGGACGATACCGGTGACATGGACTCCAGGGCCGTCATCGGCCATGAGGTGAAGGTCCAGGGGGACCTGAGCGGCCGGGAGGACCTCATCATCAACGGTACCGTGGAAGGATCCATCAATTTCCACGAGAGCAACGTCTTCATCGGGAAAAAGGGCAAGGTCAATGCCGATGTCACGGCAAACACCATCGTTGTCGAGGGAGAGGTCAAGGGAGGCATGCGGGGCAACGAACAGATCATCATCAAGCCCACGGGGAGGGTCTTCGGGGACCTCCGGGCGCCCCGGGTGATCCTGAACGATGGCTGCCAGTTCAAGGGGTCGGTGGACATGGAAGAAAAATCCCATGCCCCGGGAGAACTGAAGGTCGGCAACAACACCGCCAACACCAAGCAATTGCCCAATCGGCCACTGACCGGCGGCGGTCCCAAGCCTCCACCGGCACCGCGCCGGAAGCGGTAACAACCCGGGCAACACCTGCGAATACCTCATTCAGGGAAATCATCCATGGCCATCGAGGCAGGCGAGACCGCCCCCGCATTCACCCTCAACGACCAGGACGGCAATAGGGTCGCCCTGAAGAATTTCCGCGGCCGGACGGTGGTGATCTTCTTTTACCCCAAGGACAACACACCCGGTTGTACCAAGGAAGCCTGCGGGTTTCGCGACAACATCCGGAAGTTCGACGCCCTGGACACGGTCATCCTCGGAGTCTCCCCGGATGCGGCGGATTCACACGTCCGGTTTATCGACAAGTTCCGTCTTCCTTTCACCCTGCTTTCGGACCCGGACAGGAAGGTCATGGAACAGTACGGCGCCTGGGGCGAGAAGGTCCTGTACGGCGTGAAACGGGTGGGTGTCATCCGCTCCACCACGATCGTGGGACCTGACGGCAAGGTGCTGAAGCACTGGAAAAGGGTTCCCAAGGCTGCGGATCACCCGAACAAGGTGCTCGAGTTCCTGGAGTCGCAATCGACCTGAGCGGCATCCGCCGGGGCGGAAGTCAGCCGGCGTTCCTGGCGTCATCCACTGCCGCGGCGACCATCCGCGCAAGCCGGTCAACCGTCCCGACATCCTCGCCCTCGATCATCACCCGTACCAGCGGCTCTGTTCCGGAAGGACGCAGTACGACACGCCCCCGGGTCCCGAGCTCCGTTTCCGCCGTCTCCACGGCCGCCCGGACCCGGACGCTCTCCACCAGCGCCCCGGCATTGGCGCCGTCCGCGTGCACGTTGATCGTCTCCTGCGGGAACACCTCCATGCCGGCCACCAGGGCAGACAGCGGCTCCCCGGTTTCCAGCATCACCTGCATCACCTCCAGGGCCGCCACGATGCCGTCGCCCGTGGTTCCCTTGTCGAGGCAGATGATATGGCCCGAGGTTTCGCCCCCCAGGAGCCAGCCCCGCTCGACCAGGGCTTCATGCACGAACCGGTCGCCCACGCCGGTACGGCAAAACGGGATTTCCCTTTGCGCAAGGGCCTGCTGGAGCCCCAGGTTGGTCATCACTGTCCCGACCACTCCGCCACCCAGGTTTCCAAGGGCCTGCCTGTGCCCGGCAAGCAGATAAAGAATCTGGTCGCCGTCCACGCCTTGACCGGATTCATCCACCAAAAGGACACGGTCGGCATCACCGTCCAGCGCAATGCCGAGCGCGGCGCGTTCCTCAAGGACTCTTGCCCTGAGCCCATCCAGGCTGGTTGAACCGCAGTCGTGGTTGATGTTGTAACCGTCCGGCCGGTTGCCGATGGCGACCACATCGACGCCGAGTTCCGCCAGTACCCGTGGGGCCACTTCGTACCCGGCACCGTTGGCGCAGTCAATCACCACCTTCAGCCCCGAGAGACTGAGGGACCGGGGGAAAGTGTTCTTGCAGAATTCAATGTAACGCCCCTGGGCATCGGAAAACCGTTCCGCCCGCCCCAGCCGGCTGGACTCCACGCAGGTCATTTCCCCCTGCATCGTTCGGTCGATGGCGGCCACCAGGGCATCGTCCAGCTTGGTGCCCTCGGCGGAAAATATCTTGATCCCGTTATCGTGGTAGGGGTTGTGCGACGCGCTGATCACCACACCGGCGCAGGCCCTCGCGGTCCGGGTGAGGTATGCGATGCCCGGAGTCGGCATGGGTCCGAGCAACGAAATGTCCACGCCCGCGGCGGAAAAGCCGGCTTCCAGGGCAGACTCCAGCAGGTAGCCGGAAATACGGGTATCCTTGCCAACCAGCACCTTGTTTCCCTTGCCGGCGCCGGCAAGCACCCGGCCCGCCGCCCAGCCCAGCTTCATGACGGTCTGGGGGGTGATGGGTTCGAGGCCTACGCGGCCGCGAACCCCGTCGGTACCGAACAGAGACTCCGACACCGTGGAACGCGGCGCTAGACGGTTTCGTTGGGATCCGGCAGGTCGATATCGGATTCCGACAGGACAGTATCCAGCTTCTCTCCCCTGGAGTCCTTGTTCGCGTCACTGCCCTGACCGGCGGACTTGTCGTCCTCGTCCGGGGACCGGGGGTCCCTGTCCTCCATGATCGCCTCGATCTGGTCCGATTCCAGGGTCTCCCATTCAAGGAGCTTCCGCGTCATCACTTCGAGCTTGTCGCGGTTGTCCTCGATGATCCCCCGCGCACGATCATACTGTTCGGAAATGATCCGGGTGATCTCCTGTTCGACCTTCTCCGCGGTCTCGTCGCTGAGTCCTCCGGTTGGACGGCCATACATGTCGGTGCTTTCCCGGTTGTAGATCCGGGGACCGAGCAGTTCGCTCATGCCCCACTCCGCCACCATGGATTCCGCCGTCCGGGTGGCCATCTGCATGTCGCCGGCCGCCCCGCTCGTGACCTGGTCCATGAAAATCTCCTCCGCGATCCGCCCGCCCATGGATACCGCGATCTGGGCCAGGAGTTTCTCCTTTTCCTGGCTGAGTTCGTCCGCCTCGGGAAGGAATTGCGTGGTGCCGAGCGCACGTCCCCGGGGAATGATCGTCACCTTCAGGATGGGATCGACCAGGTCACGCAGTACCCAGCCAACCACGGTGTGGCCGGATTCATGGTAGGCGGTGTTGGTCAGATCCTCCTTGCTCATCACCATGGACTTGCGTTCAGAGCCCATCATGATCTTGTCCCGGGACGCCCAGAATTCGTCCACGCCGACCAGTTTCTTCTTCAGCCGCGCGCTCAAAAGGGCCGCTTCATTGACCAGGTTGGCGATCTGGGCGCCGGAGAACCCGGGGGTGCCCCGGGCGATGTCACGCGGGTTGACATCGTCGGACACCGGCACCTTGCGCATGTGCACCTTGAGTATGGCCTCGCGTCCGCGGATGTCCGGCAGGGGCACGTGGACCTGGCGGTCAAAACGGCCGGGGCGCAACAGTGCGGGGTCCAGCACATCCGGGCGGTTGGTGGCGGCGATCACGATGACGCCCTCGTTCTCCTCGAACCCGTCCATCTCCACCAGGAGCTGGTTCAGCGTCTGCTCCCGCTCGTCATTGCCGCCGCCGAATCCGGCGCCGCGATGACGCCCGACGGCATCGATCTCGTCAATGAATATGATGCAGGGCGCATTTTTCTTGGCCTGGTCGAACATGTCCCGCACCCGGGATGCGCCGACGCCGACGAACATTTCCACGAAGTCGGAGCCCGAGATAGTGAAAAACGGAACCTTCGCCTCCCCGGCAATGGCCTTGGCGAGGAGGGTCTTGCCCGTACCGGGGCTGCCGGTCATCAGCACGCCGCGCGGAATGCGGCCTCCGAGCCGGTGGAACCGCGAGGGATCCCGCAGGAATTCCACCAGTTCACCGACATCCTCCTTGGCCTCGTCCACTCCGGCCACGTCATCGAAAGTGATGTGGTTCTTGTCCTCGGCCAGCATCTTGGCCTTGCTCTTGCCGAAGCTGAGCGCACCGCCCCGGCCGCCGCCCTGCATCTGCTTCATGAAGAAAATCCACACGCCGATCAGGAGCAGGATGGGGAATGAACTGATCAGCAGGCTCATCAGCAGGGAGGTGCCCTCCTCCTGCTTCGCACGGATCCGCACGCCGTTGGCATACAGGTCGTCAATCAGCTTGGGATCGTTGGGGGCATAGGTGATGAACGCGCGATTGTCGTTGGTTTCCCCGGTGATCGTGTCACCCGAGATCTCCACGGCGGCGATGTTGCCCTTTTCAACCTCACCGAGAAAAGTCGAGTAGTCCATCTCTCCGCCGCGGTTGCCCTGGGGCGATGTGAAATTCTCGAAGACGGACATCAGCACCATGGCGATCACCAGCCACAGCAGGATGTTCTTGGTCATGTTGGACACTGTCGATACTCCGGTAAATGTGGAACCCGGGTTCCACCGGTCAGGTTAATCATATCATGTTACACACGGGCACCCCGGCCGTCCGGCATCCTCGGCCGTGGCCTCAGTCACCCTCCTTGCCGGTGGCGGTCCCGCTGAAGAATCCCCGGCCAAGGAGATAGAACTCCCGGGATTCCGCACGGGAAGCATCCGGTTTGACGGTGACAGTCCGGTCGAACCTCATACCCATCACCCTGCGGATTCCGCTTGCCGTCCCATCCTCGAACAGTTTGGTCAGAAGCGTTCCGCCCGGCCGGAGGGCACGATCGCAGAAATCCATAACCGCCTCCTGTATTTCCTCGGCCCGGGCCTCGTCGGTGGCCCGGATACCAGTAATATTGGGGGCCATGTCGGACAATACAAGGTCAACCGGCGAGTCCCCGAGCCACGCCAGAACGTCATCCGAAACACCGGAATCCGTGAAATCCCCCTGCACGAAATGGACGCCCGGAACGGGGTCCATGGCGAGCCGGTCCACTGCGACAACCTGGGCCGGGGAAGACACCCGCTCCGCGACGTACTGCGTCCAGCTTCCGGGGGCGCTGCCCAGATCCACGACCCGGGTGGACGGCCGGACCAGCCGAAACTTGCGGTCGATCTGCTCCAGCTTGAAGAAGGACCGCGCCCTGGCCCCGCCCGCCCTGGCCTTGCGCACGTACGGGTCTTTTTTCTGCCGCCTGCGCCAGTTGTCGGATTTTCGCCGCCTGCGGCCGGTGGTCACGGTATCAGCCTCCCGCCGGAATCATCACGAGGGCCAGATGACCCGGTACAATTCCGCTCCATGAAAACGCTTTCCGTGCGGCAGAGAAAATACCTGAAGGGACGGGCGCATTCCCTGAAGCCCGTGGTCACCGTCGGCCCCGGCGGACTCTCCCCGGGCGTGGTGGAGGAACTGGCGCGGAACATCGCCCACCATGAACTGATGAAGATCAAGCTCCCGGCAGGGGGGAAAGCGGAACGAAGAGCGATGCTCGACGCGGCCTGCGACGCGGTCGGCGCCGCCGCCGTAACGCTGATCGGCCGAACCGGCATCATGTACCGGGCCGCGGAAGACACACGTATCCGGCTGCCGGAATGAACGGCCCGGCCACACCCCCCGGGCCGGTGCATCCGTGATTTCCCCGGCGGCCGGCAAGGTCAGCCCGGAAACCGCGCCCGGGAGGAGTGCATCGGTGCCGGCAACACGAACTCCCTGCCCTCCGCCGGGTTGACGGGAATCATCAGCGAAAGGATCAGGGAGCACACCGCGAACCCGGTGCCGCACAGGAATACCAATGCGGGCGAACTCAGCCACAGCAGCCCCAGCGCCGCCGGCAGCAGGACCGCGGCAACGTGGTTGATCGTAAACGACACCCCGGCCGATGACGCAAAGTCCCTGGGATCCGCGATCTTCTGGAAGTAGGTCTTGATGGCAATGGCCAGGGCGAAGAACATGTGGTCGAGGATATACAGCACGGCCGCCAGCCCGGCGTGGTTGACAAAGGCATAGCTGGTGAAAATCACGATGAGTCCGAGATACTCGAACACCAGGGCGTTGCGGTCGCCCCAGCGCCCCACCAGGCGCCCGACCACGGGAGCGAGCCAGATATTGATGGCGCAGTTCACCAGGAACAGGAGCGTCAGGTTGGCGGCGCTGTAGCCGAATTTCTCCACCATCATGAACCCGGCGAACACCACGAAAATCTGCCTGCGGGCGCCGGAGAAAAACACCAGGGCGTAGTAAAGCCAGTATCGGCGCCGCAGGATCAGCTGCTTGTGCTGCCGGTGCCTGGACGCGATGGCCGGATAGGACAAAAGGGCCACCAGGGTGATCACCACGGTCAATCCCCCTCCGGCAAGCAGGACATGACGGTACGACAGCGAAAACAGCTCAAGGCCCGCGTAGATCAGGCCGAACGCCACCAACGAGGTGAATGACCCCACCCCGAGGATCCGTCCCAGGACCAGCGCGGTACGTTCCTTGTCAATCCACTGCAGGGACAGGGAGCTCTGTACCGCCTCGTAGTAGTGAAACCCGAAAGACATCAGCAGCGTGGTGCAGTACAGTCCGACGACCGAGGGCAGGTATCCCGTCAGGGCGGTGCCGATGCCCATGAGCAGAAGCGACACGATGGCCAGGGTCTGCTCGCGCATCAGCAGGAGTACGAAGATCACCGCAAATGCCAAGAATCCCGGAATTTCCCGGATACTCTGCAGGATGCCGATTTCCCTGCCGCTGAACCCCGCCATTTCGACGCTGAGGTTGTTGATCATCGCCGACCAGGTGGCAAAAGACAGGGGTACCGCCGAAGCCATCAGCATCAGCAGCATTTCCGGCGAGCGCAGGTAGTTCTTGAGTGCGGTATTCACACGGGAGTCCCGGTTGGCGACCGGCTATTCTATCGCGAATGCCGGCCCCGGCGGCTCAGGTGTCGCCGAGCCCGTATTCCGACCGTGCAGCGTCCTGCCGGATATAGTCCCTGGCCAGGTCCTTCTCCACTTCCTGCCGGGAACGCTTGCGGGGGTCGCCGTAACCGCCGCCCCCGGGAAGCTCCACCACCAGCCGCCTGTCCGCCGGTATCCACTGCGTTCCCTTGCTCTTCAGCGGACTGCCATCGTCCAGGCGGACCACCCCCGGCGCGCCCGATGAGCCGCCTTCCCGGCCCTGCGCGGGGTGGTCACAACGGTCGAACATGGCGTTCAGGTACATGTGGTGCCCCCGGTTGGCGGACATTTCGATGACCTGGCCGAGCCCGCCCCGCTGGGCGCCGGCGCCGCCGGAGTCACTCCTTAGCTCCTTGCGCCAGATGGTGACGGGCCCCACGTGCTCCATCACCTCGGCGGACATGGTGTGCACGCCGGAGGGGAAGGCGGTGGCGCTGAGACCGTCAAGCACCGGGCGCGCACCGGTCCCCCCGGAATTGAACATCAGTACCTGGGAGCTCTGCAGGGTCTCCCCGGGGGCGGGATGCCCGTCCGGCAAGGGCCTGACCCCGAGCTGGATGTTCCACAGCGCGCTGGCGCCTTCCGCCGGAACCCGCCCGGGCAACACCCGGTGCAGGGCGCCCAGCACCGCATCGGGCAGGAACTGTCCGAGCACGTGTCGGATGGCCACGGGCGCGGGATGCCCGGCATTGAGAATGCAGTTTTCCGGGGCCGTGACGCGAAACGGTTCCAGTGACGCATGGTTGTTCGGGATGGCCGGCGCCAGGGCGCACTTGAGGGCATAGCAGGTATAGGCCGTGGTGTAGATCAGCGGCACGTTGATCCCGAGCGCGCTGAGGCCGGACGTGCCATCGTAGTCCGCGAGTACGCCTTCGGGGGCCAGGTCCAGGCGCAGCCGCATGGTCACGGGGGCGTCATAGCCGTCCACGGTGATGGTATTGCTGCAGGAAGTCCGCGGCAGTGTCGCCAGGCGCTCCAGGGTGGCCTGACGGCTGTGACCGAAGATGAACGCCTGCAACCGGTCCAGGTCGTCGATGCCGAATTCCCCCATCATGTCCATCAGCCGCCGGTGGCCGGTATCGTTGCAGGCGGACAGCGAATGCAGATCGCCGACCACCTGGTCCGCCTCGCGCACATTGTTGCGGATGATGTTCAGGAGATTCGCATCCACCCTGCCGCGTTCGGCGAATTTCATGATCGGTATCCGCAGGCCCTCCTCGTACACCTCGCTGGCATCCGGGCCGAATCCCCGTCCGCCCACGTCGACCACGTGAGCGGTGCAGGCGAAAAAGCCGATCAGGCGCCCGTCCCGGAAGGAAGGGTTCACGAAAGTGAAGTCGTGCAGGTGCCCGGTGCCCTTCCAGGGGTCGTTGGTGAGGTAGGAATCCCCCTCGAAGATATTGTCCTCGCCGATGTCCCGGATGAAGTTGCGCACCGCCGCGGCCATGGCATTCACATGACCCGGCGTCCCGGTGACCGCCTGTGCAAGCATGAGCCCGTCCCGGCCGAACACCCCGGCGGACAGGTCGCCCGCCTCGCGTACCGAGGTCGAGAACGCGGTCCGGACAAGCGCCAGGGCCTGTTCCTCCACCACGGAAATCAGCCGGTTCCACATGACCTGCATATGGACATCCGCCAGTTTTTCATTCATGGGAACCCTCCGTCATCTTGCGCCTGATCAGCAGGCAGCCGTCCACCTGCATGACGGCGTCGAAATCCGATGTCAGCACCGTGGTGGTTTCCCTTTCCACCACCAGGGCCGGCCCGTTCACAATGGCTCCCGGAGCCAGTCCTTCCCGCTGGTGGATGGCGGCCCCTACCCACTGCCCCAGGCGGGCATCGTAGATCTCCCGGCGTTCGCCGGGGACGGCTTCGGCCAGTGACGCCGGCGATTCCACCCGTGCCGCCGGAACCGGCGGGGAGCTGGCCTGGACGGACCAGTTGATCACCTCTACATCGAGCCCGTCCAGTGCCCGGCCGAACAGGTGGGCATAGGCGGATTCGAAGAGAATCCGCAGGTGCGCCCCGTCCTCCGGACCATAGGTCCGCATCGGCAGGTCGACGACGATCTCCCAGCCCTGCCCCTGGTAGCGCATGTAGGCGCGCGCGGAAAAGACCATGTCGTCGGGGTCCGCGCCCGCACTGACGAACTGCGCCGCCTCCTGGGAAAGCCGGGACAGGAGATCGTTGGTCCATGCCGCGTCAAACCGGCTGAGGCGCAGGTAGGCGCCGTGAACCGCCTCGTAGGCGAACGGTGCGCGCAGGAAACCGATGGCCGAACCCACGCCGGCTCCGGGCGGCACCAGCACCGAATCCATGCCGAGTTTCTCGCAAAGCCGGGCAGCGTGGAGCGGGGCCGCGCCGCCAAAGGCGATCATGGTGAAATCCGACAGTTCCCGGCCGCTTTCCACCGCGTGCACCCTGGCCGCGTTGGCCATGTTTTCGTCCACCACCTCACAGATTCCGACGGCGGCGGTGGCGGCGTCCATACCGAGCCGGTCGCCGACGCCGCGTTCCAGCGCCGCCCCGGCAAGGTCGGCCGACAGCGGAATCTCGCCGCCGGCGAAACCGGCCGGATCGAGACGCCCCAGCACCAGGTCGGCATCCGTGACCGTGGCCTGCTCCCCGCCCCGCCGGTAGCAGGCCGGACCGGGTTCTGACCCGGCACTGTCCGGACCCACCCGGATCTGTTGCATCTCATCCACCCAGCCGATCGAACCGCCGCCCGCGCCGATTTCCACCATCTCGATGACCGGTATGGAGATGGGCATTCCGGAACCTTTCTTGAAGCGGTAGGTTCTGGCTACCTCAAAGGTGCGCGCGGTCTTGGGCGTGCAGTCCTCGACCAGGCAGATCTTCGCCGTCGTCCCGCCCATGTCATAGGACAGCACCCGCCCGAGCCCGTACCGGGCGGCGTAGTCCGCGGCGAAGATGGCGCCGCCGGCAGGGCCGGATTCCAGCAGCCTCACCGGAAACTCGATGGCGCTGTCGATGGATATCAGCCCGCCGCCGGAATGGATCATGTATACCGGGCAGTCCGTGCCGATGGCCCTGAGCCCGGCGGCCAGCCGCCTGAGGTACGACGACATCAGCGGCTTGACGAAGGCATTGGCGCAAACCGTGTTGAAGCGTTCGAATTCCCGGACCTGGGGAGACACCTCGCAGGAGATGGACATGGCCACTTCGGGGATCTGCCCGCCGATAATCTCCCGCGCCCGGCGTTCGTGGGCCCCGTTGACATAGGAGTGGATGAAACCGATGGCCACACTCTGGTAACCCTCGTCACGGATTCTCCGGCCGATGTCCGCCAGGGCTTCTTCGTCCAGCGGTACCAGCTCATGCCCGCTGGCCGCGATCCGCCCGGCCACGGGAAAGCGGTGCTCCCGGGAGACCAGGGGCGGAGGCAGGACGAGGTTCAGGTCGTATTGCTCAAACCGGCCCTCGTTCCGCATCTCGATCACATCGCGGAATCCGGCAGTGGTGACGAATGCCGTTTTCGCCCCCCGGCGTTCGATCAGGGCATTCGTGGCCAGGGTGGTTCCGTGAATCAGGAGGTCGATGGCGGATTCCGGTATTTCCGCCTCCCTGCACACCCTGCCCACCCCGTCCACGATGGCGCTTTCCGGCTCGGCATGGTCCGTCAGCACCTTGACCGAGTGCAGACGTTCGCCGCATTCCAGCACCACATCGGTGAAGGTGCCGCCGATGTCGGCGCCAACACGGACCTTCAGACCTTCAAAACTCATCTTTAAGGGGAGCGGAAGAATATGCAGCGATGATAACCCCAGGCCCGGGCCTTTGGCGGCGGCATGCAGCTTCCCCGCCTTGCGCGAAAATGAAAAAGCACCCCGGGAGGTGCTTTTCTAGGGAAGGACAGCCGGGCCGGGCCTACGCGTCATCGTCCCCGGCTTCACCATCCCCGGACAGGTCCCTGTCCACCAGCTGCACATAGGCCATGGGCGCATTGTCCCCGTCACGGAACCCGCATTTCAGGATGCGGAGATAACCGCCGGGGCGGGACTGGAAATGGGGCCCGAGTTCGTCGAACAGCTTGCTGACGACGGCGCGGTCGCGCAGTCGGGCGAAGGCCAGGCGGCGGTTGGCCACGCTGGGTGTCTTGGCCAGGGTAATGAGCGGCTCCGCGTGACGGCGCAATTCCTTGGCCTTGGGCAACGTGGTCCTGATCTGTTCGTGGGTGAACAGCGAATTGGTCATGTTCGCCAGCATCGCCTTGCGGTGCGCCGAAGTACGGTTGAGCTTGCGCCCTGAAATTCTGTGTCGCATCAGAAACCACCGAGGGTCAATCCGCCGGGCTCCTCCTCCTTGACCAGGGAGGGCGGCGGCCAGTTTTCGAGTTTCACCCCGAGCGCCAGGCCGCGCTGGGCCAACACGTCCTTGATCTCGGTCAGGGACTTCTTGCCGAGATTCGGGGTTTTCAGCAGTTCGGTTTCGGTGTGCTGCACCAGGTCACCGATGTAGTAGATGTTTTCCGCCTTGAGGCAGTTGGCGGAGCGCACCGTCAGTTCCAGATCGTCCACCGGACGGACCAGGATCGGGTCGATCTTGGGTTCCTCGTCGGCCTTGGACTGGATCATGGATTCCTCCAGGTTCACGAACACGGAGATCTGGTCGTGCAGGATGGTGGCGGCGCGGCGGACAGCGGTCTCGGGATCGATGGATCCGTTGGATTCAATGTCCAGGATCAGGCGGTCGAGGTCGGTGCGCTGCTCCACCCGGGCATCCTCCACCGAATACGAGATCCGGGTGATCGGGCTGTAGGAGGCATCCAGGTGAATCACGCCCACCGCGCGCGAATCGTCGGTGTCGTGCAACCGGGTCTCTGCGGTCTCGTAGCCGCGTCCGCGGCGCACGGTGAATTCCATGTCAAGGGAGCCCTCCTTCGCCAGCGTGGCGATATGATGATCAGGATCCACGATCTCCACATCATCGATCAGTTCGATGTCCCCGGCGGTCACCTTGCCTGGGCCCTTCTTCTTCAGGCTCAGCCTGGCCTCGTTGCGGGTATGCAGTTTCAGCGCCAGGGTCTTCATGTTCATCAGGATGTCGAGGACATCCTCCTGGACCCCCTCCAGGGCGGAATATTCGTGGAGTACACCCTCGACCCTGACTTCCGTGATCGCACAGCCTGGCATGGACGACAGCAGAATGCGCCGCAGCGCATTTCCCAGGGTATGGCCGAAACCGCGCTCCAGCGGCTCAATGGTGATCCGGGAATGTCTGTCGTCGATATTCTTAGCTTCTACCAGGCGCGGCCTCAGAAACTCAATTGTGGGATCCTGCATATGTGTTCCTCGTAAAGACGAAGTTAAATCCAAAAGCGGGCCATGGCCGTGAGGCCGGGGCCGAGCCTTTCAATATCCAGTGCCGCGCTTCGCCCCTGGGCGGGTGTGCGGCAATGACCCGGCGTGCCCTACTTGGAGTAAAGCGCCACCACGAGAGCCTCGTTGATATCCGGGGGCAGGTCAGCCCTTTCCGGCAACGATTTGAACAGTCCCTTGGCTCCCTTGATATCGACCTCCACCCAGGGCACGAAGCCGATCTGCTCTGCGATTTCCAGGGCCGACGCGATGCGCAGCTGTTTCTTGCTCCTGTCGACGATTTCGACGGCGTCGCCGGGCTTGACCTGGTAGGACGGAATGTTCACCTTGCTGCCGTTCACCATCACGGACTTGTGGTTCACAAGCTGCCTGCTTTCGGCACGGGTGACGCCGAATCCCATGCGGTACACCACGTTGTCGAGGCGGCTCTCCAGCAGTTGCAGCAGGTTGAGGCCGGTGGAACCATGCAGACGCGCGGCCTCTTCGTAGTAGGCACGGAACTGCTTTTCCAGCACGCCGTACATCCGGCGGAGCTTCTGCTTTTCCCGCAACTGGGTGCCGTAGACCGTCACCCGGGGGCGGCGCGCGCCCGCCCTGACACCGGGAATGCGGTCGAACTTGCACTTCGAGTCGATGGTGCGGACCGGACTTTTCAGAAACAGGTCGGTTCCCTCGCGACGGGCCAGCTTGCAGGTGGGGCCGAGATATCTTGCCATCTTTGCTATTTATCGGATGCGATTTATGGGTTCATTGCGGTTTCAGGTCCGATCCGGTCCCGGCTACACTCGGCGGCGCTTGGGCGGCCGGCAGCCATTGTGCGGAATCGGCGTGATATCGGAGATCGAGTGGATCTCCAGCCCCAGCGCGTTGAGCGCCCGCACCGCGGATTCCCTCCCCGGGCCGGGACCCTTGACCTTGATCTCCAGTTGCTTCACGCCCATTTCCTGGGCTTTCCTGCCGCAGGCCTCCGCCGCGGTCTGCGCGGCGAACGGGGTGCTCTTGCGGGACCCCTTGAAGCCGGAATTGCCGGCGGACGCCCAGCACAGGGTGTCGCCGTGGCGATCGGAAATCGTCACGATGGTGTTGTTGAAGGTCGCGTGGATATGCGCAATGCCCTCCTGGACATTCTTGCGGACCTTGGCTTTCGTCCGGGTGTTTTTGCTTGTGCCCTTGGCCATGACTTTCAGCGGTTATTTCTTGACAGGTCGACGCGGGCCCTTGCGGGTGCGCGCATTGGTTTTGGTCCGCTGGCCGTGCACCGGCAGACCGCGGCGATGACGCAATCCCCGGTAACAGCCGAGATCCATGAGCCGCTTGATGTTCATGGAAACTTCCCGGCGCAGATCGCCCTCCACCTCCACGCCCGCCACCTCGGCGCGGAGCCTCTCCGCCTGCTCCTCGCTCAGGTCCTGGACCCTGGTGGACCGGGGGACGCCGGCGGCGTCGCAGATCTTCTGCGCGGTGGGGCGGCCGATACCGTAGATCGTGGTCAGCCCGATCTCGATGTGCTTGTGGTTCGGCAGATTGATTCCAGCTATTCGTGCCACGTTCTAGTCTCTAAAATCAGGTAAAAATCAGGGGGTTAGGTGATCAAAAAGGCGCAGTATTCTACCAGAATCGGGGCACCCTTCACAATCGCCGCAACTCGTCCGAAACGTTCATCCCTGGCGCTGCTTGTGCCTGGGGTCGGTACAGATCACCCGGACCGTCCGGTTGCGGCGGATGATCTTGCAGTTTCGGCAAATTTTCTTGACGGAAGCGCGTACTTTCATGGAAATTCTCCGGGAATGGTTCAGGAGGCCCCGCCTAGCGAAGGCCCGGATTGCCCGTCAGCGAGGACTTCTTCAGTATGCTTTCATACTGGCGCGACATCAGGTGCGACTGCACCTGGGTAATCAGGTCCATGGTGACAATCACGATGATGAGCAGCGAGGTGCCGCCGAAGTAGAACGGCACGCTGTACTTCACGATCAGGAACTCGGGAATGAGGCAGACCACGGTGATGTAGATGGCCCCGACCAGGGTCAGCCTGGACACGACGCCGTCGATGTACCTTGCGCTCTGGGCGCCGGGCCGGATGCCCGGGATGAATGCGCCGGATCGCTTCAGATTGTCCGCGATGTCATTGGGATTGAACACCATTGCGGTATAGAAGAAGCAGAAAAAGATGATCATGCCCCCGTAAAGCAGGGTGTAGATCGGCTCCCCGGGCTGCAGCTTGGTGGCGATATCGCTGAGCCATCCCATGCCTTCGGCCTGGCCGAACCAGCTGCCGAGACTGGCGGGGAACAGGATCAGGCTGGAAGCGAAAATGGGCGGAATGACGCCCGCCATGTTCAGCTTCAGCGGCAGGTGGCTGGACTGTCCCGCCAGCATGCGCCGTCCCTGCTGCCGCTTGGCATAGTTCACCGTGATGCGGCGCTGGCCCCGTTCCACGAAAACCACGCAGAAGGTGACGATGATGGCGCCGATGAACAGGAACAGGACGAACATCGGCGTGAACGCGCCGGTCCGCGCCAGTTCCAGGGTGCCGGTGACCGCCGCCGGCAGCCCGGCGACGATGGAGGCGAAAATGATCAGCGAGATGCCGTTGCCGATCCCGCGTTCCGTCACCTGCTCGCCGAGCCATACCAGGAACATGGTGCCGGCGACCAGGCTGGCCGCGGCGATGATCTTGAACCCGATTCCGGGAATCAGGATGACCGGAGAACCCGCCACCTGCATGTTCTCGATGGCCACGGAGATGCCCACGGCCTGGAAGGCGGCGAGCAGGACGGTGCCGTAGCGGGTGTACTGGGTGATCTTGCGGCGGCCGGATTCGCCCTCCTTCTTGAGCTGCTCCAGCGTGGGCACGATGGCGCTCATCATCTGCATGATGATGGAGGCCGAAATGTAGGGCATGACCCCCAGGGCGAAAATTGACAGCCGGCTGAGCGCACCGCCGGAAAACATGTTGAAGACGTCCACGATGGAGCCGCGGGTCTGGCTGAACAGTTCCGCCACGGCATTGGAGTCCACCCCGGGGACGGGAATGTAGGTCCCGATCCGGTAGACGATAAGAGCCCCCAGCAGGAACAGGATCCGCTGCTTGAGTTCGGACATGCTGGTCAGCATGCCGGTCGTGGGCGCGTTTTTCTTTGCCATGTGCCTGTTGCCGTCCGGACCGTCAGTCCTCGACCTTGCCTCCGGCCTGCTCGATGGCCTTGCGGGCACCGCCGGTCACCCCGAGGCCGCGCACCGTGAGCGCACGGTCCATGCTGCCCGACAGGATCACCTTGGCACGGTCCACGTAGAGACCGATCACGCCGGCGGACTTGAGGGCCTGAAGATCCACCACGTCGCCTTCCACCTTGGCCAGTTCATGCAGGCGCACCTCCGCCGCGTTCCGGTTGACACGGCTGCGGAAACCGCGCTTGGGCAGGCGCCTTTGCAACGGCATCTGGCCGCCTTCGAAACCCACCTTGTGGTAGCCGCCGGAGCGGGACTTCTGGCCCTTGGTGCCGCGGCCGGCCGTTTTGCCCTGGCCGGCGGCGTTGCCGCGGCCCACCCGCTTGCCGGTGGTGCGGGACCCTGCCGCGGGCTTGATGGAATTCAGTCGCATGATCTTCAGGAATCGGTCGATGGAGTCGGTGTCTACACTGCCTTGCATTCAAGCATGTAACTGACCTTGTTGATCATCCCCCTGTTTTCCGGGGTATCGATGACTTCCACGGTCTGGTGCATGCGCCGAAGACCCAGGCCGCGCACGCAGGCCTGGTGCCTCTTGAGCCTGCCGTGCAGGCTCCGTACCAGGGTGACCTGGATTTTCTTCTGTTTCGCCATGATTCACTTCATTCGGGAATTATCGGTCCGCAATACCGGTATCCGGATCACAGATCCTTGACGTTCTTGCCCCGCTTGGCCGCCACTTGGGTGGCGCTGCGCATGTTGCGGAGCGCGTCGATGGTGGCCCGGGTCACGTTGACCGGGTTGGTGGTGCCGATCACCTTGGTCAGCACGTTCTCAAGCCCCAGCACCTCGAACACCGCGCGCATGGTGCCGCCGGCGACGATGCCGGTGCCTTCCGACGCGGGACGCAGCACGACCCTGGCCGCGCCATGGGTGCCCACCAGGGCATAGGGAATGGTGTTGTCGGAAAGCTGCACCTTGAACATGTTGCGGCGCGCATCCTCCATCGCCTTTTGGACCGCCACGGGCACTTCCCGGGCCTTCCCCCGGCCCATGCCGACGTGACCGTCGCCGTCGCCCACCACGGTCAGGGCGGAGAAGCCGAAAATCCGGCCGCCCTTGACCACCTTGGACACGCGGCGCACGTTGATCAACTGCTCCTGGTAACTGTCTTTCCGGGCTGGGTCCCGGTCTCTCGGATTAGCCATAACGAACGGACAATTTCTCTAGAATTTGAGGCCGCCTTCGCGGGCGGCGTTGGCGAATGCCTTGACCCTGCCGTGGTAGCGGAAACCGGAACGGTCGAACGCCACGGCTTCCACTCCGGCCGACTGCGCCTTTTCCGCCAGCCGTTTGCCGACGGCGCCCGCGGCTTCGGTGTTGCCGGTGTACTTCAGTTCCTTGCGCAGGTCGGCGTCCAGGGTGGATGCCGCCGCCAGCACCCTGGAGCCGCTGGCGTCGATGACCTGGGCGTAGAAATGGCGCGGGGTCCGGTGCACGGTCAGGCGCACCGCCTCGAGCCCGGCGATCCGGGCCCGGGTCCTGCGCGCCCGTCTCAATCTCGACTTTTTCTTGTCACTCATAGCTCGATACTCGGATGAATGGAACCGTCAGGCCCGATCACTTCTTCTTCGCCTGCTTGCGCACCACGTACTCGTCCCGGTAGCGGATCCCCTTTCCCTTGTAGGGTTCCGGCGGACGGAACGCCCGTATCTCTGCGGCGGTCTGTCCCAGCAACTGCTTGTCCGAAGACCGGAGCACGATGGTGGTCTGGTTCGGCGTCTCGGCGGTCACTCCCTCGGGCAGGTCGTAGACCACCGGGTGGGAAAAGCCCAGGGTCAGGTTGAGCCTCGTGCCCTGCACCTGGGCACGATAGCCGACGCCCATGATGTTCAGCACGCGCTCGAAGCCGCTGGTCACGCCGGTGATGATGTTGTTGACCAGGGCCCGGGTGGTTCCCGACATGGCGACCAGCTTCTTCGACGTCCGGCGGTCGGCATCGACCACGGACACTTTCAGGACGTCGTCGTCCCGGACCAGGCTGATGCCGTTCATGAGGTCCACACCGAGCTCGCCTTTGGGCCCCTTGGCGCTGAAACGGCCGTCCTCGATTTTCACTTCCACCCCGGACGGCACCGGGATGGGGGCTTTTGCGATTCGTGACATGGTACTGTTCTTGCGTTGTCTGCCTGCTGACTGGATCTGTCCGGTTCAGAACACCGTGCAGATGATTTCACCGCCGACTCCGCTTTCGCGTGCCGCCTTGTCCGTCATGATTCCCTTGGAAGTGGATACCAGGGCCACACCGAGACCGTTGCGCACCTGCTGGATCTCTCCGCAGCCGGCGTACACGCGCCGGCCGGGCCTGCTGATGCGGTTGATTTCCTCGATCACGGGCGCGCCCTGGAAATACTTGAGTTCGATATCCAGGACCTTCGTGGAGCCTTCACCGGCGACCTTGTACTCCCTGATATAGCCCTCCTGCTTGAGCACTTCCGCGATGGAAGACTTGGTCAGGGAGGCGGGCATGGTAACCGAACTCTTCCCGGCGTGCTGGCCGTTCCGGATCCGGGTCAACATATCGGCGATGGGATCAGACATGCTCATGATTCTTTCCTCACTTACCAGCTGGACTTGACCACGCCCGGGGCCTCGCCACGCATGATGACCTCCCGCAGCTGGTTCCGGCACAGGCCGAACTTGCGGAAGTATCCGTGGGGCCTGCCGGTCAGTTCGCACCGGTTGCGCCGCCTGACCCTGGCGGAATCCCTGGGCAGCTTCTGCATCTGCATCATGGCTTCCCACTGGTCCTCCGCGCTGGTCTCGGGGCTCGTGATGGTCTTGCGCAACTGGTCGCGCCGGGCGGCGTGTTTCTGCGCCAGCCGGGCCCGCTTGACCTCACGGGCAATCATGGATTTCTTCGCCATATCCTCAGTTCCTGATCGGAAAGTTAAATGCCCTCAAAAGCGCCATCGCCTCTTCATCCGTCCTTGCCGAGGTGGTAATGCAGATGTCGAGCCCGCGCAGCGCATCGAGATTGTCATAGTCGACCTCGGGGAACACGATCTGTTCCTTGAGACCGAAGGAATAGTTTCCCCGACCGTCGAAAGACTTCGGCGAAAGGCCGCGGAAATCCCGCATCCGGGGAATGGCCACCGAGATCAGGCGATCGAAGAATTCGTACATGCGCTCCCGCCTGAGGGTCACCTTGGCGCCGACCGGCCAGCCCTCGCGGATCTTGAACGCGGCCTCGGACTTCTTCGCATTGGTGATGACGGGCTTCTGGCCCGTGATCTTCTGCAGGTCGTCCGAAGCGGTCTGCAGCACGTTCTTGTTCGCCACGGCCTCGCCCAGCCCCATGTTCAGGGTGATCTTGACCAGGCGCGGGATCTGCATGCTGCTTGAAAACTCGAACTGCGCGTACAGCTTCGGCGCAATCTCATTGTGATAACGTTCTTCCAGTCTGCTCATGGTTCTGCTCACAGTCGCAACCAGGTGTCGATGCCGGCTCAGGCCAGATCGATGACTTCCCCGTTGGATTTGAAGTACCGGACCTTGCGGCCGTCCTCCAGCCGCTTGTAACCGATCCGCTCCCCCTTTTTCGTGGTCGGGTTGTACAGCACCAGGTTGGACAGGTGGATCGGGGCCTCCTGCTCCATGATGCCGCCCGTCTCCCCGGTGTTGGGATTGCCGCGCTTGTGTTTCTTGACAAGGTTGACGTTGTCCACCAGGGCCCGTTCGTCGTCAAGGACCCTGAGCACATTGCCGCGTTTGCCCTTGTCACGGCCCGCGGTCACGATCACGTCGTCGCCTTTCTTGATTCTCTGCATGATGAACTCTCTCGATTCTCCGGTGATCTCCTGGCGGGACGGCTACAGGACCTCTGGCGCCAGGGAGATGATCCGCATGAATTTCTCCGACCGCAGTTCGCGGGTCACCGGCCCGAAAATCCGGGTGCCGATGGGCTGGTGATTCGCGTTCAGCAGCACGGCGGCGTTGCGGTCGAAGCGGATCAGGGATCCGTCGGACCGCCGTACGCCGCTGCGGGTACGGACGATGACCGCGTTGTAGACATCGCCCTTTTTCACCCTGCTGTTGGGCAGGGCCTCCTTGATGGAGATCTTGATGATGTCGCCGATGCCGGCGTAGCGCCGCTTGGAGCCGCCCAGCACCTTGATGCACTGGACCCGCTTGGCACCACTGTTGTCCGCCACGGACAGGATGGATTGCATCTGGATCATGGTCAGCTCCTAGACGGCCTTGCTCATCACTTCCACCAGGCGCCAGCACTTGTGCTTGCTGATGGGCCGGCATTCCTCGATACGGACCACGTCGCCCACGCCGCACGCGTTCTTTTCATCGTGCGCATGAAACTTGGTGGAGCGGCGGATGTATTTCTTGTAGAGCGGGTGCTTGACCTGGCGCTCCACCAGCACCGTAATGGTCTTGTCCATCGCGGCGCTGACCACGCTGCCCTGCAGCGATCGCGGGGATTTTTCGGTATTCGTGGCGGTCATCTCAGTTTCCGGCTTTCTCGTTCAACACGGTCTTGATGCGGGCGATGTCCCTGCGCACGATCCCGAAACGGGCAGGACTGGCCAACTGGCCCGCCCCGCGCTGCATCCGCAGGTTGAATTGTTCCTGGCGCAACCCGAGCAGCTCCGTCTTGAGCTCCTCCACGGTCTTCGATCTCAGTTCCGACGATTTCATCAACCCACCTGACGCTTGGCAAATGTTGTCTGCACCGGCAACTTGGCGCTGGCGAGGCGGAATGCCTCGCGGGCCAGCGGTTCCGGCACACCCTCGATTTCGTACAGCATGGTGCCGGGCTGGACCAGGGCCACCCAGTACTCGGGATTGCCCTTGCCCTTGCCCATGCGCACCTCCAGCGGCTTCTTGGACACCGGCTTGTCCGGAAACACGCGGATCCAGATGCGGCCGCCGCGTTTCACGTGGCGGGTGATCGCGCGCCGCGCAGCCTCGATCTGGCGCGCCGTGAGACGGCCGCGGCCGGAACACTGCAGGCCGTACTCGCCGAAGCTGACCCGGTTGCCGCGGGTCGCCAGTCCCCGGTTGCGACCCTTCTGCTGTTTGCGGAATTTCGTTCTTTTCGGTTGAAGCATCGTCTACAGGACCTTACTCAGGCCGCCTCGGTTTTCTGTTCCTGGGTCTCGGCGGGCGCGGCTTCCTCGGTGAACACCTCGCCCTTGAAAATCCAGACCTTGACGCCGATGATCCCATACGTCGTCAGCGCCTCGTGGACGCCGTAGTCAATGTCGGCACGCAGGGTATGCAGGGGCACCCGGCCCTCGCGGTACCACTCGGTGCGGGCGATCTCGGCCCCGTTGAGGCGGCCGGAAACCATCACCTTGACGCCCTCGGCACCCAGCCGCATGGAGTTCTGCACCGCCCGCTTCATGGCACGGCGGAACATGATCCGCTTCTCGAGCTGCTGGCAGATGTTCTCCGCCACCAGCTTGGCATCCAGTTCGGGCTTGCGGATCTCTTCCACGGCCACCTGCACGGGCGAACCGTTCAGACGACTGAGACCCGCCCGCAGGCGCTCGATGTCCTCGCCCTTCTTGCCGATCACGATGCCCGGACGGGCGGTGTATATGGTGACGTTCAGATTCTGCGCCGGCCGGTCAATGACCACCCTGCTGACCGCCGCGTTGGCGAGCCGCTTCATGATGAACCGGCGCAGCTTCAGGTCGCTTGCCAGCGTGGCGGCATAATCCCTGCTGGGGGCATACCACTTGGTGTTCCAGTCCCGGGAAATTCCGAGACGCATGCCGTTCGGGTTGACTTTCTGTCCCATGGTTATCTCCGCTTCGGTTGCGGTTCGTCACTCACGCTCACGGTGATATGACAATTCCGCTTGATGATCCTGGCCCCCCGGCCCTTGGCCCGGGCGCGGTAGCGTTTCATGACCGGCGCCTCATCCACCATGATCGCGTTGATCCACAGTTCATCGATATCCGCGCCTTCGTTGTGCTCCGCGTTGGCAATGGCCGAATCCAGGGTCTTGCGCACCAGCAGCGCGCCCTTGCGATTGCTGAACTGGAGCAGCTCGAGCGCTTTTTCCACCGGCAGGCTGCGGACCTGGTCCGCCACCAGCCGGCATTTCTGCGGGGACAGCCTGACGTAACGTGATACTGCTTTCGCTTCCATGGCTTACCTGGCCTTCTTCCCGGCTGCGTGTCCGCGGTAGGTGCGGGTGGGGGCAAACTCGCCCAGCTTGTGGCCGACCATGTTCTCGTTGATCAGGATCGGCAGATGCTGGCGGCCGTTGTGCACTGCGATGGTCAGCCCGACGAATTCCGGCATGATCATGGAACGCCGCGACCAGGTCTTGATCGGCTTGCGGGAGTTCTCCTCCCGCGCCTTCTCGATCTTGGCCCAGAGGTGATGATCCACGAACGGACCTTTCTTGATGGAACGTGGCATGACTATTTCTTCCTTCTGCGGAGGATCATTGAAGAGGTTCGCTTGTTGGTGCGGGTCCGGTATCCCTTGGTGGGGACGCCCCAGGGCGACACCGGGTGGCGGCCGCCGGAAGTCCGGCCCTCCCCGCCGCCGTGGGGATGATCCACCGGGTTCATGGCGACGCCGCGCACCGTGGGGCGCACCCCGCGCCAGCGCTTGGCCCCGGCCTTGCCGAGTTTCTTCAGGCTGTGCTCCGAGTTGCCGACCTGGCCGATGGTCGCGCGGCAGTCCAGGTGCACCTTGCGCATCTCGCCGGACCGGAGCCGGAGCTGGGCATAGGCACCCTCCTTGCCCACGAACTGCACCGAGGAGCCGGCGGAACGCGCCAGCTGGGCGCCCTTGCCGGGCTTGAGCTCGACGCAGTGGACCACCGTGCCCATCGGTATGTTCCGCAGGGGCAGGCAGTTGCCGTTGTTGAACGGCGCTCCGGGACCGGACATCACCGAGTCCCCCGCCTTGATGCCGCGGGGGGAAATGATATACCGGTGCTCCCCGTCACGATAGACCAGCAGTGCGATGTGCGCGCTGCGGTTGGGATCGTACTCCAGCTGCTTGACCGTCGCCGGGACACCGTCCTTGTCCCGCTTGAAATCCACCACGCGGTACTGCCGCTTGTGGCCGCCGCCGCGATGGCGCACGGTGATGCGCCCGGCGTTGTTGCGCCCGTCGATGGCCTTCTTGGGTTCGAGCAGGGGACCATACGGCTTGCCCTTGTGCAGGTCCGGGGTCACCACCCGGACCATGCCGCGCTGGCCCGGAGTGACTGGTTTCTGTTTTGCTAGTGCCATGTCTTGTTACTCTGCTGGTTCTGTCAGGCGCCCGCCAGTCCGAGGAAGTCGATGTCGTGGCCTTCCTGCAGCCTGACATAGGCCTTCTTCCAGTCGCTGCGCTTTCCCGGTATGCGGCCGAACCGCTTGACCTTGCCGCGCACATTGACGACCTGGACACTGTCCACCTTGACGTCAAACAGTTTCTCCACCGCCTGGCGCACCTCGCGCTTGGTGGCGTCGGGCAGAACGGCAAAGACGATCTGGCGACGCTTGTCCGCGGCGATGGTGGATTTCTCGGTAATCACCGGGCGCAGGATCACCTGGTACAGGCGTTCGTCCTTCACTGCGGTGGCGGCGCTCATCGCAACACCTCGTCAATCTTCTTCACGGCGCCGACCGTGACGACCACCTTGTCAAAACTGATCAGGCTCACGGGATCGATCTCCCGGCTGTTGACCACGGCCACCCGGGGCAGGTTGCGTGCGGACAGCTCGATGTTCCGGTTGTCCTCCTCCAGGACCAGCAGCGCCTCGACCACATCCAGCCCCTCCAGGGTGCCGGCCAGGTCCCGGGTCTTCGGCGCGTCCATGGAGAAGTCGTCCACCACGATCAGGCGTCCCTGGCGGTTCAGCTCCGACAGGATGGAGCGCATCGCGGCGCGGTACATCTTGCGGTTCACCTTCTGGGAATGGTCCCGGGTGGTGACCCCGAAGGTGACGCCGCCGCCGCGGAAGATCGGGCTGCGGATGGTGCCGGCACGCGAACGGCCGGTGCCCTTCTGGCGCCAGGGCTTGGCCCCGCCGCCCGCCACCTGGGAGCGGTTCTTCAGGCCCTTGGTGCCGGCCCGGGCACCCGCCCGGTAGGCCACCACCACCTGATGGATCAGCGCCTCGTTATAGTCGGCGCCGAAGGCGTCGGACAGCTGCACGGTTTCGTTCCCGCTGCCGGAGGTGCTGTTGACTGCTAGTTGAACGGACATTGTCAGGCTCTCTTATGCTGTTTTTCCGCTGTTTCAGGCCTCGGCGCCTTCCGGCCGGGCCTTGACCGCCGGACGGATCACCACGTCGGCGCCCCGGGCGCCGGGCACGGAGCCGCTGACCAGGAGCAGGTTGCGCTCACTGTCCACGCGCACCACCTCCAGGTTCTGCTGGGTACGGTTCCGGTTGCCCATTCCGCCAGCCATCTTCTTGCCCTTGAACACCTTGCCGGGGTCCTGGTTCTGGCCGATGGAACCGGGCAGCCGGTGGGCCTTGGAGTTGCCATGGGTCGCCCGCCCGCCACGGAAGTTGTGCCGCTTGATGGTGCCCGCGAACCCCTTGCCGATGCTGCGGCCACTGACGTCGACCTTCTGGCCGACGGCGAATATCTCCACGGTGAGATCGCTGCCCACCTCGTTCTCGGAGGGTCCGTCCAGACGGAATTCCCAGACCCCGCGGCCGGGTTCGACGCCGGCCTTGGCAAAATGCCCCCGCATGGGCCTGGACACGCGGCTGGCCCGCCGCTCGCCCACGGTCACCTGCAGGCCGTTGTAGCCGTCCGCTACCTCGGTGCGCACCTGGGATACGCGGTTGGGGGTCACCTCGATCACGGTGACCGGGGTGGACACGCCGTCCTCGCTGAAGACCCGTGTCATGCCGATTTTCTTTCCTACCAGTCCGATAGACATTGATCTGTCCTGCCGATCGTCAGTTGAGTTTGATTTCGACGTCAACGCCCGCCGCCAGATCCAGCTTCATCAGGGCGTCGACGGTCTTGTCGGTGGGCTCCACGATATCCAGGATGCGCTTGTGGGTGCGGATCTCGAACTGGTCGCGGGCCTTCTTGTTGACATGGGGAGACCTGAGCAGCGTGTACTTTTCGATCTTGGTCGGCAAGGGGATCGGGCCCATCACCAGCGCGCCGGTGCGGCGCGCGGTATCGACTATCTCCAACGCCGAGCGGTCGATCGTCTTGTGATCGAAGGCTTTCAGGCTGATCCGGATTTTCTGGTTTTCGACCTTCACGGTGCTACTCTTCCTAAAATAATTGACTCGGTGATCAGGCGAGGATCTTGGACACCACGCCCGCACCCACGGTGCGGCCGCCCTCGCGG
>VYFG01000035.1 GCA_009842505.1 Gammaproteobacteria bacterium
CGGTCCAGATTGGCCAGTTCCTCCCAAGATTTCCCCGCATCGCCTTCCGCCAGCGCGTCGACCAGCCTGGTGACGGCCCGGGCCGGGGCGGTGTCGAGGAAAAGGTCCGTCTGTTCATCCTCCCGGCCGCGACGAAACCGGATGCGCAGCATCCTGTCCAGTGCCGGATCGGACGATGCGGCGAGAACCGCCCCCGCGTTTTCCCACCAGCCATGAAATTCCATTGCTTCCGGTTCCAGGCCCAACTCCGCCGCCCATGCCCCCGCCGTTCCGAGCAGTTCCCGCATGTCGTCGGATTCGTCTGACAGGATGTCGTCGAGGGTTCGGCAACGCCCTTCCCGCCATGACCGGTAGTTTTCATAGTCCAGAAAGTTCATGGCGAGCAGCAGTTCCAGCGGAACGTATTCGCCGTGCTCCATCACCAGTTGCCCGACCCCGGCCTGAACCTCGGCAACGGCCGGAGTCATCGGCAGCGATGTGGAATCCCCATCCCACCCGGTCGTTTCGTCCTGCAGTTCATTCATGACGGCATACCGCCCAATGCCGATACCGGCATCACCGCTTCGGGAACGGAACCACCTTTCCGCTTTCCCCGGCCGGGCCGGTGCGGAAGCGGGCGAGGACCGGGTCGCCCTCTCCCGACGGGCCCCGCACGCGGAACTCCACCTCGTATTCGGTATCCGGCCGAAGGCTCCGGAAAGTGGCCCCGGCCACCGGCGTCTCGAATCCGAAGCTCCACTCTCCGATCCCCGCCTCCCGGATGCGGACCACGTACGTCGTCTCCGGCGTCCACTTCGCTTCGAGGTTCCCCCCGCCCGCCATCGGCAGGGTTACCACGCACTCCCGGCCGTCCCACCGGATCCGGGGACCGACATTGTCCCGGTTCGGCCCGTTCATCGCCCCGCCCCCGTGTCCAGCGGCCGGCACAGCCAGAGGTTGACGAAACAGCGGCTCCGGGACTTCGGCCGCCGGACCATCGGCTCGTCCAGCCGATGCCCCCGGTGGCGGGTCGGAACGCCCCGCTCCCGCAGGATGCGCCATACGGCGTTTTGAGTGATCGCCAGGCGTTCCGCCACCTCCCTTGCGGAGGCGCCTGCCAGGTAGGCGTCCTCGATGGCGGTCCCCAATCGCCGGGCACGGCGGGTCATGGCGAACTTGTCTCCCATTGCTACGCCGTGGCTTCCGATGGCGACGCCTGAACCAGTTCGTCGATCCGGTCGGCCACCTGCTGGGCCGGCCCCCGCAGTTGATGGACCGTCCAGTCGGCGGCATACCCCTCGGTCACGTCCGTGGGCCGGGCATGATTCACCAGCCGCTTGGTCAGGGAACGCGGCAGCATCAGTTCCCGCTCGGCCACCGTGATGAACGCATTGCGCAGCCCGTGGAACCAGAACCGGGTGCCCGCCTCCCGGGAAATGTCAGCATGGTACCGGTGAATCCCCGTCAGGTATCCCCGGGGATTCAGCGGAGACGGAAACACCCATCCTCCATCTTCTGCATCCGATCCGTCATTTGCATCTTCCCGGGTTGCAGGGCCTTGCCGTTCTTCCCGCCGGCGTCCGAACACGGCGGCCAGTTGACGGGTGATCGGCAGTTCCAGGGGCTCCCCGGTCTTTGTCTCTTCCACCCGCAGAATCTGTTGCTCCAGATCAATTCGGTCCCATTGCAGGGAGACCACCTCCCCCAGGCGCATGCCGGTGTAGGCCCCCACCAGAAAAATGTCCCGGTGGTCTTCCGGCATGTCCACCGCCTCCACGGCTGCGAACCAGCGCGGCAGCACCTCGTCTGGCGAGGAGATGCGCCGGCGACGTTTGGGGTTGAAACGCCCGCCCCCGGCGGTCCAGAGTTCCACCGGGTTGCGCAGGCTCTCGTGGTCGATACAGGAGCGACGGTAGATGGCCCGAAGCATCGATGTCGCTTGGTTGGCGGTGGACCAGCTGTTCGATTCCGTGATCCGGTTGAATCGCGCTTCTACATCCAGACGTCCGATCCGGTCCATGGGACGGGATATCCAATCTCCGAAGCACACCCGAAGGTTCCGGCGGTACAGTTGCACAGTCTTTTCCTTGCGTTTCGGATTAGCGGCCAGATACTCTTCAAACGCCTCTCCCAGCGTGGGCATGGCACGGACAACGGCGCGCTCTCCGGCCGGGTCCTCGCCAGAGGCAACCTGGCCGAGGATCTTCTTCGCCTTGCGCCGGGCCTCGTCCGGGGTCATGCGCCCGAACCGCCCCAGGGTCACCCGCCGGTTGGCGGCCCTCCGTCCGCCGTCGCCGGCACGGTAGTTGACAACGAAGGTCCGGATGCCGGAAGGCTGGATGCGGACGCCGAAGCCGGTCAGCCGGTCATCCCAGGCGATGTAGGGACGGTCGGCGGGCTCCATGGATTCGACGGCGCGCTTGGTCAGGGAAACCCTGATCTGTGCGACGCGTTTGACGTTCGTTTCCATGGGGCCATTGTAATCGAATGGACAAAATGTTCAACACCATGTTCAACACCAGAGAGAAAATCGGGACGCGGACAATCATGCGACTGATTCTGAACCAATTGGAAAAATCCAATAAATAAGCCATTTTCTATCGAATCTGTCGGGTCATTCGTTCTTTTGGTTCCATTGGTTAATATAATCGTGGAGTACGTCGACCTCGGCTGGAACCATGAGATCATCCATGCGGCCCATTCGTACTGGTCGCACAACTGGGCGGCCACCATCCAGGGACTGCTGGACACCCACCGCAGGGATCTTGCCGACTACACGGTCTTCTTCATCGAGCGGGCGCGCCAGTCCACCCGGGCGGATTATCTGCGCTCGCTGCAGATCAAGGTGGAAATGTACCGGGTGTTCGGTCCGCTGATGGACCGGTTCGACCTGTTCGTCTGCCCCACCCTGGCCACCAACCACATCCCGGCGGAATTCACCTGGCCGGACAGCGAGGTGCTGATCAACGGGAAAATCGTGATCTCCGACGAGGAATACTGGTCGCTGACCTACCCTTTCAACATGCTGAGCCGCTGCCCCGCCCTCGCCGTGCCGTCGGGGGTGGGAGGCAACGGAGTGCCCACCGGCATCCAGCTGGTTGCGCGCACCTATGCGGACCGCAAGGTCATGGAGGCCGGCAAGGCCTTCGAGGCCGCGTCCGGGGCCATCCCCGGCTGGTCCCTGGACCGGCGCCTCCCTGCCGGCTGATCCGCCCCGCCACCTGGAATACGCCATGCTGACCGTCTACAGCCCCGACCACGAGTTGCGCAACGCGAAAACCGAACTCTACGGCGGGGAACTGGTGCCGCCGTTCGAATGCCCGGAGCGCATGCAGTTTGTCCTCGAACGGATTCGCGAGGTGCGGCTTGGCGGGGTGATCGGACCCGAGGACTTCAGCATCGATCCCGTGCTGCGCATACATGACCGGGGGTTCGTGGAATTCCTGCAGTCCTGCTGGGCCGAATGGCAGGCCACGGGATACCGGGGCGAGGCCATTCCCTGCGTCTTTCCCGCCCGCGGCATGCAGCAGCGCATCCCGGATCACATCGAGGGCCGGCTGGGTTACTATGCCATGGCGCTCGAGACCTCCATCTGCGAAGGGACATGGACCGCGGCCCGTGCCAGTGCGAACGTGGCGCTCACCGCCCAGTCCAGGGTCCGGTCCGCCGGCGACAGCGTCTTCGCCCTTTGCCGCCCGCCCGGGCACCATGCATCCGCCGACCAGTACGGCGGCTACTGCTTCATCAACAACGCCGCGGTCTGCGCCCAGGCCTTTCTGGACCAAGGCGCATCGAGAGTGGCGGTCCTGGACGTGGACTTCCATCACGGCAACGGCACCCAGGCCATTTTCTATCACCGGGACGACGTGCAGTTCGTCTCCCTTCACGGCGATCCCAGGGAGGCCTTCCCCCATTTTCTCGGCTATGCCGACGAAACCGGTGCCGGCCCGGGTGAGGGCTTCAACCACAATTATCCCCTCGGTCCCGGTACCGCCTACGATACCTGGAGCGAGGCGCTGAGGCACGCCTGCAACCGGATCCGGGAGTACGGTCCCGACGCACTGGTGGTTTCGCTGGGCGTGGACACCTTCGAGGATGACCCGATCTCGTTTTTCCGCCTCACCTCGGACGATTTCAGACGCTACGGCACGGTCATCGGCGCACTGGACCTCCCCACGCTGCTCATCATGGAGGGCGGCTACGCGGTGGAGGAGATCGGCATCAACACCGTGAACGTCCTCATCGGTTTCGAGGGGCACTGAGAAGGCCGCGCCATGCCGGTCCCGGACAGCGATCGCCCCCGCCTCGATGCGGCGCTCGCCAAGGCGCGGGCGCGCTATGTCGCCGACAACCCGGCATCGGAGGCGGCGCATCACCAGGCCCGGCAGTTCATGCCCGGCGGCAACACCCGCACGATTCTGTACCATGATCCCTTTCCCCTGCGCGCGGTGTCCGGACACGGCGCCCGCATCACCGATGCCGACGGCCATGAGTACCTGAATCTCCTTGGGGAGTACACTGCGGGGCTGTTCGGGCATACCCATCCGGTGATCCGGGCCGCCATCGACAGCGCGCTGGACTGCGGCATCAACCTGAGTGCGCACAATACCCATGAGATCCGCCTAGCGGAACTGGTCTGCGGGCGGTTTCCGTCCATCGAGCGGGTCCGCTTCACCAATTCGGGCACCGAGGCAAACCTGATGGCCATCGCCACCGCCCGGCATCACACCGGTCGGGGGCGGGTCATGGTCATGCACGGCGGCTACCATGGCGGTCTGCTCTATTTCGGCGACGGCGGCATTCCCATCAATGCTCCCTATGATTTCGTTCTGGGACGGTTCAACCGGATTGACGCCACCCGCGAACTCATCCGCGGCAACGCCGGCGACCTGGCCTGTGTCCTGGTCGAGCCGATGATGGGTTCCGCCGGGTGCCTGCCCGCGGACCCGGATTTTCTTTGCATGCTGCGGGAGGAAACCCGGAATGCGGGCACCATCCTCATCTTCGATGAGGTGATGACCTCCCGCCTGTCACCGGGCGGTGCACAGCAGCACTACGATGTGCTACCTGACCTCACCACGCTCGGCAAGTACATCGGCGGCGGGATGTCATTCGGCGCCTTCGGCGGCACCCAGGAAATCATGGCGATGTACGACCCGGGGCGGCCGAATGCCATGCCCCATGCCGGCACCTTCAACAACAACACCCTGAGCATGGCCGCAGGCGCAGCGGCGATGGGAGAGGTGTTCACACCCCTGGCGGCAACTGCGCTCAATGCACGAGGAGACTCGCTGCGTCATAGACTGAACACCATGGCCGAGGAGTGCAGCGCCCCGGTCCACCTGACCGGGATCGGCTCGCTGATGAACCTGCACGGTTGCCGTACGGAGATCCGCGACCCGCAGGACCTGGTCGCCAGCGATGATCGGATCAAGCAGCTGGTGTTCCTGGACCTGCTGGAGCGTGGTTTCTATATTGCCCGAAGGGGCTTTGTCGCGTTGATGCTGCCGCACACCGACAGGGACCTGGAAGCGTTCTCGGAAACCATGGAGGACATCCTGAAACAGCACGCCGGGACCTGGAGCTGACCCGACATCAGCCGGGCTCGGCAAGGTTTTCGAAGGCCTGCCGCAATACCCTTCCTCATACTCCTGCCCGATACAGCCAGGGAAGACTATTCCGATGTGCCGGAATTTCCTCCCAGAACGCCCGCTTCGCACAATCGCCGAAGCTCCTCGCTGTCCAATCCGAGCACTTCCCTCAGCACTCGCCCGGTATCCTCGCCAAGCAGGGGCGCAGCCCGGCGGTAGGTTGCCGGGGTCCGGGAGAAATTCAGCGGGTTGGCCACGCCCGCAACCGTTCCCGACAGGGGATGGTCCAGTTCGATCCGCATGCCCCTGGCCTCGATCTGTGGCATCTCGAATGTCTCGGCGATATTGTTGATGGCCGAGGCAGGCACCCCTTCCCGGGGCAGGTGTTCCAGCCAGTAGGCGCTCGGGCGCTTCTCGAACTCCCGCTCAAGCTCGCCCTCAAGAGCCGCGCGATTCCGGTTTCGCTCCGGGTTGGTCGAGAAGCGCGCGTCTTCGGCCAGTTCTGGCCGCCCGATAAAACGGCACAAGCCGGTGAACTGGGTGTCGTTGCCCACGGCGATGATGATGTTCCCGTCCTGGGTGCGGAAGGGCTGGTAGGGCGCGAGGCTGGGATGCCATTTGCCGGTCAGTCCCGGCAGCACGCCGCCGGTCAGGTAGCTGGACGCCTGGTTTGCCAGCCACCCCACCAGGGTATCGAGCAGTGCCAGATCAATGTACTGCCCTTCCCCGGTGCGGTCCCGATGATGCAGCGCCGCGAGAATGCCGATGGTTGCATACAGGCCGGTGGTAATGTCGGAGACTGCGATACCAACCCGCTGGGGCCCGCCCCCGGGGGTATCTTCCGGCCGGCCGGTGATGCTCATGAGCCCGCCCAGCCCCTGGATCAGGTAATCGTATCCCGGCTGGTCCGCCATGGGCCCGGTCTGGCCGAAGCCGGTGATGGAAACGTAGATCAGCCCCGGCTGTTCCCGGGAAAGGGCCTCCCAGTCGAGTCCGTACCTGGCGAGTCCGCCGACCTTGAAGTTCTCGATGAAGATGTCGCTCTTGCGGACAAGCTGCCGGAGCAGACGCTGGCCTTCCGGCTTTTGTATGTCGACGGCCAGCGAAGCCTTGTTGCGGTTGGCCGACAGGTAGTAGGAGGACTCCCCGGTGGGGTTGCCCTGCGTGTCCCGGAGCCAGGGAGGACCCCACTGGCGCGTGTCGTCGCCGCGCGCCGGGTGTTCCACCTTGATGACCTCGGCGCCCAAGTCACCCAGTATCTGGGTGCACCAGGGACCGGCGAGAATCCGGGACAGGTCGATGACCCGGATTCCCTCAAGCGGTCCCGCCATGTCCTGGAAACAGGCCGCGTCCGGATCAGACGCGCTCGAACAGTGCGGCAATCCCCTGGCCGCCGCCGATACACATGGTCACCACTGCCAGCCGTCCGCCGGTACGCTCAAGCTCGGAGATGGCCTTCACGGTGATGATGGCCCCGGTGGCGCCGATGGGATGTCCCAGGGCGATACCGCTGCCGTTGGGATTCAGGCGGTCGTCCGGCAGGCCGAGATCCCGGGCCACCGCGATGGCCTGGGCGGCGAACGCCTCGTTGACTTCCCAGACGTCGATGTCCCCGACCGAGTAGTCGGTGTTCTCCAGCAGGTTCCTCACCGCCGGGACCGGGCCGATTCCCATGAACTTCGGCTCCACGCCGGCAAAAGCGTACTTGAGCAGCTTCGCCCGCGGCTTGACCCCGCTGGCCTCCACGGCTTTGCCTGACATCAGCACGACGGCGGCGGCGCCGTCATTGATGCCGGACGCGTTGCCCGCGGTCACGGTGCCGTCCTTCTTGAACACCGAGCGAAGCTTCTGCATGTCCTCTGGAGACGCGTCAAATCGCACGTGCTCGTCCTGTTCGAACACCGTGGTGCCCTTGCGGGACTTGAGCTCTAGGGGCAGGATCTGGTCCTTGAAACGCCCGCTTTCGATGGCGTTCTGGGCGCGCTGGTGGCTGGAGAGCGCCAGTGCGTCCTGGTCCTCCCGCGTGACGCCCCATTTCTCCGCGACGTTCTCCGCGGTGACGCCCATGTGGTACAGCTCGATGGGGCAGTTCAGCGCCGCCACCATCATGTCCACCATTTTCGCGTCACCCATCCGGTTGCCGAAACGGGCACCTTCCGCGACATAGCCCGCGCGGCTCATGGATTCCACACCGCCGCCCACCGCGGTATCGCAAAGCCCCAGCTGTATCTGCTGGGAAGCGGTGACGATGGCCTGCAGCCCGCTGCCGCAGAGCCGGTTGACGGTGACCGCGGGGGTTTCATGGGGCAGGCCGCCGCCCAGTGCCGCCACCCGCGAGATGTACATGTCCTGGGCCTCGGTGTGGATCACGTTGCCGATGGCGCAGTGGCCGACGGTTTCCGGTGCGATACCGGCCCTGGATACGGCTTCCCGCACCACCTGGGCGGCGAGGTCCCCCGGGCGCTGGTCCTTGAGGCTGCCGCCGTAGTCGCCGACAGCGGTGCGTACGCCGCTGGTCAGATAAACATCGTTGATTTGCATGGGTAATTCCTGTGTCTAGTGGTCGTATGAGGTATGAGGTCCGGGTTGGGTCAGTTCTCCTCCAGTTCGGGCAGATCCCTGAAATGATCGAGGGCCTGCGGATTGGCCAGCGCCTCGGTATTGCGGACCGGTTCACCGTGAACAATGTTTTTTACCGCCAATTCGACAATTTTTCCACTCAACGTTCGGGGGATATCCGGTACCGCGATGATCTTGGCGGGAACATGGCGGGGACTGGTGTTTTCACGGATGACCCGGCGGATCTCCTTCTGCAGTTCCTCCGTCAGTTCCGCCCCTTCCCTGAGGAGCACGAACAGGACGATCCGGACGTCGTTGGACCAGTTCTGGCCGATGCAAAGGCTCTCCAGCACGACATCCAGCTTTTCCACCTGGCGGTAGATTTCCGCAGTGCCGATCCGCACGCCGCCGGGATTGAGCACCGCGTCGGAGCGGCCGTAGATCACCATGCCGCCGGCGGCGGTGATCTCGGCGTAGTCGCCCTGTGTCCAGACGCCCGGGAACCGGGAGAAGTAGGCGTCGAGAAAACGGCTGTCGTCCGGTTCCCCCCAGAACCCCAGGGGCATGGAGGGAAACGGCCGGGTGCAGACCAGTTCGCCCCGTTCCCCGCGCACCGGTCCGTCCTCGCCGAACACATCCACCGCCATGCCGAGGCCGGGGCACTGGATCTCGCCCCGGTGCACCGGCATCAGGGGATTGCCGAGAACGAAGCAGGACACGATGTCCGTGCCCCCGGACATGGAGGACAGCATCAGGTTCCGGCCGATCCGTTCGTAGACGTAGTCAAAGCTTTCGGGCGCGAGCGGCGAACCCGTGGACAGCACCGCACGCAGCGCCGACAGGTCGTACTCCCCGCCCGGGTTCAGGCCGGCCTTGGCGCACGCTGCGATATAGCGGGCGCTGGTGCCGAACACCGTGATGCCGAGTTCGCCGGCCATCTGCCAGAGGCTTCGGCGGCGCGGGAAGAACGGCGACCCGTCATACAGCACCAGGGTGCAGCCCGTGGCCAGTGCGCTGACCAGCCAGTTCCACATCATCCAGCCGCAGGTGGAAAAGAAGAACAAAGTGTCCTCACGACGAAGGTCGCAGTGCAGACGGTGTTCCTTGAGATGCTGCAGCAGCGTGCCCCCGGCGCCGTGGACGATGCACTTGGGTGCGCCGGTGGTGCCGGAGGAATAGAGGATATAGAGCGGATGATCGAACGGCATCCGGACAAAATTGACCTCTTCGGCTGCCCCGTGGGGCGCCAGAACCTCTTCGAGGAGGGTGAACCTGGCATCATCCGGCAGGTCCGGCGCCGTCCCGAGGAAGGGCACCACGATCACCCGCTCGAGCGACGGCAGTTCCGCCGCGACATCGGCGGCGGAATCGAGAATCCCGTAGGGCTTGCCGTTGTAACGGTATCCGTCCACGCAATACAGGACCCTGGGTCCGATCTGGGCGAAGCGCTCCAGCACACCCCGGGTACCGAAATCCGGCGAGCAGGAGGACCAGGTGGCCCCGAGGGCGGTCGCGGCCAGCATGGCGAACACGGTTTCCGGGATATTGGCCATGTAGCCCGCGACCCGGTCGCCGGGCGCCACGCCCAGCGCCCGCAGCATGGCGGCATGGCGGGCCACCTCGCGGTGGAGTTCCCGGTAGCTGTAGCGGGTCTCGCCGCCGCCTTCCGAACGGAAGATCAGGGCACAGCGCTCGTCGCGGAACCTGAGCAGGTTCTCGGCGAAATTCAGCCGGCAGCCGGGAAACCACCTGGCCCCGGGCATCGCGCCCGGGTTTTCGAGTACATCCCCATCCGCCCGGTCGCCGAGCACATCCATTTCCTCCCAGATCTCCGCCCAGAAAAGCGGGCTTTGATCCGTGCTCCAGCGGTGCAGGGACTTATAATCAGTATTTACTTTAAATTTATCAGATATTTTATTGATAAATCTTAATAGATTTGATTTTCTGGCTGCCGCCGAATCCGGCTGCCACAGCAATTCGCCGATGGGATGCTGGTTGCTTTCGTTCATGATAGCGGGGACGATTCCGGCAGGGTGCGATGCGGGGCGACTCGGTCATTCCTGGCCATCGGTTTTCCCCGGTCAATACTGCTTTTCCGGGACGTTGACGATGAGCCCGTCCAGTTCCTTCGTGACCTTGAGCTGGCAGCTCAGGCGGCTGGTTTCGTCCACGTCCTCGGCAAAGTCCAGCATCTCCTCCTCCAGATCCTCCTTGGGCGGCAGACGGTCCACCCAGGACGGGTCGATGTGCACATGGCAGGTTGCACAGCTGCAAGCGCCACCACACTCGGCCAGGATGCCCTGGAAGTTGTTACGCATGGCGACCATCATCACGGTGTCCCCGAGCGGGGCGTCGATGGCATGTTCGGTTCCGTCGTGGAGAATGTAATGGATGGTTGGCATGATCTGAATGGAATGCTGTGTCCGGGTTGTTACAACTGCCCACGGGGGGGCGATTCTACCGCATCCTTCCCGGGTGCATCGTCTTCGCGGCGGATTGGTGGAGCGCGGTTGCAGCGGACGCCGGCCGGGTAACCCGCAGTGGCCGTTTCCAGGACCAAGGGAGGGTCTCAGGCGGCCGCGAGCAGGATATCCGCCCAGTCCTCGAGGGCATCCAGGACCCGGACGCCGGACGGATCATCGCCGACCTCGAGGCGCAGTTCCGCCAGACGCTCGAAATAGGGTTCGAGCCCGGTGCGTTCATCGTGGTAGCGGTCCTCGCAATGCGCCTGCCACTGTTCCCGCTCCAGGGCATCGAGACTGTCCGGCCAGTTGCGGGCCCGGTAGCGGAACAGCAGTTCCGGCAGCCTCTCATCATGGAAATCATGGCCGCCGGCGGCCAGTTCCGCCGGCGAGGCGCTCACGATGCGCCGGCAAAGGTTGCGGTCGTGATCGTTCAGGAAACCGCCGTAGAGGGACTCGTCCACGTCCCCGGCGGCGGGAAAATCCCGTGAGGCGACGGCCTGCTCGACCTTGCGGGCGAAATCCGCGTGGTCACGGATCCGCTCACGGTGCCGGGCGCAAGCCGCAAGGTCCAGGCCGGTCCGCGTCTGCGCCGCGTCGTCCAGCGTCGCGGCCGGCGCGAGGGCCGGACAGCGGTTGATTTTCACGGAATGCACCGGCAGTCGCATGGCCGAATCCCCCAGTTCGGCAACCGGGGTATACAGCCTCTGGTGCAGTTCCTCCGGGGGCAGGTCGAGAAACGGCGCCGGGTCCATCCTTAGGTCGTACACCAGCACGCTGTTGCGGTTGCGCGTTTCATAGACCAGGGGCAGCACCAGGGAGGTGCAGCAGTTTGCGGCGGGATGCACCCGGGCGGTGTGCACCAGGGGAGTGCCTGCCGGGATATCGACCAGTTCCGCTACCTTCCGCTTGTGACGCAGGTCGAACAGCCACCGATAAAGGCGCGGCTGGCGGTCCCTGAGCAGCCGGGCGAGCGCAATGGTTGCCTGCACGTCGGAAAGGGCGTCATGGGCCTCCGCATGTTCCAGACCGTTGGCCGCAGCAAGGTCCGCCAAGCGGAAGCTGGGATTTCCGTCGGGCTTCGACGGCCACCGGATTCCCTCCGGCCGCAGGGCCGCGGTCATGCGGGTCAGGTCGATGATGTCCCAGCGGGAGCAGCCATCCCGCCACTCCCTGGCATAGGGGTCGTGGAAGTTGCGGAACAGCGTGTGGCGGGTCACCTCGTCGTCGAACCTGAGGGAGTTGTAGCCGGTCCCGCAAGTGCCCGGCATGAACAGCTGTTCCAGAATCCCGGCAATGAACCGCGCCTCGATATCCCCGCGTTCGCGTGCGATCTGCGGCGTGATGCCGGTGATGAGGCAGGCCTCGGGCGACGGCAGCCGGTCCACCGGCGGGCGGCAGAACAGCACCAGGGGCTCACCGACGGCATTCAGCTCCTCATCGGTACGCTGGCCGGCGAATTGCGACGGCCGGTCCCTGACGGGATCCGCGCCGAAGGTTTCATAGTCGTGCCAGTAAATGGTTGTTGCGCTCATGGTCCCGGGACACACGGAACGGGGAAAATCGGCATGGCATGCAGGGGTTGGCGGGAACCCGGTCGGGAGTGAAAACGGAGAACTCCGGAGTATAGGTGAATTCACGGCCTGGATTGCCGGCATCCGAAAATCGATCATGCACCGCACCTCGGTTTCGCAATACAATCCGGGCGGCGAAGGCCGCACCGCCGCCCGGCGGGCGCCAACGCACCCGACTGACTCCCGGTCTTTCCCCGGTGCCGACTCCCCCCCGACAACCAGTGTCCTACGCCGCGAAGAACCACAACGCCCAGGCCATGGGCCTGATGGTGCTGGCAATGCTGATCCTACCCGGCATCGATGCGATCGCAAAATCCCTGGCCGGCATCATATCCCCGGGCCAGATCGCCCAGTGCAGGTTCCTGTTCCAGGTGCTGTTCATGCTGCCGCTCGTTCTGCACACCAGGGGGGCCTGGTTCGACCGGCGCCTGTGGCTGCACGCCGCCAGGGGATGCCTGATCGCCCTCGCCACGGTGCTGTTCTTTTCCGGCCTGGCCCACCTCCCCCTGGCCGACGCCATCTCCATCTTCTTCATCGAGCCGATGCTGGTCACCCTGCTGTCCGCCGTCCTGCTCCGCGAACAGGTGGGATGGCGGCGGCTGACCGCCATTGCCGTGGGGTTCATCGGCGCGATGATCATCATCCGCCCGACATTCGCCGACGTGGGCTGGGCTGTGCTCTATCCCGTGGGAGCGGCGGTCAGTTTCTCCTTCTACATCCTCCTGACCCGCAAGATGGTCATGACCGTGGAGCCGGTCAGGCTGCAGTTCCTTGCCGGCATCTTCGGATTCCTGGTCATGAGCATTGCCGTTTCACTCGGCGACTCGGCCGGGTTCGGGCCGCTTGTAGCCGTCCGGCCCGACCTTGACCAGTGGCTGATGCTGGCGGCCCTGGGCCTCATTGCCACCACCGGGCACCTGCTGGTGGTCTACGCGTTCCAGCGGGCGCCGGTCGGGGTCCTTGCGCCGCTCCAGTACGTGGAGATCATCGGGGCCACCCTCCTCGGTCTGGTGTTCTTCGACGACTTCCCGGACTCCGTCACCTGGGTTGGCATCGCCGTGATCGTGGGATCCGGCATCTACATCTTCCGGCGCGAATCACGGCTGGAACTGGACGGCGGAGCCCAGGAGACGGCGGACCGGGAGTAGTACGGCCACCGACAGGGGCCTGTCAGGGGTCGAAATGGTACCGGGGCCGGTAGGGCGGCATTGGCGGCCGGCCGAGGATGAAGTCCGCCGCTCGGTCGGCAATCATCAGGGTCGGTGCGTTGAGGTTGCCGCTCACGACATCCGGCATCACCGAGGCATCCACCACCCGCAGGCGTTCAATGCCGTGCAGCCGCAGTTCCCCGTCCACCACGGCCATCCCGTCCCGTCCCATGCGGCAGGTGCCGCAGGGATGATAGTCGGTGCTGGCGTTTTCACGCACGTAGTCGGCAAGGTCCGCGTCCGTGGACGCATCCGGCCCGGGAAGGATCCTGCGCCCGCGGAAGGGGTCGAAGGCCCGCTGCGCAGACAGTTCCGCCGCACGCCGTACCCCGTCCACCAGTTCCTGCAGGTCACGGGAATCGGACAGGTAGTTGAACTGCGCCCTGGGCGGGTCGGACGGGTCGGCGCTGCGCAGCAGCACGCTCCCGCGGCTGAAGGGCCGCAACTGGTCCACGGACATGGTCCATGCCTGGTGCAGCCGGATTTCGCGGCCTCGGTATTCCGGCCACACCGGGGCGAAATGGTATTGCAGGTTGGGATGGGAATATCCGGGACGGCCGAACACGAGGCCGCCCATCTCCCAGATATTGGATCCGGCCACTCCGCCCCGGTCCAGCAGCCAGCGAAGTCCCACCCGCAGCCGCGTCCACGGCCGCTGCAGGCCGTCAAGGGTGACCCGCCGTGTGCAGGCCTGCACATAGTGGATGGTCAGATGATCCTGCAGGTTCTCTCCCACGCCGGGCAGGACGTGCACCGGGCGGATTCCATGGCTGTTCAGTTCCTTCTCCGGACCGATGCCCGAGAGTTTCAGCACCTGGGGAGAATTGATGGCTCCGGCCGACAGGATCACTTCCTTCGTGGCCATGGCCTCCATCATCCTGCCGCGCAGTGAGAAACGCACTCCCCGGGCAATGCCGTGGTCGACTTCGATCCGGTGGACCAGGGCGCCGGTCACCAGCTTCATCCCGGGACGCGTCAGCGCGGGGCGAAGATGGGCCACGGCGGCGGAGCAGCGCCGTCCGCCGCGGGTGGTACGGTCGAGCCGGGCGACTCCCTCCGGTCTGAACCCGTTGAGATCGCCGGACTGTCCCTGCCCCGAGGTGTCCCCGGCTTCCCACATAGCGTCAATCAGGGGGTTTTCCATGCTGCCCCGGGTGACACCCAGGGGGCCGCTGTCCCCGCGCCATTCGTCGGCGCCGCGGTCGGACGATTCGCCCGCCATGAAATAGGGCAGGCAATGCGCAAAACCCCACTGGGGCAGATCGTACTGCCCCGCCCAGCGGTCATAGTCAAGCGGATGGCCGCGCATGTACACCATGGCGTTGATGCTGGAGGAGCCGCCAACCACCTTGCCCCGCGGCAGTTCCACCTCCCTGCCCTTGACTCCCGGGTCCGGTTCCGCCCGGTAATTCCAGTTCAACGCAGGATCCCTGTAGACACTGTAGACCCCGATGGGGATGTGGATCATCAGGCGGCGGTCCCGGGGCCCCGCCTCCAGGACGGTCACGCTGTAGCCGGCCTCGCTGAGACGGTTCGCCAGCACGCAGCCGGCGGAGCCGGCGCCGACGATCACGAATTCCGATTCAATCCGGTCAGATGGCATGGTCTATGGACAGGAACCGCGCACTCAGCTTACCCCCGTGCCGCGTGAGATGGATACTGCCGATCCAGGCGTCCTCGCCCGGTGTCGGGAAATCCCGGCGGCAGTGCGCGCCGCGGGATTCCTCCCGCATCAGGGATGCCGTCAGTATACCCTCGGCCGTGGCTATCAGGCCAAGAAGATCAAGCCATTTGCCGGGGTCGGTAACGCCCCTGCCGGCAAGTGACTGCATGCTTTTCCCGATTTCGGCAACCTCGCGGAGACCGACCGAAAGCCCCTCCCCGCTTCGCACCACGCCTGCCCGATCACCCATGACACGGCGCAGATCAGCCAGCAGCCCCGCGGGGTCCCACTGCCCCCGCGCCGGGACCGGCGGCGCCTCGCCGGCGGGCTCCGGGACGGGTTTCACACACGAGGCGGCGGCGGATTTTCCTGCCCGCCATCCGCCCACGAGCGCGTCGATCAGGCTGTTGGAGGATAACCGATTGGCGCCGTGCACACCGCCCGCCGCCTCCCCCGCGGCGTACAGCCCCTCGCAGGCCCGCATCTCCCCGTCCACTGCCACGCCGCCGAGGCAGGTATGGGCGGACGGCGCCGTCTCCAGGAGTTCTGTCGCTGGATCCAGGCCCGCCTCCTGGCAGAATCCGTGGAAACCCGGTCGGTGCCGGTCCAGTTCGGCGGACGGAACGGAGCGTACGTCGAGGAACACGCCGCCGTTGGGCGAGCCCCGGCCGGCCAGTACCTCCTCCGCCACGGCCCGCGCCAGCGTGGCGCGATCGGCCCGTTCCATGCGGTCCGGGTCATACCGCCCCATGAACCGTTCCCCCTTGCTGTTGGTCAGCACCACGCCGGAGAGGGTGAGCAGTGTACCCACGATGGTTCTTCCCCTGACGGACGCGGGGGCCGCGAACGCGGTGGGGGTGAACTGGATGAATTCCATGTCCCGGAGCGCGCATCCGGCATCCAGGGCGAGGGCGAAGGCGTCGCCGGTCGCGTCCGGCCCGTTGGACGTGACCGGGTAGAGCCGGCCACATCCGCCGCCCGCCAGGACCACGGCCCCGGCGGACCCGTAGCGCAGGGCGAGGGTCCGCTCGTCGAACAGCCACAGTCCCCGGACCCGGCTGCCTGCCTCCCGGTCCAGCCGGACACAGCGCTGGCGGTCAAGCACCCGAACGCCGGCCCGTTCCAGCTGATCGCGCAGGCACGCCAGCAGCCGGGGCATGCCGGGCAGGTACTGTACCGAGCGCGGGAATCCGTGGACCGGCGCAGGGGCACCCTGAAGCCTGCCGTCATGCCGGGCGAAACCATCCACCTCGGCCGCGAGTTCCCCGAGGCGGGCCGGCGCCTCTTCGGTCATGCGCCGGACCAGTTCCCGCTCGCCGATACCGTACCCGCCGGACAGGGTATCCATGCAGTGGTCACGGGGCGTGTCCGCCGGATCGGTGGCCGCCGCGAAGCCGCCGGATGCCCGCACCGAGCAGCCGCCCGCCCCGGCCCTGCCCCGCGATGCGATGACCACGTCGCGTCCTGCACGCCGTGCGGCAGCGGCCGCACGAAGACCCGCAAGCCCCCCGCCGATGACAAAGACGTCCGCCCGGATGGATGCCCGGTCCGCAGTCACCTCGGCCAGTCAGGGACGGTCAGTGACGCCGCCTGAAGAAGGCACCGTAAATGCTGCCGGCCAGCGTGGCGAAGCCCGCCACCAGCAGGGCCAGGGCGATGGGCCGGCCGAAGAAGCCGCTCCATTCGAAATGCAGCATCTGCATGGCCTGGGCGAAGGTCTGCTCGCCGATCCGGCCAAGTATCAGCCCGAGCACGATGCCCGCGAGGGAGTAGCCCGAACGGCGCAGGAAGAACCCCACGACCCCGGCGATGAACATCACGATGATGTCGATGGTCAGGCCGCGCACGGCGTAGGAGCCCACGGTGGCCAGGCAGAGGATGAGCGGAGCCAAGAACTGGAACGGTATCCTGAGCAGGTTGATGATGGTCTTGGTTTCCAGCCAGCCGATCAGCAGGATCGACAGGTTGGCGAAGAACATCGCCGAAAACACCACCCACACCAGGTCGGCGCTGTTGATGAACACCAGGGGTCCCGGCTCCATGTCGTGCATCTGGAATACGCCGACCATCATGGCCGTGAGCGCGCCGCCGGGGAGTCCCAGGGCCAGCAGCGGGATCATGGCGGCGCCGGTGGCGGCATTGTTGGCGGTCTCGGAGGAGATCACGCCCTCCATCTTGCCCTTGCCGAACTCGGACCGGTCCTTGGACCAGCGCACCGCCTCGTTGTAACCCATGAACGCGGCGAGGGTGGCGCCGATGCCCGGTAGGATGCCGCAGAAAAAGCCGATCAGGATCGACCGGATTACAGCGAACTTGTGGGCGATGAGTTCCGCTAAAGAGGGAAAATCCACGCTCAGCTCGGGCGCCCTGTATGACCCCGTGACCTTCTTTTCCGCCTGCACGAAAATCTCCGAGACGGCAAAGAAACCGAGGATCGCGGGAATGAAATGGATGCCGGCCAGGAGGTAGGGCATGTTGAAATCCCAGCGCTCGATGCCGCCCACGGGGTCCAGCCCCACGATCGCGATCAGCAGCCCCACCAGGATCGACAGCCAGCCTTTCCAGAAGGTCCTGGCGCCGACCGAGGAGGCCACCGCGAGGCCGAAGAACACCAGGGCGAAAATCTCGGGGGGACCGAAGGAGCGGATGGCCCAGTTGGCGATGGGCGCCGTGGCGATCATCATGATCACGGCGGACACCGTGCCGCCCAAGGCCGAGCACATGACCGCTGCCCCCACGGCCTTGCCCGCCTGCCCGTTCCGGGTCATCGGGTAGCCGTCGAATGCGGTGGGCGCGTTTTCCGGCGCACCGGGAATGTTGAACAGGATCGCCGTGATGGCGCCGCCGTATACCCCGGTGCAGTAGATCACCGAGAACAGCATGATGCCGTGTTCCGGAGACAGGTGGGCGGTGAACGGCAGGAGTATGGCGGCCAGGGTCAGCATGCTGACGCCGGGAATAGCGCCGAACAGCATGCCGCCGACGACGCCGCCGAGGAAGATCAGGATCCCGATGGGATCACTGAACAGGGTGACGGTGCCATTGAGGAAGTTGTTGAAGGTATCCACGCCGGCCCCCTACTGCAGGATGGTGACCATGCCCGTTCCGAATTCGTAGAACGGGCTGATATTGCCGGTGGGCAGGCCCACATACAGCACGCTGACGAACAAGGCCAGCAGGACGGCGTAGATTCCGGCGGAGATGATGAGCATGCGTCCGAAGCGCCGCTCGCCCATGAGATACATGACGGCCATGATGAAGAACGGCGCCAGGGCGTAGAAGCCCAGATCCTGCATCATGGCGGCGAACAGGACCGGCAGGGCGATCATGCCGCCGAGCTGGTTGCCGCGCACCAGGATGATGAAGAGCACCAGCAGCAGGGCCGCCACCGCCAGCTTGGCGACGTGGAGCCCGGGCTTTTCCAGCCCCATCGCGGCGGCGATCCAGTCCGGAACGAGGATATAGGCAAAGGGGATGACCGAGATGGCGAAGGTGTACAGGTACCAGGCCAGGGTATTGTGATGCGCTTCCTCGGCGGCCTCGTGGGCACCGTCTTCGGCTGCCTTTTCCATCATGTCGGAGGAGGCCTCGTCGCCCCGGTACCACTGCTGCAGCAGTTGGCCGAGCGCCGCGATGAAGATCAGCAGGAGAATGGCCCGCGGCCAGGCTGCGGCGCCGTACTTGTAGATTTCAATTTCCCTGTCGAACTCGAACGAATAGGCGAACAGGAAGATCACCAGGGTGATCCAGAGCGCCGCCTCGACGATCTGGCCGATTCTCAGATTACCCATGTTGCAGCCCTCCGCATGAGACGTGGTGCAAGGTGTGCAGAAAAAACCCCGGCGAGCGTTTCATCTGCCGGGGTTTTTCAACCAACAGGCCGGGGAATTACTTCACCTCGAGGCCCATCTCCTTGTACACGTCGCGGTACTGACCGATGGTGTTGGTAATCAGTTCCATGGAACCGGCGGTATCACGATAGCTTTCGATCAGGTTCATGAACTTGCTTTCGTTGAACGCCTGGTAGCTCTCCTGGCAGAAGGCCTTCTGGAATGCCCACTGGAGCCATTCGACACGGTCCGCGGGCGCATCCTTGTGGACGTAGAAGCCACGGAAGCGGAACAGGGGATCGAAGTCCAGGCCGGAATCCGTCAGTGCGGGCACTTCGGCGAAGGCACCGGGCCTGTCCTTGAGGATGGTCAGGATGGGCTTGAAGGTGCCGGCATCGAGAAACTTGCGGACGTCACCCGGCTGCTCGAACAGCGCGTCCACCTGCCCGCCCGCGAGGGCCCCGTAACGCGGCGCACCCTTGTCGAAGGAGATCTGCTGGATCTGCATCCCCGTGGCGTCGGTGATGAACTTCATCGTCACGCGCTCCATGGAGCCTTCCTTGGAGACGTTGGCGATGGTGGCCTTGCCGTTCTGGGCCTTCACCCATTCCACGAAGGACGCCCAGTCGGTATAGCGGTCCTCGTTGCTGCGGATGTAGATCTGGGAAAAGGTGATCTGGGAAGTCACCAGGGGAACCAGGTCCTCCGCCGGGTTGGGACGGCCGGAGTCCAGGGCATGGGCGCTGGAGGCGTCATCGATGTGCTCGAGGACGGTGTAGCCGTCGGCCGGGGCCGCCATGAACGCGGTCATGCCCACCGTGCCGGAGCCGCCCGGCTTGTGATCCCGGTTGATGGACACGCCGGTCAATTCGGTGACCGCCTGGGCCATGGCCTGGGCAACCTGGCCGGAACCGCCAGCGGGACCGTAGGGTACGATCATGGTCAGGGCGCGCTCGGGGTATCCGCCGGGCCCGTCCATGCTGGCCGGAAGGCCATCGGTGGCACAGGCAGCGTATGCCAGGTTGGCACCGAGCATCATGGAGGCAGCCACGATTCCGGTGGAGGCAAGGGTTTTCTTGAATTGCATGTCAGGTTTCCTCCTGAGTAACTATGGTGTGGGTAAATTATCATTTTCTTCCTGCCGGGCGCCACGACGGCCGCCGGACTCCTGGCAGGGACACGGGCCGGCGCACTACTCGCCGAACGCTCCGTGTCGAACTTGGGGATGGTATCCAAGTCACCGGGCCCTGTCGAGTATCAATTGCAGCAATTGCAGTAACATCGCCGCAGCCGGTTCATTCCCGGCATCAACGCTGCCTGCTTCCGAGCCGGCACACCGCTCAGGATGGCGGACCGGTGGAATGCACGGTACGCCGTTCAGGTTAACCCTGAACGGCGACTACGATGCCCAGGGCGGGAACAGGATTTCCGCCAGCATCAGCCCCCTTTCCAGGGTCCAGAACGACGCCAGGGCGATACAGGGCAGCGCCACTGCCCAGTGAACGGCGACAAGGGCGGTCCGGCTGATCCGGGCCACGCCAAGGAGCACCGCCCATACGGCCGCCACGATCAGCACCTGGCCGATTTCCACGCCGACGTTGAAGGAGATCAGGGATTTCCAGAGATGGGCGCCGCCCGGCAGCAGCAGTTCATGCAGCACGAACGAGAAGCCGAGCCCGTGGACCAGTCCGATTCCGGTCGTGACCGCGTAGGAGACGACGGAATCTGATGCACGCCGGCCGGACAGCAGGATGATGACGGCGGCATAGATGATCGTCAGGGCAATGGCGGTCTCCACCGCGGGGATGAACCACTCTCCGCTCGGCACAAAGCCGAGAAAACCGAGTATCAGGGTGACCGTATGGCCCAGGGTGAAACCGGTAACGCGCCACAGCAGGCCCACCAGTCCCGCCGCGCCTGCCGTCAGGCAAAGGACGAACAGAACGTGGTCCAGGCCTATGAGGATATGGACGACCCCCTGGCGGACGAAGGTGGAGACCGCCGCCCAGTCCGAATTCCTGATCTGAACGGGCTTGTTCAGAAGGCCGGTGAGCCTGTGGACCCGGACGTTCCCCGGAAAGTAGTCCAGGACCAGGTTCGCCGTGTTCTCCTGCCCTTCCAGCCCCGGATTGAAGGTGCTCCGGTAGGTGTAGGTGTCGATGGGCGTATCGTGACGGTAACGGAGCAGGAGATCGGTGACCGATGCGCCGACATGGATTTCCGGGTAGTCATAGGGAAACAGCTCCCCTTCGAACGCCCGCCTGGCCTCTTCCAGGGATGAGAAGGGCGGCTGCTCCAGAGCGTGATGGAGGCCGACATCGACTATTTCCGCCCCGAGTACCTTGCCGTCCACGGAAAACTCCTGCCCTGCCTCGGCCAAAGAGGCGAATTCAAGGGGCGCCTCCCGGATGGCATCGAGGTCGAGGTAGTGCAGCAGGATCCCGGATTCGACGCGGTTGTAGGTGAAAGGCGCGGGTTTCGGGATGGGGACTTCATCTGCCTTGCCCGCAAGGCCCGCCAGAAAGATCGGTGTCGGCAGGCGCATGTAGACATCCAGCCCCTGGCTGGTATGGACCACGTGGATCGTGCGGATGTTCAGGTCGAGGTTGAAATGCGCCTCGACCGATGCGGATGCAAACAAAAGCAGGGCCAGCAATAACCGCCTGATGACCGTCATCCGGGCCATGGACCAGGGTGATCGGGTCCGGCAGGAAGACTGGCCGTGTTCACAGGTGGGGGCGCGGGATCCTGGATGTGATCCGGCACCCGGAACTGCAGGGCTCATTGTCCAGTGGTCTAGGGGGTACGGCCAGGAAGGTGCACGGTGCCGTGAGCCGTTACCGGCTCGAGATGGTCACATGACCCTGTGACCGGCCGCACCATTCGGTGAACCGCCGTGGTGCGGGGTAAAGGACAAGTCGGGGAAAACGCCCGGCTTGTCCGGCGGTCGGAGGATTCCGGTCGGTCCGGTTCCCTGACGCTTTCCTATCCGCCTCCCGATACCATGTTGTGCGAGCCGAAATACATGACATGGCTCTTCATATCCGCGATGCCGGCCGCGCTCAACTGGACCGTCGGACCGTCGAGTATGGTGTGCGGATGCCGCTCAGCCCACTCCTGGGCTGGCATCAGCGTTGACGTCACAAAGGTTGTCTCCGGGACCAGGTAGTGGTGGGGTATGGCCACCTTGGCGCCGGTCATCTTGACCACATTGTCCGCCTGCTCATAGTCGAGGATATGACGGGAGCCGTCCACCGGCACGAATACCACATCCACCTGCCCGATCTTCTCCATGACCTCGGCCGGCGGCGTGGCCCGGTTGTCTCCCCACATCAGAAGGCGCATGCCCCCGGTCTCGATGACGTAGAGGTTGTTGTCCAGGTGCCTCAGATTGGTGGGCGGACACGGGTCGTCCCGGCCCTCGAACTGCTTGACGGCATCGGTCCACGGGATAATTCCCGGTGCCACGCACACGTGCTTGTCGGCAATACCGGTGATCTTCACATCACCAAGCTCGAACGTGCCCGCCATCCGGTCAAGCAGCATGTTGGCATCCAGCCGGTCCAGTGCGTCGTGATCGAAATGGGCATGGGTGGAAAGGCCGATGTCAACCTCGGTCATCGGGAACTCCATCCGATACCACAGTCCCCAGGCGCCGGAAGGATCGTTGCGCCAAGGATCCACGAGCATGCTGACTCCCCTGGGAGAGGTGACCTTGAACGAGGAGTTGCTGTAGAAGGAGATCTCGACCGTGTCCGTCGCATCACGGACACCGCCCTCGTTCTGGATCTGGATGATCCGGTTGTGGTTGTTGGCAGACATCCATGCGTTCATCTGGCTGATCACGTCCTCACTGACCGCGGCGAGTCCTCCCGCAGCGACTGCCAGACTGATCGACAATAGTTTTATTCTCTTCATAGTGGTGCTCTTTGATGGTTGCATACGCAATAACTCATATTCAACGATACCAAGAACCGGAATGAATTTCCAGCCGACCGGAAATCAGTTGAATGCCCGCCAAAGCATGGTCAGGCCGGAGCAGATCAGCACCACGATCACCAGGCGGCGAAACAGTCCCTCGGAGATCCGGTCTCTGAGGAGCTTGCCGAGAAACAGCCCCAGGGTCACGGGAATGATGGCCAGCGCCGACAGGGTCACGGTGGCTGCATCCAGAATGCCGTACACGAACAGGTTGATGGTCCAGGGAACCACCGCGGCGATGTACAGGAAGCTGATGGAGCCGACGAAGCGTTCCTTGACCAGTCCCGGGATGGATACTAGGAAAATGATCAGCATGGGGCCGAACATGGAGCTTAGGCCACCGATCACCCCCGCGGCAAAGCCGAAACCCGCTCCCGCGGCCTTTTCCATTGTGGCGGGAATATGGAAGCTCCGGTCGGAGCCCTGCAGCAGCGCAAACGCAATCACCACGACGCCTACGATACCGAGCAGCCAGCGCTCGTCGATCACGGACAGGACCTTGACCCCGATCCAGGTTCCCGCCAGAAGGAAAACGAAGGCCGGCCAGAACCTGCGAACGGTGTAACCGGGATGCCCCGCCTCGGAAACCTGCAGCAGGTTCGCCACGACCACGGGCATTGCCATCATTGCCACTGCCAGTTGCGGCGGCAGCACCAGTGACATCAGCGGCACCGGCAAAAGCGGCGTCCCCACGCCAAGGGAGCCCTTGACCAACCCCCCCGACAACAGGGCGGCAAAACACCAGGCAACAATCCAGAATCCGGCCTCATGAAGAAACAAAGAATCCAGGGAAAATATATTATCCAACATATTGAATATAAATAGGAATTTTCATACCGTCTGAGCGTAAATGCAATGTCGGCGCGAACCCGGCGCAGCGGTCCGGACCTGTAGCCGACACATGTCCCAAGGATGAATGGTCAGCCATCGCTATCCGGGTCGCCGGGGAGATTCTAACGGTTGCAGACCACCCAATGTGCCCGATCCGCATCCACAGCGGTGTATTCACCGATCCACCGGACACCTTGCCGATGCCGGCAATTGGACGCGCAACCTCCCGTGCGGAGCATGATTTGGTACCCACGGGGTTTGAGATTAGACAGTCCGGCCACTACACTAGCGGCCTCCATCCATTTCCGACTGTTCACCGTTCAATGGCCGAGCCAGCATCCGCCCCCAGGGACGAGCAGGAAACTGCCGTGATCGAACCACTGATCCGCCGCGCCCGTACCGCCATGGCCGGGATTTCCGGGGTCGACCAGGCACGCATCGACGAACTGGTGACCGCGGTGGCCTGGTCGCTGTACAAGCCGGAAAATGCCCGCCGGCTGGCGGAAATGGCGGTCCAGGACACCGGCATCGGTAACGTGGCCGACAAGGTCGTCAAGAACCAGCGCAAGACCTTCGGCACGCTGAGGGACCTCATGCGGGCCAGGACCGTGGGGATCATCGAGGACGACCCCGCCCGGGGGCTGGTGCGTTACGCCAAGCCCGTGGGCGTGGTGGCGGCGGTCACACCGTCCACCAACCCTGCGGCCACCCCGGTGAACAAGACCATGATGGCGCTCAAGGGCGCCAACGCCATCATCATCGCGCCCTCTCCCGCCGGCTGGACCACCACCCATGAGGCGGTGGAACTGATGCGCGGGGCGCTGGCTCGCTTGGACGCCCCGGCGGACCTGGTGCAGGTGCTGCCGGCACCGGTTTCCCGCGAAATTACCCGGGCAGTGATGCGCGCGGCCGACCTGGTGGTCACCACCGGCTCCCAGAACAATGTCCGCAGCGCCTACAGCAGCGGCACCCCGGCCATCGGCGTCGGCGCCGGCAACGTACCCGTGGTGATCGATGACACCGCGGACCTCGATGACGCCGCGGAAAAGATTCTCGCCTCCAAGACCTTCGACAACGCCACGTCCTGCTCGTCGGAGAATTCGCTGATCATCCTTGACGGGGTGTACGAGGAGGCCATGGACGCACTGGTCCGGGTCGGCGCCTACCGCACCGCGCCGACGGAACGGGAACTGATCGAAAAGGCACTCTGGCGGGACGGCAAGCTGAACCGGGAACTCATCGCCCGCGACGCGGATGTCTTCGCCCGCGGCGTCGACCTGGCGCCGGAAGCGGAAAAATGCCGTTTTTTCCTGGTGGAGGAACCCGAGTTCGATCCGGGGTCGCCGTTCGCGGACGAAAAACTGTCCCTGGTGCTCACGGTCTACCGGGCGCGGGATTTCGATCACGCGGTCACGCTGGTCAGGGATGTCCTCGATGTCCAGGGCAAGGGCCATTCCTGCGGCATCCACACCAGGACGCCGGGCCATCCCGAACGCCTTGCCGAGACCATGGACGTGGTCCGTGTGCTGATCAACCAGGCGCATACCTTCGGCAACGGTGGCAGCTTCAACAACGCCCTGAATTTCACCCTTTCCATGGGCTGCGGCACCTGGGGGGGGAACAGCATCTCCGAGAACCTCAACTACCGCCACTTCATCAACATCACGCACTTGGTCACCGCCGTGGGAGAGGACAGGCCCACGGAAGAGGAACTCTTCGGCGCCCACTTCGCCCGCTACGGACGCGACTGATGACGGCGAAAACCATCCGGGCGGTGATCGACCGCCACGCGGCCGGTCATGGGGATGACATCTTCCTGGTGGATCCTGAATACAACCGCACGCTGACCTTCAGCCAGCTGAAAGCCGGCACCGAAGCGATCCGCACATGTCTTGACCGGCTCGGTGTGGCCCGGGGCGCCAAGGTGGCCTTCCTGCTCGACAACGGGTACTGGACCGCCCAGCTCTTTCTCGGCGTGATGGCCGCGGGCCGGGTGATCGTGCCCCTGAACGCCGTGTCCGGGACCCAGCAGCTTGTGCATGTCCTTGGACATTCCGACGCGGAGCTGGTGTTCGTCTCCGCCGCGTACAAGGAGCGGCTGACGGAGCTCAGGGCCGCGGTGGACCGCGATATCCGGGTGGTGGAGCTGGACGAGGACAAGGGACCGACCTGGCCGGCAGACGGCAACGGCACGTTGCCGGCGCCCACTTCCGGGCCGGACGAGAAGGACCCGGCGCTGCTGCTCTACACCTCCGGCTCCACGGGGCTGCCGAAGGGAGCGATCATGAACCAGCGGGCCATCGTCACGGGCGGCGAAAACGTGGAACTCGGCCACGAACTCGGCCCGGGGGACCGCGTGCTCTGCGTACTGCCGATCTACCACATCAACGGCGCCATGGTCACCGTGGTCGCTCCGCTGGTGAGCGGGGGCAGCGTGGTGATGCCGTCCCGCTTCCGCGCCAGCCGGTTCTGGGACCTTGTCGCCACCCATGGCTGCACATGGTCCAGCGTGGTGCCGACGATCATCAAGTACCTCCTTGACCGGGCGGCCGAGGAGCCCTTCGACTTCGGAGCCGATCCGCGTCTGGCGCCCTTCCGCTTCGGGCGTTCCGCGTCCGCGCCGCTGCCGGTGGTGGTGCTCAGGCAGTGGGAGGAAACCTTCGGGGTGCCCATGATCGAAACCATCGGACTGACCGAGACATCCGGCACCGTGGCCACCAACCCGATGCCGCCCCGGGCCCGCAAGCCGGGCTCGGTGGGATTTCCCTGCGGCAACGAGATCTGCGTGGTGGACGAGGCGGGCAACAAGTGCGCGCCCCTGGTCCCGGGGGAACTGGTGGTCCGCGGAGAGAACGTGCTCGACTGCTATTACAAGAATCCCGAGGCAACCGAGGGCGCATTTTTCGGCGAGTGGTTCCGTACCGGCGATCTCGGGAAAAAGGATGGCGAGGGATATCTCTACATCACCGGCCGGCTGAAGGAGCTCATCATCCGCGGCGGGGAGAACATCGCGCCGCGGGAGATCGACGACGTGCTCTACCGGCATGAGGCCATCCTGGAAGCGGCGGCGGTGGGGGTGGACGACGAGAATTACGGCCAGGAGGTGGTGGCCTGCGTGGTGATCCGCGACGGCCACCAAGCGACGGAGGAGGAACTCAAGGCATTCTGCCAGCAGGCCGTCGGCGGGGTGAAATGCCCCAAGACCATCTATTTCATGGACGACCTGCCTAAGGGGCCATCCGGTAAGATCCAGCGGCTCCGGTTGCCGGACATGATCCGGGACCTCTGAGACGGTGCGCGCGGTCCAGGTCAACGCCTACGGTGGGCGGGACGGCATCGCGCTGAACGACGTTCCGCCGCCGGCACCGGCCGCTGGCGAGTTACGGGTGGACATCGCCGTGGCGGGGCTCAACTTCATCGACGTCTACATGCGGGAGGGGAAGTACCGCGACTCCAGGACCTACGGCACTCCCCTACCGTTCACCCTGGGCATGGAGGGCGCCGGGGTGGTGGCCGATGCCAACGGATCGGACCGCCTCGAGACGGGAGACCGGGTGGCCTGGTGCCTGTCCCGGGGCAGCTACGCGGACAGCGCCTGCGTACCGGGCTGGAAACTGGTGAAGCTGCCGCCGGACATCGACTTCGATACCGGCGCCGCCCTCATGCTGCAGGGCTGCACCGCCCATTACCTGACCCATTCCGCCGCCAGCCTGCAGCCGGGCAGCCGGTGCCTGGTGCATGCCGGCGCCGGGGGCGTCGGGCAGATTCTGATCCAGCTCGCGGTGCGCCGGGGGGCCAGCGTGATTGCCACCGTGGGCAGTCCGGACAAGGCCGCCGTCGCGGCAGCCCTGGGCGCGGAGCACACCATCCCCTACCGCGAGACGGATTTTCTTGAGGCGGTGATGGACATTACCGGCGGCGAGGGCGTCGATGTCGCCTATGATTCCGTGGGCAGGGACACCATCGACCTCAGCATCCGCTGCCTGCGCCGGCGGGGCACGGTAGTGAACTACGGCGGCGCTTCCGGACTGGTGGACTCCGTGAGCCCCCTCGCCCTGGCGGAAGCCGGGTCGGTATTCTTCACCCGCCCCCATCTCGCCCACTACCTCGCGGATCGGAACGAGATCGACTGGCGGACGGATGATCTCTTTCAGGCCGTCCGTGAGGGTACGCTCAGGATCACCATCGACCGGCGCTTCTCCCTGGAAGCGGCAGGTGAAGCCATGGAATACCTGGAAGAAAGGCGGAGCAGGGGAAAACTGCTGCTGGATCCGTGATCCCGGCAGTGTCCGGGTAACTGGCCGGAGGGTATACCGCGACCGGCAGCCTCCCCGGCCAGGATTGACGGGGCTTCTTCCCCGGCACTTACGCTCCCCGGGCCCGTAATCTTGTCGGCACCCGGAAATCCAGCCCGCCCTACTCCCCGTCTTCTTTC
>VYFG01000131.1 GCA_009842505.1 Gammaproteobacteria bacterium
GGCTGGCGGACGAGCGGAACGGCTACACCACCGGGGCCAACATCCCGGTCAACGGTGGGATGTTCATGAGTGCGTGAATGGTCAGGCTCGCCGGGCAGACCGGGAGTGCCGCGGCCAGGACTGATCCTGCGGCCGGTCCGGGGATCCCGTGATCAGCCGTGGACCGGATCCGGTCAGGGAACCGGTTCCGGACAGGTTACAGCATGCCCAGGATATGGTCCCAGTGCGCCTTGTCCACCGGCATCACCGACAACCGGTTGCCCCGCATCAGCAGCCGCATGCCTTCCAGTTCCGACTCCCGTCTCATCTCCGCCAGGGTTACCGTCCGCTTCAGTTTTCTGACAAAGCGCACGTCCACCAGAATCCAGCGGGGATTGTCCGGATCACTCTTCGGATCGTGGTACCTGCTGTCCGGCTCGAACTGGGTGTGGTCGGGATAAGGTTTGCTGGCAACCTTCATGATCCCCACGATCCCGGGCTCGTCGCAATTGCTGTGATAGAAGAATGCCTGGTCGCCGATCCTCATCTCGTCGCGCATGAAATTCCTGGCCTGGTAATTGCGGATGCCGTCCCACGGCTCCACCCTGACCCGCTTGAGATCGTCGATGGAAAAAACATCCGGTTCGCTTTTCATCAGCCAATAGTTCATCTTGTCTCACTCCAACCTGTCTGCATCATTCCGCCTCGACGCGGATTCTTTGAATGTTCCGGGAAAGCCCGGTGGACTCATCCACCTCCACGATCACACCGCATAGGCTGGCGTCGCCCGTGGCGGGATCGAGCCGTGCATGCAGCTTGTGCACCATGCGCTTGAGCACCGCGTTCCGGTCGCTTCCGATCACGGAATCATAGCAGCCGGTCATGCCGAGATCGGTGATATACGCGGTGCCGCCCGGAAGGATCCGTTCGTCCGCCGTGGGTATATGGGTATGCGTACCCACCACTGCGGCCACCCGCCCGTCCAGATGCCACCCCATGGCAACCTTCTCGCTGGTGGTTTCGGCATGGAAATCCACCAGCAGCACATCCACGCCCCCGGCCTCGTTTTCCAGCACCTCGTCGACCAGATCGAACGGCGAATCCAGGGTGGGATTCATGAAGATCTGGCCCATCAGGTTCAGCACCCCCACGCGCACGCCCCCGGGCCCGTCGCAGGCATACCAGCCCGAGCCCGGCGTGTCGGCGGGATAGTTGTGCGGCCGCAGGAGATCCGGGTTGCCGTCGATGAAATCCAGCGCCTCGCGCTTGTCCCAGATATGGTTCCCCGATGTCATGGCGTCGATGGGCAGGGCGTGGAACTCCTCCAGCACCTTTTCCGTGATGCCGAACCCCCCGGCCGCGTTCTCCACGTTCACCACGGTGAAATCGATCCCGTGCCGCGACTGGATCTCGCCCAGGGTCTCGCGCAGCACCCGCCGCCCGGGACGGGCGTACACATCCCCGACCATCAGGACATTCATTTCCCGAACCGGTAGACGCCCCGGTCGGTCACCACCATCGGCAGGGGAATGTCCCAGGACTCCACGTCGATGCGTTCCACCCGCTGGATCTCGTGGGCAATCCCGATCAGTATGGGCTGGTCCGCCCGGGCCTCGCGGATGAACTCGAACGTGGTGTCGTAGAATCCGCCCCCCATGCCGATCCGGTTGCCCTCAAGGTCGAATCCGACGAGGGGCAGCAGCACCAGGTCGAGGTCGTGGGCGGGAACCAGTTCCGATGGGTCAAGCACCGGTTCGGGGATGCCCAGGTTGTTGGGGGAGAACCCGCAATCCTCCCGGTACTCTCCGAACAGGAGCCAGTTGCGCCCCCCTGCCCTCTGCACCACCGGCAGATAGGGCCGGCGCCCGTTCCGGCGGCACCATCGGATCACCTCCCCGGTGTCGATCTCGCCGTCGTTGGGCAGGTAGAGGGCGATCCGGCGGGCGAGCCGGAAGATTTCCAGTTCCGTGAGCTGCGCCAGCAGGCCCCGCGCGGCCCTTTGCTGATCCTCCTCCCCAAGTCCCCGGCGCGCCGCCCGGAGCATGCCCCGCAGCCGCTTCTTGTCCCCGCACGGCGCAGGAGAATTCGGATAGCCGGTGTTGATGGAATCCATGTCGGCAGGAAAAATAAAGGAGAGGAAACAGCGTTACCCGCGGGTGTCGTGCGCTCACTTTACCTTGAACCGGATGGTTCAAGTGGGCACAAAAGACGGCTTCGGGATTCCCGCCAGCCTAGGCCGTGTTCATGCACGCCCGCCGCCCATTGTCAGTACCCTGAAGTGTGAATTAGGTTCTAAGGGATTCGGAGAACGCCTCGTACACTGCAGGTAACGCCAGGGAAATTCTAGCAGAGGTTGGCCGTCCGCCAGAACCTTGTATTTTTCCGCCGGATGTGGTTCGACCGCCGTTACAGCGCCACCTGTCGGATATTGTCCATTGCCTGGTCGATCTTCTCGTGCAGCTTTTCCAGCCGCTCCGAGACCTCGCCGTCCCGTCCGACGGTCTTGCGCTCTACCAGCAATTCATGGCTGATGTTCAGTGCCGCCATGATGGCGCAGCGATCGGTTCCCAGCGCGTGGTTGTTGTTCGAGATGGCCCGCATCTGCTTGTCGAGGTAGCTCGCGGCCTCGATGACGCCCTGGGTTTCCTCTTCGCGGCAGGCGATGGTGAACTCGCGCTGCATGATGCTGACCTTGACCGCCTTCTTGTTGCTTGCCATGGGGAGCGCCGGTAGTAATGGACTCGTGCAGCCTGACCGGGATCAGGATTCCAGTGATTTCAGCCGCGCGACGATCTGTTCGACCCGGCCCCTGGCGATCTTGTTCTTCTCCTGCAGTGCCTTGTATTCCTGGCGCAGCATCCGCTGGTCGTTCCGCAGGACCTCGTTATCCCGGTTCATCGACTCTGCGAGCTTGATCAGCTCGGCCACGCGCTGTTCCAGTTTTTCGATGGTCTGTTCCACGGCTGTGCCTCCCCCCGGGCTTGGAACTATAAATTGCTTGCGCCAGCGGGTCAATTGCCGGGACCGCAAAACACCCCATCGGCGAACGTCTCCCGTAGAATCACCCCTTTTCGGACAGACCGGACAGACCCATGCAAAAAGTACTGATCGTAGGTGGAAACCGTGGCATCGGACTGGAACTCTGCCGCCAGATGTCGGCCCGCGGCGACCGGGTATTCGCCACCACCCGCGAGCCTGCCGCGGCGCTTGAAGACCTTGAACTGGACATCATCCCTGGAGTGGATGTCGGCGACGACTCCTCGGTGGCGCGACTGGCGGAAGCGCTGGCCGGAGTCAAGCTGGACATGCTGATCCACAGCGCGGGAATTCTCTCCCGCGAAAGCTGGAACGATCTCGATTTCAACCGCATCAGGCACCAGTTCGAGGTCAACACGCTGGGCCCGCTGCGGGTCGTGTCCGCATTGCGCGACAACCTTGGTCCGGGCTCGAAGGTCGGAATCGTCACCAGCCGGGTGGGCTCCATCGACGACAACGGGTCTGGCGGCAACTACGGCTATCGGATGTCCAAGGTCGCGGCCAACATGGCGGGAAAGAATCTTTCCCATGACCTTGGCAGGCGCGATATCGCGGTTTTCCTGTTGCATCCGGGTCTGGTGGCAACTGAAATGACCGGGCGAACCGGGATTGACCCTGCAGATGCCGCCCGGGGACTCATCGAGCGCATGGACCGGCTGACCGGATCGGACACCGGCACTTTCTGGCATGCGGAGGGATATCCCCTGCCCTGGTAATTCCACCACCTTGTTCGGGCACCGAAAGTGCCCGAATGCTCAAATCCGCCATTACCACGGACCAATTGCACTGCTGTTACTCAGGATGTTGATGGCCTCCAGTCCAACCCGGGCCGGGTCATCAGCAGTCCCGAGCGGCCGCGGGCTGGCCTGACCTAATTTCCATCCTCATCCCCGGCCGTTTTCTCCCTCATCCCATTGTCCCCCGGCTCCCCATCCATCACCACCATCCCCTCGATCCTCCGGTCCTCCGGCTGCCACAGCGTGACCTTCTTCCTCCTACGCCGTCTCCGCTTTACCTCCCCACCGGAATCCCTATACAACAGCCCCGCACGGTACGCCCGCATCGCCGCCTCGAACTTCGTCCTGCACCCCAGCTTCTGCTGCGCATCCGACAGGTACCGATGCACCGTGTCCTCCGTCAATCCCAGAAGACTCCCCACCCGCTTCGCCGGATACCCCTCCCGGGTCCACAGCAGGGCCTCCTTCTCCCGGGGCCTCAGCAACGAGGGACTGCGCCAGTCCAGCGCATCCTCCAGCTTCCTCACCTTCGCCATCGCTCCCCTCAGCAGGTAGTCGTGCACATCCAAAGCTACCGCGTACAGCTGGTCCTGTTCCCCCTGGGTCGTCCGCCGCAGCCACTCCGGGTCCCCGTCCGACAGGAGGAACACCCCGCAGGACCCCATCG
>VYFG01000126.1 GCA_009842505.1 Gammaproteobacteria bacterium
GGCCGGGAATGTACTCGCTCAGGCCCAGTGAGTCAACTGTGGGACGTTGTGAGGCACAGCACCGGGGCGCAGGACCACCCCTATATCCGTTGCGTCCCGGAACGCGGGCCGCCGCCGCGCTCCTGCGACACCAGGAACTGGCGGCAGGTGACGCGCATCACGACCGGCAACCCCGAGCTCGATCCGTCGGGGTCGGAGCGGCGCTCCATCGGCTTCGAGGCCCGCAGGGGGCCGTCCTACTTCCTGGCCGACTGGTACCGGCTCACGACCTCGGATCTGCCGGGACGGCACAGCGGCACCTCGGCGATGCTGAACCACCCCGAGTGTTCGCCGGGCAGCAGCGGCAGCTGCATCGAACGCGCGGCCGGGGACATCACCATCCACGAGCGGTTCGTGAACATCGCCGAGACCAGGGTCTCGGGCGTCAACACGCGGTTCGGAACCCGCACGGAGACCGGTTGGGGCTTCGTTGCGATGCGCGGGCTCTGGCGCTACGTCACCCGCAGCGAGGTGCTTGTCGCAGGCCGGAAGAACCCGAACCCGCTTCCCCGCAACGCCGTTCGCATCGTGACCTCGGCCGGGCGTAATAACCTCACCGCCTCCTGGGCCGTGAACTGGCGCGACGAAATCCAGAACCATTGGGGCTACGGACGGTTCGGTTCCTGGACCGGCCACGACCTGACGCTCGACTGGAAAATGCCGCTCGGGCTCGATAACACGCGACTGACCGCAGGCGTGTACAACGTCACTGACGCGAAGCTCTCCACGAACACCGCAAATCCCTCCGCGACCGACGGGCCGGTCGCAGCCGGCTGGGGACGCACCTTCTTCGTCACCCTCAACATGAAGTTCTGAGCACCGTCCCGATACAACAAGATCGTCTGCCGGCGATACGCTGGGGCAGGACCCGCTCGTTGTAGCGGCACACCATGGTGGTGGACTTCCATCGCCCGCCCTGTATGATGGTGGGCAGTTCGACGTGCGGGGCCAGCATGTCCTGGACAGCCCCGACCTTGGGGCTGTGGCCGGACAGGCCAGTCACAACGTCTTCCCCGAGGCCAGCCTTCCTGGCCATGGACTTGCAGATCCTCGGCACCTGGCCAGGGTCCAGCCCCCGATCGGAGCGGCCGCTCCGGCAGACTGCGTGGAAGAAGTGTCCGTCCTGACACCCGCTTCTGTCCAGCCACTACAGAATCAGGGAAACGGTATCGGGAGCGAGGTAGAGCACGGTCCCTTCTCCCTCGGGGTCGGTCTTGCCTCGGCGCATCAGGAGGGTGGCGGAACCGTTGTTTTCCGGCACCAGATCAGACACTTGTAGTGAAACCAGTTCGGAGCGCCGGAGGAGGGCGTCGTAGGCCACCGCCAGCAGGACGCGGTTGCTGGCATCGATGAGGCGGTCCACGGAGGCGGCGGTTAATTGGTCCAGCAGGGCCCGGGTGTGACGGATCTCGCTGGTGACCTCATCCTCCAGTTTGACAAGACAGCAACCAATAATCGCATCCGTCGCACAGGCACGCCCACTCGTCGGCGGTCATGCAAGCAGCGGGCTTGTCATGAAACATACCGGTCGATCAGGACGCCAGCCTGAAGGCCGCTTCCAGCAGGGTTCTCGTGTATTCGTGTTCCGGGTTTTCGAAAATCCCCGAGGCACCGCCCTGCTCCACCACGTCGCCGGACTTCATCACGATCAGGTCGTCGGCGATGGCCCGGACCACCGACAGGTCATGGGAGATGAACACGTAGGACAGGTTGTGCTCCCGCTGGATGCGGTTCAGCAGTGCCAGCACCTGCACCTGCACGGTCCTGTCCAGGGCGGAAGTGGGTTCGTCGAGAAACAGCACCCTGGGCTCCAGGATCAGCGCGCGGGCGATGGCGATGCGCTGTCTCTGGCCGCCGGAAAACTCGTGGGGATAGCGGAAACGCGCCCCGGGATCGATCTCCACTTCCCCGAGAATCTCCACCACCCGCCGGTCCCGCGCTTCCGGGTCGGTCATCAGGCCATGGGCGTCCAGTCCCTCGCTGACGATCTCGCTGATGGGCATCCGCGGCGATAGCGAGCCGTAGGGATCCTGGAACACCATCTGCAATTGCCGGCGCATGGCCTTGAGTTCGGCACCTTCCACCGCGCGCATGTCGCGGCCCATGAAGGCCATCCTGCCCTCGGAATGGATGAGGCGCATGAGCGCCAGGGCCAGGGTGGTCTTGCCGGAGCCGGACTCCCCCACGATGCCGAGGGTGTGGCCCGGCTTGAGCGCCAGGGTGGCGTCGTTGACCGCCTTCACATGGCCCACGGTGCGCCGGAGGATGCCGCGCCGGATGGGAAACCAGATCCTGAGATGCTCCGCCTCGACAATGCGCTCACCGGCGGGCTCCGGCGGGCTCCTTTCCGGGGGTTCCGCCGACAGCAGGAGCCGCGTGTAATCCTCCTTCGGCGACGTGAAGATCCGCGTCGTCGGGCCACGTTCCACCATGCGGCCGTCCTGCATCACCAGGACGCGGTCCGCCACCCTGCGCACCATGTTGAGGTCATGGGTGATGAGCAGGATTCCGAGGTTGTTGTCGCGCTGGATCTCCTTCAGGAGGGCCAGAATTCTCGCCTGGACGGTCACGTCCAGCGCCGTGGTGGGTTCGTCCGCCAACAGGATCTCCGGCAGGTTGGCCAGGGCCATGGCGATCATCACCCGCTGGCGCTGGCCGCCGGAGAGCTGATGCGGATACGCCCCGAGGCGGGATTCCGGATCATGAATCCCCACCTGGTTCAGCAGTTCGATGATCTTGTCCCTGGCACTGTCCCCGGTGATGCCCTGGTGCAGCGCCAGCGACTCGGCGACCTGCTTCTGGATCATGTGCAGCGGGTTGAGCGCGGTCATCGGCTCCTGGAAGATCATGGAGATGTCGTTGCCGCGGATGCGCTGGAGGGTTTCCGTCGACGCCCCGACCAGGTCGGTTTCCTTGTAGCGCACGGAACCCGTGGGATGGAATGCCTGGGGATAGGGCAGAAGCTGCAGGATGGACAGGGCGGTCAGGGATTTGCCGGAGCCCGACTCCCCCACCAGGGCCAGGGTCTCGCCGGCGTGGAGATCGAAGGTGACATCCTTCACCACGTCGGAGATGATTTGCCTGTTGTCCTGCCGGACGTGGAAGCTGACCGACAGGTCCTCCACCTCCAGCACGGGCCTGTCGCCACCGACCCTCATTTGAACAGCTTCCTCGGATCGAAGGCGTCCCGCACGCCCTCGCCGATGAACACCAGCAGGGAGAGCATGAGGCCGATGACCACGAAGCTGGTGATGCCGAGCCACGGGGCCTGCAGGTTGTTCTTGCCCTGGTTCAGCATTTCTCCGAGCGAAGGCGAGCCCACCGGAAGGCCGAAGCCGAGGAAATCCAGGCTGGTGAGCGTGGTCACGGAGCCACTCAGGATGAACGGCATGAAGGTCAGGGTGGCTACCATCGCGTTGGGGAGGATATGCCGGAACATGATGGTCCGGTCGCCGACTCCCAGGGCCCGGGCGGCGCGGATGTACTCGAAGTTGCGCGCGCGCAGGAACTCCGCCCGCACTACGGCCACGAGCCCGGTCCAGGAAAACAGCAGCATCAGCGCCAGGAGGCTGTAGAAGCCCGGGGTGATCACCGCCGCCATGATGATCAGGAGATACAGGACGGGGAGCCCCTCCCAGATTTCGATGAATCGCTGCATCATGAGATCCAGCGTCCCGCCGAAGTATCCCTGTACCGCCCCGGCGGCGATGCCGACCACCGAACTCAGCGCCGTCAGGATGAGCCCGAACAGGATGGATATGCGGAACCCGTAGACGACCCGGGCGAGCACGTCGCGGGCCTGGTCATCGGTGCCGAGCCAGTGCCGAGCCGAGGGCGGCGCCGGCGCCGGAACCTCGAGTTCGTAGTCGATGGTGTCGTAGGAGTACGGGATCGGGGGCCAGAGAATCCAGCCCCTTTCCTCGATCAGTTCCTGGATGTAGGGGTCGCGGTAGTCGGCCTCGAGCTCGAACTCGCCGCCGAACACGGTTTCCGGATACGTCTTGAACACGGGCATGTAGAACCCGCCGTCATAACGGACCAGCACCGGCCGGTCATTGGCGATCAGCTCCGCACCCAGCGTCAGCACGAACAGCACCGTGAAGATCCAGAGCGACCAGTAGCCGCGCCGGTTGCGCCTGAAATTCTCCCATCGCCGCAGGTTGATGGGAGTCACCCGGAAACCGAGCACCCTGCCCGAATAGTGCTCCGCCGCCGATTCCATCACACCGCCCTGGACTCGAAGTCGATGCGCGGGTCCACGATGGTGTAGAGCACGTCTCGCACGATTTGCAGCAACAGCCCGATGAGCGTAAAGAAATACAGGGTCGCGAACATGACCGGGTAGTCCCGGTTGATGGCCGCCTCGAAACCCAGCAGACCCAGGCCGTCCAGGGAGAAGATCACCTCGATCAGCAGGGAGCCGGTGAACAGGATGCTGATGAACAGCGCCGGGAACCCGGCGATGACGATCAGCATCGCGTTGCGGAAGACATGGCCGTAGAGCACCCTTTGCTCATCCAGGCCCTTGGCCTGCGCGGTCAGCACGTACTGCAGCTTGATCTGGTCCAGGAACGAATTCTTGGTCAGCATGGTCAGCGTGGCGAAACTGCCGATCACCATGGCCGCCACCGGCAGGGTGATGTGCCAGAGATAGTCCAGGATCTGCTTCCACAGGGGGAAGTTGTCCCAGCCCTCCGAGGTGAGGCCGCGCAGCGGAAAGATGTCGAAGTAGCGCCCCCCCGCAAACAGCACGATCAGCAGAATGGCGAAGAGGAAACCGGGGATCGCGTAGCCCGCCACGATCAGCCCGCTGGTCCAGGTGTCGAAACGGGAATCGTCGTACACCGCCTTGCGGATGCCGAGCGGGATGGAGACCAGGTAGGTGATCACCGTGGTCCACAGGCCGAGGGAGATCGACACCGGCATCTTCTCGAGGACCAGGTCCACCACCCGCTTGTTGCTGTAGTAGCTCTCCCCGAAATCGAACCGGAGGTAGTCGCCGATCATCTTGAGGAAGCGCTCGTGGGCGGGCCGGTCGAAGCCGAACTGCTTTTCGATCTCGGCGATGATCTCGGGGCGCAGCCCCTGGGCGCCGCGATACTTGCTGACGCCCTGCCCCCCGCCCGCCACCGGCTCGCTCCCGCCGCCCTGGATGTCCGCACCGGTACCGGAAAAGCGGCTGGTGGCGTCGGCGCCATGGCCCTGGAATTCCGCGATGGCCTGCTCCACGGGTCCTCCGGGCGCGAACTGGATGATGGCGAAATTCACCACCATGATTCCCAGCAGCGTCGGAATCACCAGCAGCAGGCGACGGATGATATAGGCCAGCATTGCCTGGTTGACCGGTCAGCGCCCCCTTGCCGTCAGCGCTCCAGCGCGGTGTCCTTTTCCGTGTCCACCCACCAAGCGCCGGGGAATCCCACGCTGTACACGGGTCGCTGCCCGGGGAATCCGAAGCGGTTCCAGTAGGCGACCCAGAACTCGTCGTTGAAGTATGTCGGCACCGCGTAATGGTTCCACAGCAGGACCCGGTCCAGCGCCCGGGTACTGTTCTGCAGGGTCTCGAGGTCCCTTGCCACGATGATCTGTTCTATGATCGCATCCACCACCGGGTTCTTGATGCCGCCGGAGTTGCCGCCCCGGATATCCGCCGATTCGGAGCCGAAGAAGCTGCGAAGTTCGGTGCCCGGCGGGGGAAAGAAATTGAGCCCGCCGACCCAGAGATCAAAGTCGTAGTCGTAGATCCGGGTACGCCACTGGGAGGTGTCCACGAGGCGGATGGAGGCATCGATGCCGGCCCGCTTCAGGCTCTCGACGAAAGGCAGCGCGAGCCGCTGGCTTTCCGGGTACGCGGTCATGAGCTCGACCTGGAGCTGTTCGCCGGTGCCGTCGGAAACCAGCTTTCCCTCCTTCAGCCCCCAGCCGGCCTGCTTGAACAGCGCCAGGGCGCGCCGGAGATTCTTGCGGTCGCGGCCACTGCCATCGGTTTTCGGTGGGATGAAGGCCTTCTGGAGCGTCCCTTCCGGCAACTCGCCCGCGAAGGGCTGGAGGATGGCCTGTTCCGCGGCCGTGGGCTCACCGGTTGCGCCGTAGTCGGAATTGGGGAAATAGCTGTCGATGCGCCGGTACTGGCCGTACAAAAGGGTCCGCTGGATGGCCTCGAAGTCATACAGGGTCATGATGGCCTCGCGAACGCGGATGTCGCTGAACTTTTCCCGCTTCAGGTTGAAGAAGTAGCCGCCCATGCCCCGGGGGCTTTTTCTCGGGATCTCCTCGCGGACAACGCGTCCGTCCTCCACCGGATTGATGTCGTATTCCGTCATCCAGCGCTTGGCGCTGTTCTCGGAGCGGAAATCGATTTCCCCGGCCTTGAAGGCCTCGAATTCCACGGTCAGGTCCCGGTAGTACTCGTATCGGATCTCGTCGATGTTGTTCAGGCCGCGTTTCACGGGGAGGTCCCTGGCCCAGTAGTCCTTCACCCGCTCATAGGTGATGGAGCGCCCGGGATCCAGTTCCTTGACCCGGTAGGGGCCGCTGGTCAGCGGCGGTTCCAGGGTGGACGCGGTCACGTCCTTGTCCTCCCAATAGTGTACCGGCAGCGGCGACATGCCCGCAGCGATGGTGATGGGCTTCATGCTTCCGGTGGTCTTGAAATTGAACTTGAGGCGCCTGTCCGACAGCGCCTCCGCACTTTCGACGTCCTCGTAGAACGACTTGATGAAGGCGCGGCCGTGCTCCTTGATGGTTTCCAGCGCAAAGACGAAATCCCGGGCGACGATCGGCGCGCCGTCATGATAGACCGCCTCCTTGCGCAGGTTGAAGATCGCCCAGCTCCTGTCCTCGGGATACTCCACCGTTTCCGCGATCAGCCCGTACAGGCCGTCGATCTCGTCCGCGGACCCCGTCATCAGGTCGTCGTACACCACGCCGATACTGCTCGGCCACTCGCCCTTCAGGACGTAGAAATTCAACGTGTCAAAGGAGCCGAAATCGCTCAGCACCACCCGGCCGCCCTTGGGTGCGTCGGGATTGGCGTAGGGGAAGTGTTCGATGCCGCCGGCGTACAGCGGCTCCCCGAATTCGGCGATGGCCCATTTCTTGACGGCGTTGTCTTGGGCGGCCGCGGTGCCGGGGATCGCGATCACGGATGCAAGGGCCAGCGCAATTGCCGTCGCAGTCGGCAGGCTTGTGTTTCGCAAGAGCTTGTTCATGAAATTTCCCTGTTCTTCCTGGAAGTCCGGAACGGTTCGGCAGTTCCGGGGCGGCTGTTGATAACCGGATTGTGCGGGATTTGACGTGAAACTCAAGTCTCGCCCGATGGCGCACCACGGGCATTCGACACTGTTTCGGTCCCGTGGTTCCTGCCGGGCGGGCCCGGGAGCTGCCCGGCACCGGCAGGCAGGGACCGGAATCGGCTCCTTCCGGGACGGGAAAATGTGGTAGAAGCATGGAGCCAACCGGTTCAGCCCATGAAACCAGACAAAGCCATCCTGTCCATGGCCGTCGGCCAGGTTTTCACCTGGGCGGGGCTCTACTACATTTTCCCCGCACTGCTGTTGCGCTGGGAACGGGATCTTGGCTGGTCCAAGGCGGAACTCACCGCCGCCATTACCCTGGCGGTATTCGTTTCCGCCGTGGCGGCGGTGCCTGCCGGGCGGATGATCGACCGGGGTCAGGGGGCATCCCTGATGGCGGGCTGCGCCCTGCTCGGCAGCGCGGCCCTGTTTACCTGCTCGTTCGTGCAGCAATACTGGCAGTTTCTCTTCCTGTGGTCGGTGATCGGCGTCAGCCTGGCGGGTTGTCTCTACGAGCCCTGTTTCGCCATCGTCACCCGCGCCCGGGGGGCGCGGGCAAAGCAGTCGATCGTCCTCATCACCCTGATTGCCGGATTCGCCGGCGCCGTCAGCTTCCCTTCCGCCCACATGCTGGCGGAGGCCTTCGGCTGGCGGATCGCCCTTCGGGTAGCCGCCCTGGCAGTGGCCCTGGCCGGCGCACCGATACTCTGGTCCGGCGCCCGGATGGTGGAATCGGGCGCGGAGGCCGAACGGATGGAACCCCCGGCAACCGCACACGCCGGGTCGGTGCGCCTGCTCGCAAGCCCCGTGTTCTGGTTTCTCGGCATCGGCATGGCCCTGCTCGCCGTAATCCACGGCGTCGCGCTGCATCACCTGCTGCCGATCCTGAATGAACGGGGCGTACACCCGGAAGTGGCGGTGTTCGCGGCTTCCCTCATCGGTCCGATGCAGGTGGCGGGCAGGCTCGTGATGGTTGCGGCGGACCGGCACGTGTCCAACCACGGCATCGCGGTCGCGACCTTCGTGCTGATGGGGCTGTCCATCGTGCTGCTCATCGGCGCCGGCGGCACTCCCGCGCTGGTGGTGACCTTCGTGGTCTTCTTCGGCGGCAGCTACGGCATCGTCAGCATCATCAGGCCGGTGATCGCACGCGACCTCCTGGGACAGGCCGGCTTCGGCGCGAAGTCCGGCGGCCTTGCCCTGCTGTACCTGTGTGGCGACGCATCGGCGCCTTTTATCGGCGCCCTGCTCTGGGAGTTCGGCGGGTACGGCCTGGTCCTTCAGCTGCTGGTGGGACTTTCGGTCGTCGGACTTGCCCTCTATGTCACCGCCCACAGGATCGTGGCAGTCATGGCGACGGGCAGATCCTGAGTACTGGAAAGGCCCCCTCAACCCAACAGACGTCCTGTTTCAGACGGCCCGAATGAAACGGTCTGGGATTAATTCATGAAGTCCGGGAGATTGGTTGCCCCAATCCGTGTGTGGGTTTGGCCATCTGCACCTGGCTAGGCGATACTGACATCATATTGCCGAAAGAAAGGGTCCGCAGTCAAAATCGTCATCCCCTCGATTTGTGCCTGCGCAATGAGCAGACGGTCGAAAGGGTCCGCATGATGTGGGGGTAATGAACCGGCGGCTTCTCCATGAGACCATGTGACGGACAACGGAACACAACCAGCATCCAGTGCATGCTGTATCGGGTTCCCTTCAACTCTCAGCTTACCGAGCGCTCGCTTGATCGAGATTTCCCATATGGTTGCCGCACTGACGATCCTTTCCTGTGCATCGTGCAATGCCTCCCGGGCAGGAGCCACTAGCCTGGGATCATCGTTCAGTGCCCACAACAGGATATGCGTATCAAGTAGCAGTCTCATTCCGGGTCCGTGGAACCTAGGAATGGAGCCATGAAATCCTGCGGAAGGTCGTTGAAGTCATCGCTGATTTCTATTTTCCCTTTCATCGCGCCGATCAGTGGCATGCCGACTCCGGAGTCGGTTGCATGCAATGCGGCCACCGGGCGACCGCGGCGAGTGATGACTACCGGCTCGCCGGCTTCCGCATGGCGTATGAGTTCAGCGAATTTCGCCTTGGCCTGTGCAATCGTGACCCGCATATGATCCTCCTGACATGACCATATTATAAGTCATTTCAGCATTCCTGACTCGAATCGGTTCACCAGATTTGTGTCAGGGTTTTCAATCACTATTTTTTCAGCAATAGACACCTGGAAGATGTCGGCGGCCACCACAAGGATTCCCCCTTGGGTTGGAGAAACAAGTGAATCCGTCCTTCCCGTGCAAATCCCGAATGCCGCCACCGTCCTGCAACCAAGCACCGTCCGGCCATTCGCGGCGCCCGCGCCTGTCCTTCCCTGTCCGGTGGAACGAATCACCGGTGCGGGTTATCCTGTCGATCCCCCATACCATCTGCCCGTATCTGCCATGACCGCACCAAGGCTCCATTTTTCCCGCGAGGAATACGGCGCCCGCATAAGGAAAACCCGCGAGGCCATGGCCGGGCAGGGTCTCGACCTGATCATCGTTTCCGACCCGTCCAACATGGCCTGGCTTACCGGCTACGACGGATGGTCGTTTTATGTGCACCAGTGCGTGCTGCTCGGCATGGAAGGCGACCCGGTGTGGTACGGCCGCTCACAGGATGCCAACGGTGCCAGGCGGACCTGCTTCATGTCGGAAGATGACATCATCGGCTACGCCGACCATTACGTGCAGTCCACCGAACGCCACCCCATGGACTTCCTCTCCGACTGCATCCGCAAGCGGGGCTTGGACCGTTGCCGCATCGGCGTGGAAATGGACAACTACTGGTTTTCGGCGGCGGCCTACGCCTCGCTCCAGGCACACCTGCCGGACACGTCGTTCGCCGACGCCACCGGGTTGGTGAACTGGCAGCGCGCGGTGAAATCCGGGCAGGAGCTTGCCTACATGCGAAGCGCGGCGAGAATTGTCGAGCGGATACATGCCCGGATTGTTGAAAAGGTCGAGCCCGGAATACGCAAATGCGACCTGGTGGCGGAAATCTACGATGCGGCACTGCGCTACGACAGCGACATCGGCGCCGGCGGGGACTACCCTGCCCTCGTACCCCTGCTGCCGTCCGGCTCCGACGCTGCCGCGCCACATCTCACCTGGGATGACCGGCCGATGAAAAGCGGCGAGGGCACGTTCTTCGAAGTCGCAGGTGTCGTCCACCGATACCATTGCCCGCTGTCCCGCACCGTGTTCCTCGGCAAGCCGACCAGAACCTTCCTGAACGCGGAACAGGCGGTGCTCGAGGGAATGGAAGCGGGGCTAGAGACTGCAAGAGCGGGCAACCTCTGCGAGGATATCGCCAATGCCTTCTTCGCGGTGCTGGAGAAATACGGCATCACCAAGGACAACCGCGCCGGCTATTCCATCGGGCTCTCCTATCCCCCGGACTGGGGCGAACGCACCATGTCGCTGCGACCCGGAGACCGCACCGTGCTCAAGGAGAACATGGCATTCCATTTCATGACCGGGCTCTGGATGGAGGACTGGGGCTTCGAGATCACCGAGAGCATCGTGATCGGCAGCGACGGCCCGGAATGCCTGGCGAACGTGCCCCGGAAGCTGGTGGTCAAGGACTGACCCGGGTCCCCCGGGAAGCCAGACCAGTCAGTCAACAAACCCTGCGGTATACGAACCATGTCCAAGGCACAGGTTATTCACCGGCTCGGACCGCCTGAAGTGATGCAGTGGCAGGAATGGGCGGTCCCGGACCCGGCCCACGGCGAGGTCAGACTCCGGCACACGGCGGTCGGCGTGAATTTTGCCGATACCTACCATCGCGGAGGCGTCTCCCATCCCTGGCCCGTGCCGCCCTGTCCGGTGGTCATCGGATTCGAGGGGGTCGGCATCGTGGAGGCGGCCGGTAGCGACGTCACCGGATTCAGCACGGGAGACCGGGTCGCCTATGGCATCCCGCCCCTTGGCAGCTACGCCGAAGTGCGAAACTATCCGGCCGACAAGCTTCTGCACCTTCCGCCGGAACTCGATGACCGGCAGGTCGCGGCGCTGCTGATGAAAGGCATGACGGCCCATTACCTGCTGCACCGCACCTACCGGGTGAAGCCGGGAGATACCATCCTGGTGCACGCCGCGGCGAGTGGCATGGGGCTCATCCTCTGCCAGTGGGCCCGGGCACTGGGCGCCACCATCGTCGGCACCGTCAGCACCGGGGAAAAGGCGGAAGCCGCCAGGATGGCGGGCTGCCACCATCCCGTGGTTCGGTCGGAAGAGAGCTTTGTCGACAGGGTCAGGGACGTCACCGACGGCGAGGGGGCCGCCGTCGTCTACGAGGCCATCGGCAGGGATACGCTCCAGGATTCACTGGACAGCCTTCGGCCCATGGGAGTCTGCGCGGCCTACGGCCATGTGTCGGGCCCACCGGATCCCATCGACATCATCCAGGACCTCGGCCGCAGGGGTTCCCTGTTCATCACCCGGCCCGCCATCATGCACTACGTCGCGAAGCGCGAGGACCTGGAATGGGCGGCGGAAGACCTGTTCCGGGCAATCGGCAATGGCACGCTGGACGCCAACGTCAACTATGTCTATCCGCTCAGTGACGCGGTCAAGGCACATGCGGCCATCGAAAGCGGCCGCACCCTCGGGGCAACGGTGCTGGTGCCCTGAGCCCGCCAGCGCACCCGGTGTCGCCCCGGTCTCCTGAAACCCGGTTACCGCCGATCTCCTGAAATTGCGGCGAGTATCCCCTGCGCCAGCCGTTCCGGCGCCACCAGGTAACTCCGACCGGCCGGGGGTTCCGGTTCCCGGATGTCCTCTTCGACACTCTGGACCGTAAAGCCGGCTTCGGCAGCGATCAGGCCGGCGGCAGCGATGTCCCAGATCTTCACCGAGTCCAGGAAAGCGTCCAGGCGACCGTCCGCCACCCAGCAGATATCCAGCGCCGGCGAGGCCAGCCGGCGGACATCGCCGAACTCCCGCAACAGGGGATGCAGCCGGTCGATCAGCGGGCCAATCCCCGATCGGTCCGCCGGAAACCCCACACCGATCAGCGCCCGTTCGGGAGGCACCGCCGGACCCGGCTCCAGCGGCTGCCCGTCACGGAAGGCTCCCTGGCCGGAGGCCGCCCAGTAGGTCTGGTCGAAAAAGGGAGCACGTACGGCCGCAACTTTCGGCTGCCCCTCGACGTACAGGGCCGCCGACACGGAGACATGATCCTGCCCATGCAGGAAATTCGCGGTCCCGTCCAGCGGATCGACAATCCAGCATCGCCCGACACGGTGGTCCACGTCGGCACCTTCTTCCGAAAGAATGCTGTCGTGGGGAAAACGTTCGAGAATCCTGCGCGAGATGAGTTCGTGTGACGCCATGTCGGCATCCGATACCAGGTCGAACGGTCCCTTCCCGTGTATCCCGATATCCGGCAGCTTCGGGCGCAGGCCGACCAGCAGGTCACCGGCCTCCCTGACCATGTTCCTGACAAGTTCCAGTTCCACGGACATGTCAGCTGTTGAAGGGGCATTCATGGCTTGAACCGGTTGCCGGTTTCCGGGTCGAAAATCAAAAATGGCACCGGACGGGGTGCCGCGCACCCGTGATTCTGTCACACGACCATGTGCCGGGCGAGCCGCCATTTCAATGACCAGCCGGGATCCGGGCCGGGGGGGAGGCCGGCCCCTCCGGGATCAGCGGGATTGGCGGGATGCTGCCCTGCCGTGGTACGACCGGGGGGTGATACCAGCGGGCAGGTAGAGCGGGTGTTTCGGCGAGCCGTTGTTCGTGACGCCAAGACACACCGTCTCGATGTCGAGTCCGTCCAGCCAGTCCATCACCGCCAGGTCCTGGTCCAGGTACACTCCGTTGGCGCCCCAGGCGCACAGCACGCGGATCCGTGCCGTGCCTCCTGGCACCGGAGGACTGCACAGGCAATCCCCGACGGCCTTTCGGATCGCAAGGGAATTGTCCGGCCCCACCGGGTCGGCGGCGTGCCTGAGCGCGTCCGGCTCCGTGGACCGGTACGCGAACAGGTTGACCACCTTCAGCCCCCCATAGCCGAATTGCCTGGCGAACCCCACGCACCGCCGGATGGTGGGATCATCCCTCCTGTCGTCCGCGGTGGACGGATTCAGGCCGATGATGACCAGGTGCGGGGCCCTGCGGCTCCAGACACGGCCGAGGGAGTACCGGTAGACCCGGTCCGCCGAAAACTCCGCGGTCCCCGTGATGTTTTTCTTGCTCAACGTTTGTATTGTTCAACGATTCGGGCCGGGTAGATTGAACCTCCGGCAGGGAAGCTGCGAGCAGCTTGGGGCCCCCTGGTACCTGATTAGGACTGGACGATCCTGCTTGAGCTGACGATACTCCTTGTGACCGCTATCTTGGCAGCAACCTTCTGTCGGGCTTCACTCAACACGTAAGAGAAAAAGTTAGGGACCGCTAGGACTCCACCAGTCAGCACCGAAATTTCATCAGACAGTATCAGGAAGAACAATCCTGGCTAGGCGATTGACCCGGGTAAGCATGGCGGGATATCTGTGCATTTCCGAACCAGGAATCAATTGGGAAATGGGATGAAACCAGTGAATCTGCTGCTGACAAGTCGTTGAAAAATCGATCCGCAGTGGGGAATCGGGGTCTGGTAGAAGGGTGTTTTGTAACTTAATGGTCACCCGACAAGGGTGATACTGATCCAAGTGACAATTCGAACTCAGCTGTCTGCAATTTCCAGACGACGTTCGATACGATCAACGCGCAAGGCCAAAGCAGCGAGGTCGGTGTCCCTGATCACTTTGCACCAGAGCAGCAAGATGATTCTTGACTGCCAGCAGTTCGTTTTCCAATCGCGAAAACCGACCGTCATGGTCTCCCAACTTTCCCTGGATCACCTTGAGGTGCTCAAGTAAGAGGTCGTTGGTTACATTATTGTCTGCCATCGAGATTTCCATGCAGATGCTTATGCGGGGAAGTGTAGCACAGGATAAAGAAACTTGATTTGGGCTCTCAGTCCATGGCCATGCTATTGCTCGCGGATCCGGTCCGCCGAAAACTCCGCGGTCCCCGTGATGTTTTTCTTGCGCAACCGTGTTGTCTGTGTTGTTCAACCATACGGACCGGATTGTTCGGGTATCCGGCACTGCCTGTCCCGCCCGGTCCGGAAATCAGGCGCCAATGGTACCGCATGGCGCGAGGGCTTCACCGTGCCGGAAGATCCTGGCCCACAGCCCCTGTGCCGCAGCGGACAGGGCGGGCCCTTGCGCAGTAGAATCCGGCTTGTGCCAGGATCCGGACGGATGCCGCCGTGACCGGACGGGCCCCGACCGGACCATTGACCGCAGACGTGAAATCCAATCCCGCCAGTTGCACCATTCCCCTGGACCGGGATGGCATCCACCACGGTTTCCTGCGCCTGCCCCACAGCCGTGACGACTCGGCATGGGGGCTGGTGATGATCCCGATCAGCGTGATCCGGAACGGGGACGGCCCCACGGCCATCCTCACCGGGGCGAACCATGGCGACGAGTACGAGGGGCCCGTGGCATTGCAGCACCTGGCGCTGGAACTGGACCCGGCGGATGTTTGCGGCCGTGTCCTCATCGTTCCCGCGTTCAACTATCCCGCCTTTCGTGCCGGCAGGAGAACTTCCCCGATTGATGGCGGCAACCTCAATCGCGCCTTTCCCGGGCGCCCCGACGGCAGCATCACGGAGATCATCGCGGATTACTTCCAGCGTACGCTGATTCCCCAGGCGGACTTCGTGCTGGACATCCATTCCGGCGGCAAGACCCTGGAGTTCGTCCCCTTCGCTGCCGCCCACATCCTGGACGACAAGACCCAGGAAGCGGCGTGCGTCGCCGCCATGCGGGCGTTCAACGCACCGTACTCCATGATGATGCTGGAAATCGACAGCGCCGGCATGTACGACACCGCGGTGGAGGACCAAGGCAAGGTGTTCGTCTCGACGGAGCTGGGCGGGGGCGGCACCCCGACCGCCCACACTGTGGGAATCGCACGCAAGGGGGTGCGCAATTTCCTGATCCACGCGGGCATCCTCGGGGGCGAGCCGGACAGCGCCGAAAGCACCTTCCTCGACATGCCGGATGGAGACTGCTACGTGTTCTCGGAACATGCCGGGCTTCTGGACCCGGTGGTCGATCTCGGTTCGGCAGTGGCCCGGGACGACGTGATCGCGCGGATATGGCCACTGGACCGCACCGGCGTGCCGCCCGTGGAATACACCGCGCGCCGCGACGGGATTCTCGCCGGCCGCCACTTCCCCGGCCTGGTACAGGTGGGGGATTGCCTGGGGGTGGTCGGTGTCGTCTGCTGATTTCCGTAGTCGCGGCCTTCGTTTCCGCGGGATCCGGCCGGGTTCACGGGCCGGGTTCATCCGGACCCTGACGCTGCCCGGCATATAACCATCCGGTACCCGGCGCCGCCGTCCGTGATTTGCGGTATACACCGTTGATGCCCTTCCTTCGCCAGTGGGGTGACTTCCCCGGCGCAGTTCCTTGCCTGAGTGGCGACACCGGCGGATGGAATCCGGAAGCGGGTGCAGTCACATCGCATGAATTCCTGATGGTCATTCGGGAACCTGGGGCAGCGGCGAATGCAACACCGGTTTTCTGCCGGGGCAGGCGCATGCGCCAGAGCCGGGATGCCGCCATCGCACCGGACTGCCGGACCCCGAACGCATAGCGGATTTTCCATGCCGACAATTTACCTCGCGGCCCTCGCCGCCGTCGTCATCTGGGGCGCCTCTCCCGTCGCCACCAAGATCGCGGTGGCGGAAATCGACCCGGTGGCGGTGGCGTATCTGCGCACCCTGATCGGCGGACTGGCAGCGGTGGGCCTTGCCCTGGCGATGCGCCTGCCCCTGCCCCTGCTTTCGGCGCAGCGTCGCCTGCTGGCGGTGTCCGCCACCTGTGGATTCATCCTGTTCCCGCTGCTGTTCACCATCGGAGTGCGCATGACCTCGGCCAACCATGCCACCATCATCCTCGCGGCTCTGCCCGTGTTCACCGCGGCCATTGCGAGCGCCTGGGACCGACTTTGGCCATCACGCTTATGGTGGCTGGGTGTGCTGGTGACCATGGCGGGAGAGGCCGTGCTGATTTTCGGCCGGGACGCGGGCGCCGCCGGCCAAGCCAGCCTGGCAGGGGACCTGATGGTGCTGACGGGTAACCTCTTCGCATCCCTCGGGTACGTCGCAGGGGCCCGGCTGCAGCAGACCGGGTACCCGGCCACAGGCGTCACTTTCTGGGGGGCAGGCCTCACCGCACTCCTGCTGCTGCCGCTGGTATTCCTGGTGATACCGGATCCGGCGGCACTGGCTGTATCAACACGTGCATGGTCGGGACTTCTGTACCAGGCCCTGGCTGTCACCATCGTCGGCTATGTTCTTTGGTACTGGGCACTTGGCCGGGGAGGAATCGCCAAGCTGGGCCTGATGCAGTTCCTCCAGCCTGTTTCCGGCGTGATACTGGCGGCGCTGCTGCTGGGTGAACTCATGGGGGGCTCCTTTCTTCTGGCCGTGGCTCTGGTATTGTCGGGCGTCTGGATATCCCTGCGGGCCATGCGTTCGTGAAATCACTTGCAGAACTCAGACTGGCCAGCCTCCTGATGGTCTTCCTGCTGGCGGCGAACCCGTCCGGCGTAGTCCATGCCGGCGATGCTGCGCCCATGCGTTTTGCGGATCACCCGCTGTCCGGCCGGATCTTCGACGTGAAACGCGATGCATTTGTCGACGAACCGGAACTGGTGGAACGGCTTCGGGGTATTCGTCTTGTGCTGGTGGGGGAAAAGCACGACAACGATGAACACCATCTCATCGAGCGGCGGTTACTCGATCGCCTGGTCGACAACCGCACGCGCGTGGTGTTCGAGATGATGGATGAAAGCCAACAGCCGTTGATTGAAACACTGGAGCGTGGCGATGCCATGGAGGTGATCCGGGACAAGCTGTCCTGGACTGACCGGTGGCCATGGCCGGATTACGGACCCCTCATCCGGACCGTGCTGGAACGTGGCGGCACCATCGTCGCCGGGAACATCGACCGGGAACGGATCGGGACCCTGTACAGCGGGGAAACCGGGTGGCTGGACGACGATCCCAGGTTCGCCTCGCACGACGTGCTCGGCCATGCCGGGCGGGAAGCCTTTCGCGAACGGCTCTATGTATCCCACTGCGAAGTCATGCCCCGGGAATCCCTTGACCCGATGATCACCATCCAGACTGCGCGGGACGCATCCATGGCGCATGCGATGCTCGGCAACGGCGATGCCGGGCCACCCACGCGCTCGATCCTGGTGGCCGGCGGTTTTCATACGCGGCGGGATCTCGGCGTGCCCGCACACATCGGCTTCCTGGATTCCAAAGCCGAAACGGCCATCCTGTTGCTCAGGGAAGCGGAACCGGGCCTGAGCATGCCCGGCGACTACGACGAGGTGTCCACCGCCAGTGCCGACTACCTGTGGTTTACCCCGGCCGCGCCGGAGAAGGACTACTGTGCCGACTTGGTTCAGGGCGAATGATTTTGGTTATTTATCAATATATTATTATCCACGCGGCTTTCACTTTCGCATCCAAGAAACCAGCAGTGATCACACTCCGGTACCCGTCAGTTCGTTCCGTTCCGATTCGTCCAACGTCACCGCATAGCGCTTCATGTTTTGACCCTCGTCTTGCCGCAACCGGCACCGGGCATCTTCTGCGCCAATCCGGTCGTCACCTACCTCGATCTGTGGAACGGCAACGATCGGGACCGCGAGGCCGCCGATCATTTGGCCGCGACGTGCTTTCCATGGTTGTGAGGGAGCCCCAGGCCGCCGACGACTATGATGACCGGACGACAGCGGTGGTCAGGTCGGTGCTCATCGAGATCGGCCAGATCCTCGGCAGCTTCAAAGGCAAGTTTGCGATCATCGGTGGCGCCGTTCCCTGGCTGTTGCTGGGCGAAGCCGAGATGCAGCACGTCGGCACCGCAGACGTGGACCTCGGCCTCAATCCGGCCGCCCTGGGCGACGGAGAATACGCCCGGCTCGTCGAAGCCCTCCAGGAACACGGCTATCCTGAAACCGAACCTGCCAGTCCTGTCGCGTAATGGAATTGGGGGGAAGTTCCGGACGACTGGAACCGGGAACCCTGGGGCGAGCGGATCGACATGGACGGCCTTTGAAACTCCAGGCCGTCCTGTGGATGCCGCATGCCGTCTTGCGTCGACTCAGCCCGCTGCCATGGGTACACCGGCTTCCGCCAACGTGGGCAGCGACGCGATCTCCTTGCCGCTTTTCTGCTCCGCCACACGCAATTCATACAGCTTCTGCAGATTCAGCCAAAATTCGCCCGACGTATCGAAAAAGCGCCCCAGTCGGAGCGCCGTGTCCCCGGTGATGGCACGGCGCCCATTGAGTATTTCCGTGATCCGGTTCACGGGCACATGGATCTGCCTCGCCAGTTCGGCCGCGCTCATGCCAAGCGCCTCCAGATCCTCGCGCAGGGTTTCTCCCGGATGGATTGCTGTCGCCATTTTTCTATCCTCAAAGTGTTGGTATATTGGTTTGGTAGGTTTCCCGTCATCAGTGGTAATCGACTATTTCCACATTCGTGGGCCCATTCGATCCCTTGGGCCATTCGAAACAGATTCTCCATCTGTCGTTGATCCGGATGCTCCATTGGCCCTTCCGGTCGCCCCGGAGGGCTTCCAGCCGGCTGCCTGGTCGCCGGAGGTCCCTGATTGCCGTTGCCGCGTCCAGTTCATTCAGCTTCCGCCGTGCGGTACGCTCGAAGCCCGAGAAGGCGGGTACGCTTCCTCCACCATGGAACCTTTTCGTTCTCCTGTCCGCAAAGCCTTGAATCATCTTCTCCTCCAATACCTGGTTGTTGTTGATTGATCCTATTTTGAAATACGCTTTACGTCAAGCGTATTTCAATCCTATCTTCTTTCCCCGACCTCTCCCTGCCCTTGTCCGGTATTCCCATCCCGGGCGGGTTTTCGCCCACCGGCCATCCCCCACGTGCTGAATCTCTTCACCGGTGACATTCCGTAACCGGTCAAACCGCCCATGGTGACCGAAGAACCGGCCACTGTCGTACAGCCCCGTTGACGCCAGGTCCGATATTGCGCCGACATGGCTGAGTAGACAATATTATCCCTTGTTTTCAAATGTATATATGTTTTCTTGTATTTTACGTAATCGATTCGAAACCAAGTTGGCTCAATAACACGATAATGCAGTTGCACGCATGTCGGCATCTTTTCGGCTGAGCCGTGATGGAATGGCGCCTGGTATCGGGATACGGATTCCGCAGTGCGGGGACCGAGATAGCAGGTCGCTCCCACCCCTTCCTGGTCCGTCTTGGAATGACGGATATGAAGGACGGCGGAGCCGTCCGGATCTCTCTCGATGTCATCGATGTCGATGGCCATCATCTCCGACACCCGCAGGAGCGCGTCGGAGGCCGAGGCGATCAGTGCCGCATCCCGCATGCCCCGCAGGGTGTTTTCCTCCATGGCTTCATTTACCGCCGCACCGGCCTCCTCCCAGGTAACCCCGGCCGCCTGTCCACATCCCCTGCCATGGGAATTGCGGCGGATGCCCGCCAAGGTTCTCCGGGTCACTGGCTCCGCAGGATCGTTCCGCCCCGCCATCCGCGCCCGGAACCGGGAGGCGGCCACGGCCAGCGAGGTGGTGGACGCTGAAAGCCCCTGTTCGCCGAGATGGTCGATCCTGTCGGCGAGGGCGCCGTCATCTAGGGTGCGGCCATCAAGCCATGCGTCCAGCCTCTCGAGGGCCCCTCGGTAGGCTCGGTGGGTGCTGGAAGAAATCGAAACCCCCACCAGGTTGGCGGTAGCGGTACGGAAACGGGGCGGGAATGTCGTGGGAACGGCCGCCATGGTGGCGGTTGGTGACGCATCGGTCATGGGAATCCGATCCCTCTGTCGGGTTGTTCGGAATCCGAACATAGTAAGAAACCCGGACGGAAGCCCTACCGGCGCCTAACGGATCACGGCGATAATATCTTTGTTTTCCAGTATTTCGTTCGTGTGGCCCTGCAGACCGACCCTGAACATGGCCTCAGCCAATTCAGTCGAACGTATGCTTGAACCTTCGCCGAAGAGCCGGATGAAAGGGTAAAGCAAACGCAACAAACGATATCCCAGGTTGGGTTCCTGTCTGGGAGTCACTGGGAAGATGTAGCCAGCCCGGAAACTGTGGAATGCACCCAGGCCTAGATTCGACAAACGGTTCTCGATTTCACCCTTGTCCCTGGCAAATGCTACCCGGCTCCTTCCACTTCGATCAGCACCTGCTCCGCTTAGCAAACAGAATCTGGCATCTGGGCTTGTCGTCTTAATGATTTTCGCAAGTGCTTCCGGATAGTCTATTGTTATTTGCCTGAACAAATCATGATCCACTGTTCCGGTATATACACCCTGGCAGTAGTACACCGCATCGATGCCCTGGCAGAACGTTGCGACCTCTTCCAGAGACAAAAAGTTCTTGATAACCAATTCAGTCAGCTTTGGATGTTGAACGCCAGAAGGCCGTCGAAGAAGACTGACGACCTCCAAAATGTCTTGGTTATCCAGGTTTTGCTGTAGGACAAGACTTCCTACCATACCGGTTGCCCCGGTCAAGAGCACTTTCATCGTTTATCCCTTCGCCGCACCATAATGGGCATCCGAGGGCTCGCCGGCCTCACGTTTATTTTGCATGAGCGTGGCGTTTCCCTTCGACTATCAGGCTGCGATTGAAGGTTTGGTAGCCGTCCAGATAGATCTTCGCGAAACGGCGACCCATTAACCATGTCAATCCGCCCATGATCTCGTCCGATTGGACAAAGCTGGTTTTTATCTGCATCGGGTTCGACCTTGAAGTGATGATTGTCACGAATGCTGCATTGAATTTTTCAGCTCAGAAAATCACAAGTCTGACGCCATCTGTTATCTGGTCCTAGGTATCGATCAATAAAGCCGCCCGGTTGTCATAGATGTGTGTGATCGTCAACACTGCCCAGACCACATCCGGCGATACGTCGGCGAGGATATCGGTGTGGATTTTGTGATATGCCAGGTTCACTTCTCGGTTCCTGAAGTTTCCATGGCTGTGATTTCCGTTTGTACCCAAGTGCTCGAAGACGCGATTCGCCCCTTAACCTTCAATCGTGATTTTCCCGAACCGATCGCGCATCCGCTTTGAGCGAAAGAGGAAGATTGAGGTGATGACGTAGTAGATGCATTCCCGCACGAAGTCTGCATAGCGGCTTTCATTCTCCATGAAATCGAACGTTTCCACCGCGCACAGCGTGGCGAGCGATGCGAACAGGACGATCATGGCAATCGGCGTATAGCCCCAGCGAGCAGAGTACCCGGCCAGAAATGTGCCACCCGACAATGTGATCAACAACCAGTGCACGAACTGCGTGCCGCCCGGGAATGTCGCGTTTTGCAAAGGCATCAAAGGGGCCAGCCCAGTGAAATACTCCAGAAAGCCCAACAGACCCCAGCCGAGCATGACAATCGAGGCAACGACGATCAGATAGCTGAACCCTTGCGAGAGCCGATTCAAAATATCAGGCATTCACGTTCTCCCTCTTTTCAACTGCGGACTTTTTCCAGGCGTCATGTTTATCCCAACATGCGCATCATGAATCGGTCGAACATTCGATCGCTGAACCATCTTCGGAAAAAGATCGCGCGTCTCACGCCGGCGCCTGCGGCATATCTGGTCTTCGGTCGCGTGGCCTTGATCGCTTGCAAGATCGTCTCTCCTATCAAGGTGGGCGGTGATGCGGTTCCCTTCTCGGTGCTCATATTTCGAAACCAGTCCGCCATCTTGTGCGCAATTATCCCGTAGGGACCGCTACCGGAATATTCCAGCAACGGGTCTATGAATCCATCCGTGATTGGCGTGTCGATGGCACCGGGCTCGATGACAACGACATCGATATTGAACTGCGCCATCTCAGCCCGCAGACAATCGCTGAAACCTTCGAGGGCAAATTTGCTCGCCACATACCAGGCGGCGAGCGGGGCGTGGACCTTTCCTTCGCCGGACGAGACATTGACGATCTTTCCCCATCGTTGCTCGCGCATATGCGGCAGGACAAGCTGCGTCAGACGACCCTGACCGAAGAAGTTGACATCGAATTGATGCCGGGCCTTGTCGAATGGCGCCTCCTCAACCGATCCATAGAGCGAGAGACCGGCATTGTTGACGAGGATATCGACCCCGCCATGGTCGCGCTTGATCTGTTCGACCACAGAAACCAAGTCCTTGTCCTTTGTGACATCCATCTTTACGGGGATACCTCCAAGCTGCTTCAGGTCGTCCATCATTTCGACCCGTCGAGCCGCCCCATAGACGATATAATCGTCTTTTACGAGCGCTTCGGCGGTCGCCTTGCCGATGCCGCTGGACGCGCCGGTTACAAGTGCAGTCCCCTTGTTCTTGCGAGTGTTTTTCATAGCGACGCTATCCCTCAGATTGAAAAGATCTGATCGGTCAGTTCTTCAGACAGGCGCCACAGCCGCTTAGCAACCTCGTAGTCTTTGCAGATTGGGTCTCTGATAGCGATTCCGACATCGCCGCTTATCTCTTCGGGGCCGGTCGGCCCATAGTAGTCCCCGCCCGCGGCATCCTTCGACAAAGCGGCAAACAGTGAGGGTTGGGCGGCGTCTTCGTTGGAATGCAGAAGCCGTTCGACTTGCTTCTTCAACGCCTCGCGCTGCTCATCCTCCATATTGTCGAACAGGCCGGAATCAGACCCGCCCGGATGGACCGAAAGCGACGTGATTTTCTTGCCCGACGCTCGGAGGCGACGGTCCAGTTCGTCTCCAAACAGAAGACAGGCAAGTTTCGATTGACCATAAGCCGTTCCGCCGTCGCCACCACAGGTCAAATCATCGAAACGGATGCCGGCGCCCTTGTGGGCGATGCTTGAAAGCGAAACAATCCGCGACGTCGGATCGTCCGGCATCATGTCGATCAGAAGCGATGTAAGCAGGAAATGGCCGAGGTGGTTCGTGGCGAATTGCAGTTCGATACCGTCGCCATTTGTCTGTGGTGAATAAAGCAGGACACCCGCATTGTTGATCAGCACATCAAGCTTCGAATGACGGCCCCGGAAAGCCTTGACAAAGGCGCGGACAGAGGCGAAATCGCTCACGTCCAGCAGGAGGATGTCAAGTGACGCCGATGGAACCCGCTTCATCACCTCCGCCTTGGCCGCTTCGGCCTTCTCCCGGCTTCGGCAGGCCATGATCACATGGAATCCAGCGTCGGCCATGCCGACTGTAGTCTCGAAGCCGATGCCGTTATTGGCACCCGTGACGATGGCGGTTTTTCGGGATTGCGTGTTCATATCATTTCCTGACGTATGGACAATTTAAGTATGAATGTAAATATTGACATACAATGTCCGTTTGTCAATACCCCCGTACCGGTGTGAAGTACAACACTGGTTGATTCGCATGATTGCTTGATGGAGAGTGGATTGCGGCGGGCCAGATGATTGCAAACAGTCTCTGTTCACCACAACGAGGAATCGTCATGTCAGTTGGATACCATCACCTGACCCATTACAAAAAATGCCAGATTCACGCCTGCTGCATAGTGGTCTGCCGCAACGGGAGATCGCCCGCCAGCTCGGACGGAATTCCGGCACGATCTCCCGGGAGATGTCGCACAACCACGGACAACGGGGCTACCGGTCCAGGCAGGCGCACGGCAAGGTGGCGTCCCATCGCCGGGTAGCTTCCTCGATCCCGCGCAAGATGACGCCAAGGTTTTGGGAGTTGCGGAAGGCCGGATGAGGGAAGGGGGTGGAGCCCGGAACTGATTGCGAGCCGGTATTGGCATCGGGGCGAGGTGATAGCGGGCAAGGAATGGATCTACCGGCATGTCCGTGCGGACCGTCGGACGGAAGGCAGTCTGTACCGGCACCTGCATCGCCGGGGAAGAGGCCGGGAAGGCCCTTGCGTCGGTGAATTGCCTCTGCCAATATCTTCCGGGGTCGAGATTAATGCCATTGACGGCCGGAATGGGTGCCTTGGGATGCTGATAGTTTCGCCGCCGCTATCCCTACGTTTGGGCTACGCCCTCATTCCGGGATAGCGGCGACTGATGCATTACTTCGGAATGGAAGCGGAGATATGTAAAGATGAGAAAACGCGAAGAACACATCATCGAGGCCGCCATGCGCCTGTTCATCCGGTACGGGGTTAAGCGGACGGGCATGAACGACATTGCGACAGAGGCCAGGATCTCACGGCAGACGCTTTATAATGCGTTTTCAAACAAGGACGCGGTACTTCAGGCGACAATACGCCTGCTAGCCGATAGGGTGGTTGCAAGTGTTGAGGCCGGACTGAAAAATGCTGATGGTCTCGGTGATCAATTGGACGTCATCTTCAAAAACATCGCGATCGAGCATTTCGATTTGATGCACACATCGCCGAATGCCGAGGACATCGTCGCGGGATTTAACGCATCAAGCCAAGAAGAACTGGAGGCTGGCGCCAAGCGGAATATTGAGATTATCGGCCGGATTCTGGAGCCCTACGCGACCGAGATCGAAAAGAACGGTCTGACCGTCGCTCAGTATGCCGACTTCATTCAACGCTCGGCCACAGCTGCCAAATATAATGCCAAAAGCAAAAAGCACTTGCTTGCTCTGCTGGCAGCGCTCCGTGTGGCGACGTTGAAAGTCACAGGCGGCGCTTAGCCGCTCTTGTGATTTTATCGAATATCGGCATTCGCGCATGCCCCAGCATTCGACACTAATGAACTGAGCCGCGTTCCGCGGCGGGGACCGAATCAACCTTCGACCTGATTCCCTTACCCGCCGTTTGAGCAATACCGTGACGACTGCCACATTACTTGCGGCCTGACCAGCCCCCATGCTTTGTGTAATCTGATTTATTATCAATAAAACAAATAGTTGAAAAAAAATCACAGGAAACCTTAAGCTTATTCCAAGCGGATTCAGTCAATTCAAGAGTCGCGCATTCGTACTACTGCGCCGGCCCGCAGGCAAAGGCCCGTCGGACCGAAAGTGAGCCTTCGGACTTCTCAAATCATTCCGGACCTCACGCAGCCGGCTTTGACCGCATTCTGATTCCTTCCGGATCGAAGGCGGCCCTGGGGCTCACCTCGCCGGCATAACGGATGCCCGCAATGCCGATTTCGACGCGCTGCCGACCAGCTCCGACAAGGCATTCGGCATCCATCATGGCCAGGGCCACGGGCCGCCCGACCCGGTAGCCGAACGCGGCCGACGTGGTGTGGCCGACAACCCGGTCCCCGCGGTAGACCGGTTCTCCTCCAAGCGGGACAGCCTCCGCGTCGTCGAGAACGATGGAGGCGATCCCATGCCTAGGCGCCCGGTCCCCGGAACGCTCCAGGGCCGCCCGGCCGATGAATTCCTTTTCCCGCCGGACCGCAAACCCGAGTCCCGCTTCGAGCGGACCGACGTCGGTGTCCAGGTCGTGGCCGTGGGCCAGGAAACGCTTCTCGATCCGCATCGAGGTCTGCGCGAACAGCCCGGCCGGCCGCGCACCGGCCTCGTGCAGCGCGTCGTAAACGGCCCGGGCTTGCCGGGCGGGACAGGTGATCTCCCAGCCGGCCTCGCCCACATAGGACAGGCGCACGCAGCGCACCGTGACACCGGAAATACGCGTTTCACAGTGGCGGAAGAAACCGAGTTCATTGAGTTCCGCAGCGCCCGCCGACTCGACGATGCGTGCGGCATCCGGCCCGGCGAGGGCGAGCACGGCTTGGGCCTCGGTCTCGTCCGCGAGTTCCACGGCCTCGCCATTGGCGAGGTGGCGCCTCAGCCATGCCAGGTCCCGCCTGATCGCCGAGGTGCCGACGTACAATCGGTAGTGGTTCTCACCGAGCCGCATCGCGACCAGATCGCTCTCGATGCCGCCGCGTTCGTTCAGCATCAGCGTGAAGGCGGCCCCGCCCGGGGGAAACGACATGTCGTTGGTGCAGACCCGGCCCAGGAAGGCTTCCGCCTGTCGGCCGGTGACGCGGATTTTTCCGAGTGAGGACTGGTCGAACACTGCGGCGTGTTCGTGCGCCCGCCTGACCTCCCGGCCCACTTGGTCAAACCAGGCGGGCCTGGCGAAAGTCAGCGCCGGTTCCTTTCTCTTGCCGAAATAGAGCGGCCGCTCGAAGCCGTAGACCTGGCCGAAATGCGCACCTTCGACCTGCCAGCGGTCACCGAGCGGCAGTCTCCGCAGGTTCCGTCCCGTCTTCCACTGGCGGCCGGGATAGGTGATCTCGTAATGCTTGCCGAGCACTTCCGGGGCCCGTTCGGCCAGGGTGGCGGCAGAATTGAAACAGGACGGGAACCGTTTCGGGTCCGCCTCCTGGAGGTCCACCGGCGGATGGCCGTGGACGATGCAATGGGCCAGCGCCATGCCCGCACCGCCTCCAGTCGCCACCCCCACCGAGTTCATGCCGCAGCCGAGGAAGAGCCCCCGCGTCTCTGCGGCCTCCCCGAGCAGGAACGAGCCGTCCGGCGTGAAACTCTCCGGCCCGTTGAGCAGCATCTTCACCTCGGCGTGTTCAAGCACGGGGAGCCGGTGCAGGGCGTTCACCATCATCGGCTCGAAATGGTCCCAGTCTTCCGGCAGCAGCCTGAAGGCAAAGTCGTCACCGAGCCGGCCCGGATCGATCGGCTTGCCGGACGGCTCGAAGCAGCCGATGAGCAGGCCGCCGGAATCGTCCCGGATATAGAGGTGGCTGTCGTGGTCCGACAGTGTCGGCATGTTGCCCTCGATGCCGTCGACGGGCCGTGTCAGCAGGTAGAAATGCTCGCATGGCCAGACCGGAACCCCGACATCGGCCATGGCGGCCACATCCCGGCTCCACAGCCCGGTACAGAGCGCGACCGCGTCGCACCGCACCGTGCCTCCCTGCGTCTCGACGCCGACGACGCGTCCGGCCCCGGTCAGGATGCCGGTGACACCGACCCCTTCGAAAATTCCCGCGCCCCGGGTCCTGGCGCCCCTGGCCAGGGCGGCGCAAAGATCGGACGGGCTGACCCGGCCGTCGTCGGGAGACCAGACCGCACCGAGGACGTCCGACACGTTCATGAGCGGCCAGCGCTCCTTCGCCTCCCCGACCGGAATGGAGCGCGCGCGGACACCGAAGACATGGGCCAGGGCCTCCTGCCGCCTGATATGGGTGAGCCGGTCCCCGCTGGCGGCGATGGACAGCGACCCCTCGTTGATCCAGCCCGTTGCCTGGCCGGTTTCCTCTTCCAGCCCGGTATACAGAGAGATGGAATAGCGGATGAGGTCGGTGAGGTTGCGGCTCGAGCGAAGGGCCCGCACCTGGGCGGCGGAATGCCACGTGGTGCCGGAAGTCAGCTGGTTGCGCTCCACCAGGATGGCGTCGGAGACGCCGAGTTCGGCGAGATGGTACAGGGTGGAGCACCCCATGACCCCGCCGCCGACAACGACAACGGAGGCATGGGACGGCAGGGAATCCTCAGTCATTGGCAACGCCGTGGAGCACGCGTTCGGCTTGGCCGCAACAGGTCATGGATTTGCAGGGCTGCGGCATGCAAGGACTATGGACAATTTCTGTGACGACTGTTCCGGGACCGGGGACGGTACGCGGGCGGAACCTGGTCCGCCTGAAAGCCCTGCGGATCAGTGTACTGAGCCGCTTGCAAAATTCCAATAGGGACAAGGGAATTGTGCAATGCACAAT
>VYFG01000111.1 GCA_009842505.1 Gammaproteobacteria bacterium
TGGATTCACGCCGGAATGCCGCCGAAAATCGGGGTTTTCTGCCTGACACTACTTACGTCATCGCCTATGCCGAATGCGGTGAGTTGGAAAGATGGCGTACGGCGCGGCAAAAAACCCTGGACAACTACGCGATCTTTGCTTTCAACAACGGGCTTCGGGAATTCAACTATCCCGGCACGGCTGCCGCCTTCGTCACGGAATTGAGAAAGACTATGGAAAACCAGGGACAGGAATACCTGGTTGCCAGGCTGGAACGGGAGAAGGAAGTGGTGGAGGATGTCATACCAGGCACGATAGAACTGGGCAAACCGACGGTTCTGGGCATTGTTGGAGAAGACGCGTCCTCGGTGTACCTGGGAGGAAAAATACGGCTGAAGACGGAGTTCGGCGACCTGAAGGTCACGAGATTCACTGCGGGAACCACACTTCTGAACAAAAAGATTGTGTCAACGTATTTCTATACTGACGACGACAATGACCGGGCGTATTCCGATCTGCTGGTAAAACACAGGAACTGGACCTCCAAACTGAGTACAGCAAACTAGCGCGGCATCGATTTCGGCCCTCGGGGACTGTCCCTGGGTTTCGCGCCAGTCAAGGGGCAGGAGGATACCAGGCGGCTACAGCCAGCCTGCACGCCCCTGGCTCATCCAGGCACCATCGTCGCCGGTGTCCCGCTGGCGCTATCCTGGGAGCAGTCGCCGCCCAGGGGCTATTACCAGACGACGCCGATGAAACGGCCGTGGAATTGCGACGGGATTTCCTTCAAGCCCCTCATCTTCCGATCAAGGCGATAACCGCTCTTCCAGGAGGTCGATGGATGTTTTTAGCCGCTCGATCAGGATATCGATTTCCGGTTCCGTGACGATCAGCGGCGGGGCCAGCACGATGGTGTCCCCCACAGCGCGGACGAAAAGGAGATTCTCCTCCGCGAGATCCATGAGAAGGCTGCCGGCCGAAAAGGAGGGATCGAAGCGCTCCCTGGGACCCGGATCCCGGTAGATTTCGAAGCCGCCCATGAGACCGATGCTCCTCGTGTCGCCGACAATGGCCGAACTCTCAAGCGAGCGAAGTCGATCGTGAAAGTAATCCCCCACCTGCCGCACGTGCCCCGGGATGTCGCGCTCCTCGATGATGGCGATGGCCTCGAGAGCCACTGCGGCACCCACCGGGTGCCCCGAATAGGTGAATCCATGGCTGAAGCTGCCGTTTTCCCGGCTTGCCCGTACCAGTGAATCGTAGACCTCCCCGGTGACGACGGCGGCAGACATCGGGAAATACGCCGATGTGATCCCCTTCGCCAGCGTCAGAATGTCCGGCTCGATGCCGTAGGTCTCGGAACCGAACAGGCGTCCTGTCCGGCCGAAGCCGCAGACCACCTCGTCGACGATCAGCAGGATGTCGTGACGGCGAAGGATCTCCCGGATTTTCGGGAAATACCCTTCGGGGGGCAGGATCACGCCGCCGACCCCCATGACCGGCTCGGCGATGAACGCGGCGATGGTATCCGCTCCATGATCCAGGATCTGGGCCTCCAGCTGACTTGCGAGGCGGTCCGAAAACACCTCTTCGGTTTCTCCGTCCCGGGCCTCCCGGAAGAAGCAGGGCAGGTCGGTGGAAACCACTTCTTCGAAGTGCGCATTCAGGTACTCGTGCATGTCCGGCATTCCGCACAGGCGTGTGGCGAAAACCGTGGATCCGTGGTAGGCGCCGTGCCGCGCCATGATCTTGCGCTTGGCGGGCTTTCCCAGGATCTTGTGATAGCTCCAGGCCATCTTGATGGCCGACTCGTTGGCCTCGGACCCCGAGCCGGCGAAAAACACCTTCTGCAGGGGCCGCGGGGTGATCTCGACCAGCTTCTCCGCCAGCTCGATCAACTTATGGTGGCTGCGTCCCCGGAAGGTATGGCTGTAGGGCAGTTGCTGCAACTGCCGCCGGGCGGCGTCCACCAGGCGCTGTTCGCTATAGCCCAGATTGGCGCACCACAAGCTGGACATGGCGTCCAGGTATTTCCTCCCCTGGGCATCCACCAGGTAGACGCCCTCGCCATGTTCGATCACCAGGGAATCCTGCTCCAGGTGCCGGTGCAGATTCGTAAACGAATGCAGGTGCGTGGCACGGTCCCTGGCGCTGTAGTTGCTTGCGCTGTCGTTCATGGTCGATTCCGGAAGATTGCGGTCGGTTCTCGGCAGGGACTCAGCCGTTTTCGGAGAGCACCGAGTCGAGCGCGGTCGCCTCGCTGCGGCAGAGGTATTCCACTAGCGGCCGGCGGAACGAGTGGACATGCTCGCTGGTGGCCGCTTCGACCCCCTTGATGTCCTGATCCTCGATGGCTTGCACCAGGCTGCGGTGCTCCTCGAGGCTCCGCTCGATGCTCCGGTCCAGCCCCTCGTCGAAGGGGCGATCGTACCAGAATCCGTCCAGACGGAGCGCCTTGACGAGGAGGTCGGCGATCAGGCGCACCATGTGGCCGTTATGCCCGGCGCGAGCGATCGCCAGGTGAAACTCCTCGTTGGTGTCGATGAGTTCCTTGACGTCCCGGGCCCGGGCGGCTGCCTCGTAGGCGTCGCGCTGGCGGCGGATTTCCTCCAGGTCCTGCCCGTTCCGCCTCTTGCAGGCCAGGCGAGCGGTCGCCAGTTGCATGAACTCGAATGCCTCGAGAAACGAGCGCACCTCCTCGAGATCGAGCGGTGGCACCCGGGCGCCGTGGTTGGGCAGAAGCTCGATGAGCCCCTCCGCGGCCATCCACATGAAGGCCTGGCGGACAGGTGTGCGAGACAGCCCGAGATCCTCCACCACCGTGCGCTCCTCGATCCGCCTGCCGGCGACGAGATCCATGCCGAGAATTCTCTCGCGCAGGTACTCGTAGACGATATGGGGCCCGTCGCCGCGGCGCTTGGCCGCTCCTCCCTGGGATTTTCTTTGCCGCAGTTGTATCGGTTTTGTCATTGGTTTTTCGATTCCGCCTCCCGGCAACTTTCAGGATGCCGGGAGGCGGTCAGCCTCATGAAGTTGAATTATTGTCCGAGCCAGCCCTTGACCACGTCCGGGTTGGCCGTCACCCACTCGCGCGCGTACTCGACCGGATCCCGCTCCTCCACCGCGATGGCGAAGGACCAGTCATTGACCAGCTGCTGGCCGTACTCGATGCCGTTCAGGAGCCTGACCATGTCCGGGGCGTCCTTTTCCAGTCTCTTCGAGTAGGCGATCTGGGAGCTCACGGGCGGGAAGGATGTAGCGACACTGGAGTTCTCGTACCAGTTGGCGTCGTCGTTGAGATCGGCGAGAACCCACTTGGCCGGATCGTGCTCCGGCTCTTCCAGCACCACCAGTTCGTGCATTCCGAAGATGTGGTGCGGCAGATAGCAGGCCCATACCACGACCTTGCCGGCCTTGGCGTCGGCGTCGATCTGCGCCAGGATCACCGTCTCCTCGCTGATCTGTAGTTCATACAGGTCGGCGAAGCCGTAGTCCCGGGCCCGGACCTGGTGGATCTTGGTGGATTTCCAGCCGGGGGCCCCGACCCAGATCTCGCCCTTGCCGTCACCGTTCCTGTCCGTCAGCTCGACGATCTCGGGACGGGTGAGGTCGTAGACAGACTTGAGGCCGTACTTGTCCATGGCCTCCCTGGTGGAGCAGAAGGCATCCATCGCCGGGAAGGTCTGGCCGGTCAGGGCTACGGTGCCCTTCCCGTTCACGTACTCGTCAACCAGTCCCTGGTTGTTCGGCAGCCAGAGGTCCGGGTGGATGTCGACCTCGCCCTTGCCCTGGTCCATGGCCTTGAAGAAGACCGCGTGGTTGCCCGGCACGATGTCGACCTCGAAGCCGTAGTTCTCCTCGGCCACGATCTTGATGACGTTGGTCATGACCTTGGCGTATCCCCAGTTGGGCTCCCCGATCACGATCTTGTCCGCGGCCTGGGCGGCACCCGCCCAGAAGATGCCCAAAAAGGCGGTCGTCAGTAGTTTTTTCAGCATTTTCATTTCACTTACTCTCCGGTTGGTTGAATAACAGGTTAAGGACCCTCAGGTCCGGTTGCTCCGGCCGGACCGCTGCCTGCCCTGCACGATCCGGTCGAGGATCATGGCGCAGAACAGGATGGCGATTCCGGCCAGTACCCCCTTGCCCTCGTTGGCATAGGTCAGGGCATCCAGCACGGCTTCACCGAGCCCCTTGGCGCCGATCAGCGAGGCGATCACCACCATGGACAAGCACATCAGGATCGTCTGGTTCACGCCCGTCATGATCGACGGCTTGGCCAGGGGCAGATCCACGCGGAACAGAAGGTACTGCTTCGAGGCCCCGAAGGCCTCGGCGGCCTCGCGCACGTAGGGGGAAACCCCCTGCAGGCCAAGCACTGTCAGGCGCACCACGGGCGGCATGCCAAACACGATCGTCGCGATGATCCCCGGAGGCTTGCCGATTCCGAAGAACGCAATGACCGGAATCAGGTAGACAAAGGACGGCATGGTCTGCATGAGATCGAGGACCGGCCAGACAATGTTCCGTACCCGCCGGCGGCGGGCGCAGACGATCCCGAGCGGTATTCCCAGGACCAGGCAGACCAGACAGGCCGATCCGAGAAGCGCGATCGTAAGCATGCTCTGTTCCCAGAATCCGAGGATGCCGAGGTAGGCCAGCGCCACGGCGGTGAAGAGCGCGACCCGGAAACCGGCCAGACGATGGGCCAGAAAGACAATGGCGATCATCATGATCGGCCAGGGCGTGCCGACCATGATCACCTCCATGCCGTCAAGCAGAAGGCGGATCATCCGGGTGATGCCGCCGAAGAACCCGGAAAAGGATTCGGTCAGCCACTGGAAACCGTCGTCGACCCAGGTCTCGGCATTCCTCCGCCACTGCGGGTCCACCGGGACGCCGCGGAGCCAGCCGGGAACCTCGGTGACCGTGAACCGGTAGGCGCAGGAGGCTGCGGCCAGCAGCGCGAAGCATCCCATCAGGGTTCCCTGCAAGTAGTCGACGCCGCTTTCAAGTCCCTGGTCGGCACGCCACTTCTGGAACCGCGCCTTGAGTGCGCGGTTCGCAAGGAGTCCCCCGGCAAGCTTAACCGCGATCAGCATGGCGATCCCGATCACCACCAGGAAAGGCCCCTGTGCGGCGAGTTCCTCGGCCTGCGCAAGGGCCTTTTCGCTGGCCGCGGCAAGCGCCTTGGCCGACTCCATCAGGACATCCGCGTTGTCCGCCCCCTGGCTTGCGGCTTCCCGGGCCTCCTTGAGGCGTGCCGCGGCATGCCCGGAAAGACGGTCGGCTCGGGCGAACCGCTCGGCCCCTAGGTCGGCGAGCAGGCCGCGGCTGACCTGGACGATCGCCAGGGTCTCCAGGAAGAGGAACACCCAGAACTGCATCCAGAGGTGCCGGAACCCCCACCAGAGGGGGCCGAACATCGCCGCCGGCAGGTTGAACGAGAGCGCGAAGCCGACGTGCTCGTCAAGACGGTGAAAGACGCGCCGGTAATACTGCGGACTCAGCCCGACGAACCGGTCGATGGCCCGGGTCCGGGACTCGTCGGAATCGATTCGAAGGGAATCGCGTGCGTTCATGTATCGGCCTCCTTCGCGCCCTGGATGCCGCGCAGCAGGATTTCGCGGTCGACAACACCGGCGTCCCGCCCCTCCCCGTCGACGATCAGCATCGGACCCGGATTGGCAATGGAAAATTCGATCAGGCTGTCGAGGTCCATGCTCTCCGGCAACCTGGGGGCCCGCTCAAGCTCGGCGGCCGGCAGGGAACAGGATTCAAGCGGCAGCATGATGCTGTGGGCGGAGACCAGCTTCAGTTTCGAGATCCCGGCGACGAACTCCGCGACATAGTCGTCCGCCGGATGGCTGACGATCTCCTCGGGGGTGCCGATCTGCACCAGGACCCCGTCCTTCATGATGGCGATGCGATCACCAATGCGGATGGCTTCGTGAAGGTCGTGGGTGATGAAGATGGTGGTCTTGCCGGTCTTCTCGGAAAGCCGGATGAACTCGCCCTGCAACTGGCGCCGGATGAGGGGATCGAGGGCGCTAAACGGCTCGTCCATGAGGAGGATGTCCGGATCCGCGGCCATAGCCCTGGCAAGCCCGACCCGCTGCTGCATGCCGCCCGAGAGTTCATGGGCGTAGTGGTACTCCCATCCGCTCAGTTCCACCAGCGCCAGGGCCTCCTCGGCAATGGCGCGTCGCCGGTTCCGCGACATGCCCTTGACATCGAGCGGCAGGGCGACGTTGTCAAGCACGGTGCGGTGCGGCAGGAGCGCAATGTTCTGGAACACCATCCCGATCTTCTCGGCCCGCAGCAGGCGGAGCTGCCTGCCGTTCTTGTGCAGGACGTCCTCACCGTGAATGAGGATCTGCCCGGATGTAGGCTCCAGCAGCCGGTTGATGTGGCGCACCAAGGTGGATTTGCCGCTGCCGGAAAGGCCCATGATGCAGAACACCTCGCCCTCGCCGACGGTGAAGCTGGCGTCCTGGACGCCGACCACACAGCCGAAGCGTGCCAGAACCTCGTTCTTGGAAATTCCCTCGTCCAGGACCGCCTGCATGGACTCGGCGGAGCGCTCGCCGAAGATCTTCCAGACATGACGAAGTTCCACCGGTGCAGGATCGCCGGACGGACTCTTCTGGAGGTTTGCCGGACTAGTGCTCAAAGGGCATTCAGCCTTCGGTTATTTTGTATTTTATTTGAACACAATTTTTTCGAGACTGTCAAACCTACTGTTCCTGCGTGTAGCGAGCAAATGAATTGTCCAACCGAGTAGCACGTATTCCGGTTTCAGCGGTATTGCCTGGAGGTGCCATGGGACGGGGCGGAGTGGCTGCAGGAGACCAGACTCATGAGATTTGAAGATTCGTATACGGGTCGGACGCAAATTCGCCTGACATGGGGGATGCCGAAGCAATGCGGCACATCTCTCCAGGTGATCCCGGCAATGTGCATGCCGCAAAGCGCGGACGGGGTCCGGTGGTACAGGCGGCAGCGCGCTTACGCACCCCCATCAAGAGGCATGGAATCGGCTTGGAATGCCGCAGGTAGACCCTTAAGGGACAAGGGCATTGACTCCGGCCCCGGAAAAGGCGATTTTTAGCATGTGAATTTCTCCTGTTCGCAGTTGCATCCGGGGCACATGACCGTTGCTGAGTTGTTCCCCGGGTCGTGAATAACAAGAAATAAAGATGTTATTAATCAATGTATTAAAAAAGATATTTCGATCAAGGGCGTGAATTGGTCACGGCCTCCTCAATCTCAAGGGTACCGCCCACGTTATTTCAAGCATGTATCAGTCCGCCCTAGAAGCGATCGGGCACACCCCCCTGGTACGCCTCGACCGATTCACCCGCAACCGTGATCTCCAGGGCACAATCCTTGCCAAGCTGGACTATCTGAACCCCGGCTTCTCAAAAAAGGACCGGGCCGCCCTCGGTGCCATCGAACATGCGGAAGCAGCGGGCATGCTGTCGCCCGGCCAGACGGTGGTCGAACTGACATCGGGCAACATGGGCACCGGTCTTGCCATCGTGTGCAGCATCAGGGGATACCCGTTCATTGCGGTGATGTCGAGGGGCAATTCCCCGGAGCGGGCCCGGATGATGCGCGCACTCGGTGCCGAGGTCGTGCTTGTCGACCAGACGCCAGGTTCCATCCCTGGCCAGGTTTCGGGAGAGGACCTGGAACTCGTCGAACTGGAGGCGCGGCGGCTGACCGAAAAACACGGCGGGTTTCGTGTGGACCAGTTCCGGCGCGAGGGGGCACTGCTTGCCCACTACCGGACCACCGGACCGGAAATCTGGAGCCAGGCGGACGGGCATCTCGACGGGTTCTGCGATTTTCTCGGAAGCGGTGGAACCTACGCCGGTGTCACGAGGTTTCTGAAAGAGAAGAACAAAGCTATCCAGTGCTACGCCATCGAGCCGGAGGGGGCCGCGGCCGTTTCCGGCGAGGATGTGACCAGTCCGGACCATCCTATCCAGGGCGGCGGTTACGCCATCCCGGACCTGGCGTTCTTGCGTGACGTTCCGGTGGATGGATATCTCACAGTATCCGGTGAGGAGGCACGCCTGGCGGCCCGGGCCCTTGCCGCTGAGGAGGGAATATTCGGCGGTTACTCCGCAGGAGCGAACCTGGCGGCCGCAGCCCGGCTTCTGGCGGGAGAGATGCGTGGAAGAACGATTGCCATCATGATCTGCGATTCGGGACTCAAGTACCTTTCGACGGATCTATTCGAGTGATTATTGAAGACCCACTCATATCGTCAGCGAACTCAAAATACCTGACGAATTTTCCGCCGGATGATTGACAATTGCCCCCGAAAATGTTCTCATAATAGAGAACATCATGCTCCCGACCTTCCATGCGAGAGATAGAAGAGAAAATCCTGGATTTCGTGGCCAGATACTGTTTCGAGGAACGGCGTTCGCCCACCCTGGCGGAAATTGCCGAGGGAATCGGCTATACCTCCAGGGGTTCTGTGCACCGGTACGTCAAATCCCTGATCAATGAAGGGTATCTGTCGTCCGACGGTGCTAACAGGAATCTCCGCTGTACCGGCAAGCCGCGCGCTGATCTGACCATCCCCCTGCTGGGCCGAATCGCCGCCGGGCGACCGATCGAGGCCATATCGGAGGGCATGGAAATCAACATCACCGACCTGTTCGCCGGTCCGGATCGATTCGTACTCCAAGTGAACGGGGACTCCATGATCGAGGCCGGCATCCACGACCGGGACTATGTCATCGTGCAGCAGTCCGGCACCGCCCGGGAAGGCGACATCGTGGTGGCCCTGGTGGACGGCTACGAGGCTACCCTGAAACGCTACCACGCACTACCCGGCAACCGGATCCGCCTGGTGCCGGAGAATCCGGCTATGGAACCGATGATTTTTTCCGCTGACCAGGTGCAAATCCAGGGCATTGTCGTGGGCCAGATGCGGCAATACTGAATCACGGCATCAGTGCACTGAACGAACATCCGGTGACGCGTCTCCCTGGCCGTATGATTGCCTCAAGGCAACTTGCGTTTGTCCGTGGTGCCCGTGCTCCAGCCAGCCCAATCGGACGAGTGTGAGCCAGGGGAATCGGAACGCTGGGCAGAATCCTCCACCGGCAGACAGCCCCAGCCGTTGATGCGGCCCGGGACCGACAGCCCGGCGGCGACACTCACTTCGGCAGGGCTTCGCCAAGTGCCAGGTTCAGCATGTCACCGTGAAACGGATCCAGCGTGTCCACCAGGTTCTCCGAAACCTGCACCAGGAAATCCGGGTCCCGGGCATGGATGTTGATATGGCCGAGCTTTCGGTTCTCCCGCCAGGACTTGCCGTACCACCAGCACTGGATTCCAGCAAGGCCCTGCCATTCCGGGTTCAATCGGCAACCGATCAGGTTCAGCATCAACGTGAAACCCTGTCTTGTCGGAAGCTCCACCAGGGGACGGTCCAGGATCGCCAGCAGATGGAGATCGAACTGGCTGATTCCGGCCCCCGCCTGGGTCCAGTGCCCACTGTTGTGTACCCTCGGAGCCAATTCATTGACCAGTAGCCCCTGGCGGGTCTCGAAGCACTCCATGGCCATCACACCGACATAGTCGAAGCTGTCCATCACCCGTCCGAGCATGTCCTCCGCCTCATCCTGAAGTACTTCGCTGCCGGATGCCGGCGCGAGGGTATAGCGCAGCATGCCGTCCTGGTGGTAATTCTCCACCAGCGGGAAAAATGCCTTGCCCCCACCCCGGAAACGCGCCCCTACCAGGGACACTTCCCGTTCGAAACGGATCAGACGCTCGGCGATGATGCCGCCGTAGGCATTTTCAGGTATGCCGCCATCATCCCCGGAGCCGACCACCCACTGACCTTTGCCGTCATAGCCGTCCCGGATGCTTTTCACCACCAGTTCGTCACCAAGGCGAAGGCGTGCGGCGTCGAGGTCATGCGGAGTATCGATGGTTTGCCAGGGCGACGTGGCGATGTCGAGTTGTTCGAGCAGGGCCTTCTGCTGGTCACGGGCCGGAAGCAGAGACATGGCCTCCGCGTTGCACCATGTGGACTCGTTCCTCAAGCCCTCAACCATCTCATTACCGAGCAGGTGCTCGAGTTCCACCGTGATCACCGGATAACGCGCCAGGATCTCCTCCCGGGACAGGGGCAGCCGTGTATCCGAGGTGCCCGGCAGAACCTCTCCGGTAACGTGGTCAAGACGGTCCACGGAAATCCCCAGCCGGGCTCCGGCCGCGGCCATCATCAGGCCAAGCTGGCCGGCACCGACCACCAGGATGTCTGCCATGTCAGTCCCGGGGATCGGGCTGATCGAGAACCGTCTTCGTGACAGCGGCGCGGCGCCCATCCAGGCGCTTTGCCAGTTCTCCATCCGCAAGGGCGAGAATCTGGCAGGCAAGGAGACCCGCGTTCGATGCGCCGGTGCTCCCGATGGCGAGTGTGCCCACGGCCACGCCCCGGGGCATCTGGACAATGGACAGCAGGCTGTCCATGCCCTTGAGAACCTTGCTTTCCACCGGCACCCCGAGCACCGGCAGCGGCGTCGCCGCCGCGACCATGCCCGGCAGATGGGCTGCCCCGCCGGCGCCGGCAATGATTACCCTGAAGCCGGCTTCCCGCGCGCCCGTCGCGAACTGCATCATCTTGTCTGGAGTACGATGGGCGGAAACCACCTCGCAATGATAGGCAACCCCCAGTTCGTCCAGTATCTCGCATGCCTCAGACATGGTTTCCCAGTCGCTGCGGGAGCCCATGATCACCGCAACCCGGGGCGTGCCCGGTGATGAATTTTTGTCGCTCATGTCCCGAACCCGGTAAAGGCTGGGATTTTACCCGTCCCGGCCTGGAGATTCAGTGTGGGGACGTGAAATTTCCTCGGGCTATTCACCCGTGTTGACTCGATCAGTACAATATGCGGCTTCTACCGCCGTCGGGGTGTAGCTCAGCCTGGTAGAGTACTGCCTTCGGGAGGCAGGGGCCGGTGGTTCGAATCCACTCACCCCGACCAAGTAAACCAATGGGTCTGGAACAGCGATACCCGTTCTCCTTCCTCCCGTAACCGTAGTCTGTTACAGATTTCTGCAGTTCCGACCATTTCGCCGGAAACAAAGGTCCTGGAGATGGCCTGTATGCAGGCAATTGGTGGAGAGACGGACGGCAGGTCAGCCCTTTTTCCGGATTCCCACGAGAAAGGTCCTGGTGATCACGAAGACTGTCAGGGCCATCAGCAACACCGCCACGGGACGGCGGAAAAACATGAAGGTGTCGTACTGGGACGTGATCACCACCTGCTGCAAGGCCCGCTCCCACTCGGGTACGAGGATGAAGCCGATGAGGAACGCCACGTAGGAGAAATCGAACTTGCGCATGAAATAGCCGATCACCCCGAACACCAGCATCACCATCACATCGAACATCGAAGACTGCCCGAGATAGGCTCCCATGATGCAGGTGAAGATCACCAGCGGATACAGGACCACCGAGGGAATCTGGACCGCCTTGCAGAACAGCTTGAGCCCGAACCTGCCGATGATGAGCAGGAAGAAACTCGCGATCACCAGGCTGCCGAACACCCCGTACATCAGTTGCGAGTTCTCCTCGAACAGGAGCGGACCAGGCATCATGCCGTGGATCATGAAGGCACCCATCAGCATCGCCACGGCGAGATTACCGGGGATGCCGAGAACGAACAGCGGAATCAGGCTGGCGCCCACCACGGCGCTGTTGGCGGCCTCCGACGAGGCGATCCCCTCCAGGCGCCCCTTGCCGAATTCCTCCGGCTTGTCCGACCGCTTGAGGGCCTGGTCATAGGAAAGGAACGAGGCGACCGGCGCACCAAGGCCGGGCATGGCACCGACCCCGATGCCGATGGCGCTGGCACGCAGCAGCGTCTTCGTGTTGGCGAAGAATTCCTTCAGGGACACGAACCGGTCTTCCGGCCGGTCGGAGAAGTTCCGCGCCGCCTCGTCGGCACCCGCGCCGAACCGCAGTCTCTCAAGCTGGATCAGGATTTCCGAGAATGCAAGGAGGCCGATCGCCACCGGTATCAGTGAAAGCCCACTTTCCAGCTGGTAGATGTCGAAGGTAAGGCGCGGCAGGGCGGTTACGGGCTCGGTCCCGATCATGCCCACGAGAAGCCCCGCCGCCGCGGCCACGAGTCCGCGGGAGATCGACTTAGTGCCGATTCCCGCGATCACTGTGAGCGCCAGCGAGATCAAGGCGAACATTTCCGGCGGACCCATGTAGAGCGCCACGGTGGCGAGCGGCGCCGCGATGAGCACCAGGACCGTGGTGGAGATGAAATCCCCTGACACGGAGCTGTAGAGCGCCATCCTGAGCGCCTTCTCCCCCTTGCCCTGCTCCGTCAGGGGATATCCGTCCCAGGTCGTCGCCGCCGCCTCGGGGGTGCCCGGTGTTCTCAGCAGTACCGCCGAGATCGCGCCGCCGAAGAACGCGCCCTTGTTGAGACCCACCAGGAACCCGATGGCCGCAAGGGGGGACATGTAATAGGTCAGCGGGATGAAAAGCGCGATTGCCATGGGGCCGTTGATCCCCGGAATCGCGCCGATGGCCACCCCGGTCGCCACGCCCACGAACACGAACATGAGGCTCATGGGGGACAGGGAGTCCATCAAGCCGGCTAGAATCATTTCCATGGTCGCATCCTTCTGGCGGGAGTCTCTCAGAGACCCGGGATCGGAACCCCGAAGCCGTAACGCATGACCGCGTACATGAGGGCGACCGCGATCACCGAGATCGCCAGGATCCTGATGTGGCTGCGGGCGCCCACGAGATACTGGAGCAGCAGCATGAAACCGAGCGCCGAGGCAATGTAGCCGACGGTATGGATGCCGACCACGAACAGCGCGGCCGGCACCATGTACTTGAGCAGGTGAAGAATGTCCAGGCGGCCCACCTGGGTGAACCCGGTGCCGCCCCCTTCTTCCGGGAACTCGCTCTTTTCCGCATCAAGCCGGGTGCCCCTTCTCCGGGCCACTTCCGTGCGCACGATCGCCAGCACGGCCATGACCAGCATGACGGCAACCGCGACATTGGGAACCAGCGCAGGTGATGCGCCGTATCCCGGGTAGGGCGGCGTGTACTTCGGAATGGCCCAGGCAAGAAGAACCACGCTGGCCAGCACGATCAGCGCATAGGCCAGCGTGTCCCGTTGTATCCGTGTCAAGGCTGCCGCCCTCCCGCCTGGTCAGGCCTGGTTGGGAAGACGTGCAGTTTACTGGTTCTTGGCCTGCTCTCCAAACAGGTTATACAGCTCCATCAGGGATTTCTCGGCATGGTCCCTGCCCCAGGTCACCGGGAGCATCAGGAGCTTCTCTGTGATGAACGACTCCGTGTCCGCATCGGTGGCGAGCTTGTCCGCCGCCCCGGTGATCCTGGCGGCGACGTCATCCGGCAGGCCCTTGGGCGCCACCAGCCCGACGATCATCTCCACGGCCTCGTCATAACCCTGCTCTTTCAGGGTCGGGACATCCGGCAGCGGCGGCAGGCGCTCGTTGAGCGCGGACGCCAGCAGCTTGAGACGGCCTGCCCGGACATGTTCGTAGAGGATCGCCCCCACGTAGCCGATGTCCGCATGGCCCCCGGTCACCGCCTTGATGACAGAAGGTCCGCCCTTGCTGGGAATCAGGGATATGTTCACGCCTTCCGCCTTGGCAATGCGCTGGATTGCATCGCGGTCATCAGCGCCGTGGAACATGCAGATCAGCGCCTTGTCGTTGGCCTTGGCCCACTGGAACGCCTCTTTCAGGGTGTTCCACGGCCGCTCCGGCTTGGAGATGAAACCGCTGGAATTCAACGCAACCAGGCTCAGGTAGTCGAAGTCGTCGAACCCGTACTTCACCGGGGAGTGGTGCGGCTGGTAGGTATAGGCGGTGACCGCCGCGATCCCCAGGGTGTATCCGTCCGGCTTGGCCTTGCTGAGTTCGGTTGCCATCACGCTGCCATGGGATCCACCGGTGACGTTCTTCACGTTCACCGGCTGCCCGAACTCCTTGCTGAATCTTTCTGCTAGGCCCCTTGCAAGTCGGTCGATCTGGGCACCCGGCTGGACCATGGTCATGAACGTGACCGGTCTGTCCGGATACTCGGCCATGGCCGACGGGGCGGCAAGGATCAAGGCAAGGGCGGCGCCGAGTCCTTTGATGAATAGTGATTTGAGCATGATCTTCTCCTGTGGTGTGGTGAAATCGGGGCGGATTTCCTGACTTGATGAACGTGGCCCGCAACCATGCCCCGAGGGCGGGATCAGGCAAGTTTTGCAAAAAATCTTATACCCCTATCCTGGGCGTTTATGTCGTATGGACGACAATCCCGCCATCGGAAGGAAGATTTCCTCCCGGTTCCGGTGGGCGCTCAGCGCGGTGAACCGGCCAGATCCATCTCCAGTTTCACCAGGGTCTCCGCAGCAGCCTGGGAGGATGCGGCTTCCATGTAGAGCATCCGCCGGTCCGTACGAAGACCATGGGTCCGTTTCAGCACCCCCAAGGTGGAGGTGACGGTCTGGCGACAGCAGCCGATCATGTCCGCCATTTCCTGATGGGTGAGCGGTATGTCGATGTAGATCCTCCCGTTCCGGCTGCGGCCATAGCGCTGGAAAAACCGGGCCAGCAGCTTGACCAGACGAGCTGTAACGTCGGTTGAGGTCAGGTTGAGCAGCATGTCACCGAGCACCCGCAGTCTCCCGGACAGGATGTCGATCACCTGCATCGCCATGGACGGGTTGTCCATCAGGTACCGGCGGAACTGCTTGTGATCGAACCGGACCAACTCCACCGGGGTGCAGGCCTGCGCGAAGACATCCCGGTGCGTCCCGCGCCACACCTCCGCCAAGCCGAACAGCTCCCCGGTGAAACAGAACCACATGATGACCTCCTTGCCCTGCGGGGACAGTTCGTAGATTTTCGCCCGGCCGCTCAGGATGATGTAGACGTATTCGCTGGGCGCTCCCGCCTGGAAAATGAGGGCGTTCTTTTCCACCCTGGCAACCGTGCCGATACGGAACAAACGCTCCCGTTCACCCGCAGAGAGGGTCTGCAGCAGGTTGGTGGACGGCAACTGGTGCTGTTCCCTGGATGCCATGCGTCGGACCGGCGAAAAGGAATTGCTTAGGGGCTTTCGCTATAATGCCTGAACTATTCCTCATGTGGAGAACCCATGCAACTGGACTGGCCCGGGGAAAACGCGGACGACCCGACCCTGCCACGGAACCGCTGGTTCCATCCGTCCAGCAACTGCTGCCTGGATTTCCACGGCGATCCGGCCGCCTCGGCGCTCCGGGTGTTTTCCGACGGCAACCACCACATGGCGCTCGAGCAGACCCTCGAGGCCTTCCGTACGGAACACGCGCTTTCGTCCATCTTCTACTGCACGACCCCCCCGAAGGTGTACCTCGACTGGATGGAGTCGGGCGCCATCGAAATCGGCAATCTCCGCCTAGGCGTAGCCCCGGACATCGTCATCGGACCGGACGACATCATGGAAAAGCTGGCCTCCCGGGATGCGGTCCGCCGCATCTCGGTGTTCGCGCAAAGCCGCGGCAACAGCCTCCTCGTCCGCAAGGGCAACCCGAAAAACATCCGTGACGTGCGGGATCTCCTGTCACCGGAGATCCGGCTTTTCATTTCGAATCCCAGGACGGAAAGTGCCAGTCATGCGGTTTACCGGCAGACCCTGGAAGGGTTCGCCGGCGACGCCATCGGTGATCTTCTTGACGCCGGCGACAGGGTGCTGTTCGGCGAACTGATCCACCACCGGGAAGCACCCCAGGCTGTTGCCGACGGGCGGGTGGACGCCGCTGTAGTCTATGGACACCTCGCGCTTCGCTATACGCGCATCTTCCCGGAAATATTCGAGCATATTCCGCTCCCCGAGGGGGAATGCAACATCACCACCCGCTATGCAGTGGGCCTGGTGGATGAAACCCACGGGATGGCCAGTGAGCTATACCGGTATTTCCTGGAGGACGAGGCGGCGGGTATATACCGTCACCACGGGCTGTTGCCGATCCGGGACTGATCTTCTGATCGGCCGCCCGGTCTGGCGGCCTCACTCGAATGGGGATTACTCCTTCCGGGCAGCCAGCAGCGCACGGTTGAACTGCTGGTACAGAACGGCCACCTCGAACCCCGCCGCCCTCAGCCAATCCTCGTAATCCCGAAGGGCTGCGACATGATCCTTCTTGGCGCTGTACCGCTCGTGGTAGCTGCCGAAGTCCGGTACCGCCCCGGGATCCGCCAGCGTGTCCCGCATGGCATCCCAGATCACCCGCAGATCCGGAAAAAAGGGGGTGTAGCGGTAAGTGAAGCGGTCGGCAATATAGAAAACGCCGCCGGCGTTGAGCCGGGACAGTGTCCACCGGAACACGGCCTGTTTCACCGGATCCGCCACTTCGTGAAGCGCCTGGATGCACAGGACGGCGTCGAACGTCTCCCCGACGGGCAGTCCGTCCAGGTCTCCGAAGTCCGTCCTTTGGAGCCGGATCCGGCTGTCCAGGCCGAGGGAGGAGAACCTGGATTCCGCCAGCGTCAGCATGGCGTCCGAGGCGTCGATACCGAGCAGTGAACGGGAGGCAAAGAACGTCGGGGCCATTTCATGCAGACAGGCCTCCACCTGGCCGGAGCCGATTCCGAGGTCAAGCAGGCGGGAACCCGGCGGGCAGTTCTCCATGAGGAGCCTGGCGACGAGGCCGACCTGGTGGTGACGGTCCGGATTGGTCTCGACGCTGCCGACGCAATCCCATTCGCCGGCGAATTTTTCGTCTTCCCAGGCGTCCCGGGTCAATTCAGGCTCACCGGAAGGTGATGAACATGGCGGAGGTCCAGACCTTGGCGTCGTCCACCTGGCGCCCCATCAGGTAGACCGGCCTGAAGCCGGCCGGTCCGTTGACGGCATCTATCTCAAGCGTGCCCGTGACATCCCGCGGCATGTCCCCGTCACTGACACGGTCCGCGGACACGAACAGTTCGGTCCCACCCAGATCCTTGCGGACCGAGCCGTCGCTGGCAAGCAGATCGGCGCCCGACAGGGTGAGTTCGAATTCAGGACAATGTACAAACGGGTTGCCGTCAAGCGGATTTCCGACCTTCACGTATCCGTCGATGGTACCCCGGATCATGATCGTGGCATCGGCGAGACCGGTAAGGTCGATTTCGATGGCATCGGTATCCCCGTAGGTGTCCGAGGTGAATCCGATCGTGGTTGCGGACTCCCGCCAGCAGGTTTCCTCGTTGTGTTCGAATCCGTATCCCCGGAACTGGTTGATCACCCCGTTCAGGATGGTGATGGTTCCCTTCCACGCGGCCCAGCGGTAACGGTCCCGGATTCTGGCACCGCCCCAGGAGACGCGGATCCGCTGATCGGAGAACCCTGCTTCCTGTTGCAGGCTGCGGCGCCAGATCGGACCGGTATGATCCACCGCAACGATCTCGTCCCACCCGGCATCGCCGAGAAACCTGTATGAGATGGAAGCAGGCCCGACAGAATCGAATTCATCCCCCTGGATGGCATCGCCGCAGCGCGTATACCCGGCGATGCGCTCCCCGGTCGTGGCAAAGGTGTGCCGGGCACGGAGCGCGGCGCCCACGGCGGCCCGGTCCAGGGACGGCGCCAGGATCCCCGTGACCCCGCCCTTGGTGCCGAACACCGCGGTACCCGGGACACCTCCGCCGCAGCGGCCTCGGTGCTCGTCCCCGTTTGCGGAAGCGCCCAGCTTGTACCCGCGGCGCATGGTCTCCTCGTAAAGCCAGGGGAAATGCCCCCAGGCAGACTCGATTTCCACCAGGCGCTCCAGTACCGGGTGGTGCCAGTCCATGATGCACCGGCGCCCGCCCACGTGCGGCATCAGCAAATGCCCTTCCGGGTCGTGGATGTAGGTGGCCCACAGCTCTTCCAGGGGCCAGGCGCCCGGTTCGATCGTGTCTGAGGCCATGTCCTCGTTCCACTCGAAGGAACGGCAGGCATTGCCGTCCCTGTCGAAAGGAAATTCCGGGTCACCGTCCCTGAGGAAGACCACGTTGTGGTCACCACCGGCACAGGAACTGCCACACCATTCCGTCCCTGGATAGCAGACGAACTCGCCGCTCCGGTTGAGCTGGTGGATCAGCTCCACCGCCCGGTCCCAGCGCGCCTTGGTGACGTTGAAGTCATTGGCGGTATACCCGAGCACATCCAGGCCTGCGATATCCCTTCCGTAAGTCAGGTTGTAGGTGGTGTCATTGGTGCCGACGGTATCGTCGGTATGCACATGGAGGTCGCCGTAATAATCCCGGTCATACGCAAAATCATCGTCCACGGTGATGTAGAACGTCCTGTCCGGCACCCAAGGGCAATCGAGGTGACGCGCGTTGATTTCCAATTCACCGGCCAGGCCCGTGGGCACCCCGTCCACCAGGGCGACCGCCCAACCCCGGTCCCCGAGCGCAACTGTCCTGGTGTCCACGGTCTGCCCTTTCCGGCTGAACGTCAGTTCCACATTCCCGCCGGCATCCCAACAGGTATTGCCCCAGGCATCCTCCGCGCGGACACGGAGCGGCACCGCCGCATTCGTGCGGACCATGCGCGAGGCGACCATGACCAGTTGCTCCGGACGCCCCGGCATGATGTCGATGGCAATGTCCGGCATGACCGCCGCGCACCGGGAAGTGCCGAGAGGATCGCAGTAGCAGCGGAAGCGGAAGCCCTTCTCCACGAAGGTCTGCACCCTGGTACCGGGACCGCCGTGACGGCGGTCGCCCATGCGGATGATGATGTGATCACCCGGTTTCAGATAACCGTCCACTGTGTCCACGATAATGGCCTTCTGGAAGGGCCGCTCATGACCTTTCTGATCAAATCTCACCTTGAGAGACTGGACCGTTGCCGGACTCTGCCCGGGAACACAGGGCCCCGCATGGTATTCCGCGGACACGTAGTTCGCAGCCCCGGGATCCGCGGTCTGGAAAAGCGCCCAGTCCGAGTAGAACTTGAACGTCGCCTTGAACCAGGCACCGTCTGCCATTCCGGATGCACCAATCTCATAGTCCAGGATGATTTCGGTCCACTCGCCGGCCACCAGCCGGTCGACGTTGCAGGTGACATTTCCCAGGAACGGCATGTCCTTGGTTTTCTGGTAAAGACCCTCCGGAGCGAAGTATTCACCCAGGCGTTCGTGCAGTTCCTGTTCGGTCATCTTTTTCATTGTGGTATCTCCTCCGCTCGTGTCACTTGGGGGATATCGGAATTCGAACCCGGCAGGGCCTGATCCGGGAAAGCCAGATTAAGAAGTCCTGCAGGATCAGTTCTGTCGCGTAGCCGACATAATCAATTCCCTGGACCTGTTGGCAGAATTCGGAGCGGAGAGAAACGGGGGTGTCCGAATTCAATCCGGACAGGTGCCCGTGCTACCGCCCCAATCGTCCTGTTCGGCCTACGCCGGACAGGCAACGGGGATCTTTGCAATTGATCCTGTTGAGGTCTTCGTGATGCCCATCGTCCGTACCGATTACATGCAGGCGAATCATTCAGGGTAAATTTCCACTCCCGGTTTTCTCGTGACCCAGGTCAACGGTTCCAGGGGGAATCTCTCCCCGCAGGCATCACGGGCCATTCCATGGAAAACACCTGATACCGGATCCGGAGACACCCCGTCTGTTCCGGAAAGAGATGCCGACAACCAGAAGCATGTTGTGCAGCCTCCCGGACTCTGCCCGGACGCGGATGGCTTTCGATCTGCCCGGTTCCGGCGTTCTGGCAGGGGATCGGGCTTGCATCGAACCGGCAGCCCTGTACCTGCGGATGCAACCCAACAGAGTTCGCCGTACCGGATCAGGCTGCCGGCGCGGCCCCGGTCACCGTATCCCGGCTGTTTCCGAACCGGTGATCGGCGGGCTACCCCTCGTCCGAGGAGGATTCGTCCTTTCCCTGTTCGTCCAGACGATAGGAAATCGCGTCCATCTGAAGTTCGAGATTGTCCCGGGTCCAGCGGTCCAGAGTGCTGCTCTCACTGAAATGCATTTGCTCCAGAAGCTTCATGCTGAAATCCTGGAATTCCTTTTGCGGGTTGCCCTTCTTGGAAAATTCCACGACATACAAGTGCTCAATCATGATTCCCAGAGATATGATTTTCCCCATCAAGCCATAAAGCAGTTCTCTTTGGTGGTATGGGAACTTGGAAATTAACTTATCTGCTTCTGATTTCATGATAAATGTTCTATTGCAATTTCATAGGGTTCCGGATCATCCGGATTGAGGCAAACAGCCATCGCCTCGCCGAACACCCGGACAAGTGATACCGCTTGGAGGGGGAGCGATCGTACATGTCCATTTACTGCCGTTCGATTGAGCATTCATAATCATCGGGGTTGTTTTCACGGAACTCACCCACTCATACTCCGATGGTAAACGACATTCGGCACTTCGGGCAATTTGTACAGGACAACAATGTGCAGGGCAAATCTCCAATACTTCGTTGTACTCTGGACGACGACGCCATCTGATTTAACGTATCTGTGATTCTGGCGATTCAGTTGGCATTGTATACTTTACCCGGGCCGGCACTCACTCCGCTTAGTTCAAATGACTGCCCCCATGCCTCGCTTGTTGAACGTGCCCGGCATCGCCTGCAGTCATTTCGAATTCGTCTGTCAGGGTATTTCCGGCAGTGCCGGAAACTTCCCCGAAGCCTTATACCGACCATCGGCAAGCTCTTCATTGCGTACTGAGCGACGGGCCTGTCCCTCCCCTGAAGAGAAGAAGTGTGCCTTGGTTTCCTTTTGAGCATTTGATACAAACCCTGACGGCCCTGCCACGAACGGGGTGCGACACCGATCAACCTTGAGAACTCGTGCCCCTCCGATGGCAGGTCCGGATCTGAAAACCAGGAATGTCTCCTGAAGCCGAAACCTTCCGGACCGGGTTCGTGGCCGGACCCGGTACCGGGGCGGCAGGATCCGGGACGGAAATGCCGCTGTCCGCCTCCCGCGCCGGGACCGGTTGCAAACCGGCACAACCCCCGGAAGGCAGAGCATGACGCGCCCCGAAGTACCGGCCCACGGCGGACGGCGGAGTCTGCGCCGCCGCCGGTTCTGCCTGTCCGGCGCCATTGTCGGTGCGTTCGCGCTGCTGGCGGTGCTCTTCTCCGGTCTCTATGCCTGGCTCTCCCTGCCTTCCTACCATGGAACCCTGGCCCTCGACGGGCTCGAGGCGCCCGTGGAGGTGATCCGGGACGCTCATGCGATTCCGCACATCTATGCGAATTCGCGCCGGGACAGCGCTTTCGCCATGGGCTACGCCCACGCCCAGGACCGACTCTGGCAGATGGAACTGCAGCGCCGGATCGGCGCCGGACGACTCGCCGAACTGGTGGGGGAGGCGGGCCTCGAAACCGACTTTCTGATGCGGACACTTGGCGTGTACCGGATCGCGGAACGCAATTTCGGCAAACTGTCCGCGGCGGCCCGGCAGATCTACGAGTCCTATGCATCCGGCGTGAATGCCTACCTCGAGACCCGGACCGGCATGCTGCCGCTGGAATTTCAGCTGCTCCGCCACGAACCCGAACCCTGGCGGCCGGCCGACAGCCTCGTCTGGCTTAAGCTCATGGCCTGGACCCTGGGTGACAATCATGCCGACGAGCTCCTGCGCGCCCGCCTGGCGGACCGTCTCGACCGGGCCCAGTTGCAGGACCTCTGGGCACAGCATCCGGACGATCCGGAGCCCGGGCCGCATTCGGACCCGCATGCACTGTTACCCGCCGGTATCGACTACGCGGCACTTGCCGGTGCGATGCCGGAGCGACAGGGGTCGGGCCTCGGCTCCAACAGCTGGGCACTGTCCGGTGCGCACACGAAGTCCGGTTTCCCGCTGCTGGCAAACGATCCGCACCTGCGACTGGACGTGCCGGGCATCTGGTACCTCGCCCATATCAGCACGCCAGACTTCGAAGTCGCCGGCGCCACCCTGCCGGGACTGCCCTTCCCCGTACTCGGCCAGGCCCGCAACTTCGCCTGGGGCTTCACCAACACCGCGCCGGATGTCCAGGATCTGTTCGTCGAGCGGATCGATCCCGTGGACCCCTCCAACTATCTCGCCCCCCGGGGCAGCCTGCCCTTCGATATCCGCACCGAGACGATCCGGGTGCGCGGCGGGGAGCCGGTCCGGCTTGCCGTACGCGGGACCCGTCACGGCCCGGTGATCTCCGGCGTGATCGGGGAGGAAGCAGGATTCCTGGAGGCGGGGCATGTCCTTGCCCTGTCGTGGACGGCGCTCGCCGAGGACGACCGCAGCGGCGAGGCGCTTGTGCTCGCCACCACGGCTCCGGATCTTACGGGATTCGTCAACGGGCTGCGCCACCTGGTCGCACCGCAGATGAACGTCGTCTTCGCCGACCGCGAAGGAGATATCGGTTTTGTCGCCCCCGGCCGCGTGCCGATCCGCACACGGGGCCTGGGCCACCTGCCCGCACCCGGCTGGACCGGCACCCACGACTGGGTGGGTTACATCCCCTTCGACGAATTGCCGCGGATCGACAACCCGGCATCCGGACACATCGTCAGCGCCAATCACCGGATCACCCCGGAAGGCTATCCCCACTACATCACCGACACCTGGGTACCGCCCTACCGGGCGAAGCGGATCCGGGAACTGCTCGAAGGCGGAACCCGGCATACCGTCGGGAGCCTGGCCGGCATCCAGCAGGACATGGTCTCGCTGGGCGCGAGACGCATGCTGCCCGTCCTCCTTTCCCTAGCCGACGCGCAAGGCGGGAACGCCCGCACTGCCCTTCGCCTGCTCGGTGCCTGGAACCACGCCATGGACCGCGACCGGGCCGAGCCACTCATCTACATGACCTGGATGAGGGAACTGACCCGTACGCTCTTCGCCGACGAGCTGGGGGACGTCTTCGAGGACTACTTCGATATCCGCACCGAAGTGGTTCACCAAGCGCTCACCGAGCGCCGGAACTGGTGTGACGACATCACGTCCGGGAAGCGGGAGACCTGCGCCGGGCAGGTGAGCGGGGCGCTTTCGACGGCACTGGATTACCTTGCCGAAGAGTACGGCCACGACATGACAGGATGGAAATGGGGAGCGGCACATGCCGTCCACATGCCCCACCGACTGCTGGGCAAGATTCCCGTCATCGGCTCCTGGTTCGAAATCCGCATGCCCACGGGCGGCGAGAAGGAGACGGTGAAGGCCGGCGGATTCGATGTGTCCGATGCCGGCAGTCCGTTTGCCCAGAACCACGGCGCCGGCTACCGCGCCGTCTATGACCTCGCCGACCCGGAGCGGTCGGTTTTCATCGCGAGTACGGGACAGTCCGGAAATCCGTTGTCTCCGCGCTACCGGGACTACGCCGAACCCTGGCGTGACGGCCAATACCTGCCCATGCTCACCGACCGTGCGCGAATCACGGAAAATACCCTCGGGTCGCTGGTGCTGACACCGAGGTGACACGGCCGCCGGGACGGCGAAGCCCGGGGGCACCCCGGGCCTGCCCACCGGATTCCGGCCGCGGGATCAGTTCATGTCCAGCGCCTTTTTCCGTTCATTCGCCCAGGTCCGTATCATCTGGTCGACGGCAAGGCCGATGAACGCGACGCACAGCCCCAGGGTCAGCCCGACACCGGTGCCCTGGGGATCCGAGATGGCCTTCAGGATCAGCTGCCCGAGGTCCGTGGTGCCGATGAAGGCCCCGATGATCACCATGAACAGCGCAAAGATCACGGTCTGGTTCACCCCAAGCATGATATGCGGAAACGCCAGGGGAAGCTCGATCGAGATCCACCTTTGCAGGCGCGACACGCCAAGCATGGAGCCCGCGTCATGGAGGACCGGCGGCACGCTGCGCAGTCCTTCCACGGTATACCGGGTCGCCGGGACGGTGGCATAGACGATGGTGGCTATGATCACGGAGGTGTCGGTGATGCCGAACAGCATGATCACCGGGATCAGGTAGATGAACGAGGGAAACGTCTGGAGGAAGTCGCAGACCAGCAGGATCATCCGGCTGGCAATCGTGCTCTGGGCGCACAGGGAACCCAAGATGATGCCGAGGACCGCCGAGACGATCACGGAAAACGAGGCCATGTAGGCGGTAATGAGCGCCCTGTCCCAGTATTCGGACAGCGCGATGAAAAGCAGGAATCCGCCGATGATCAGGGCCGATCTGAAACCCGCCAGTATGTAGCCGGTACCCATCATCAGGAGGAAGGTGGCGGCAACGGGCATGCCGAGGTACATGTCCCGCATCGGCACCAGGATGCTCGTGATCAGGAACTCGTTGAAGCCTTTCAGGGTGTAGAAGAACGTGTCCCAGATCCAGTCGACCGTGGTCTGCCAGAACGGGGCCGTGGTGATGCCCTTGTTGTGCGGAACGATGTAGAGGTAGTTGAAACCCTCCCGGAACAGGAAGCTGCCAATGAAGGCCAGGACCGAGCCAGCCAGGAATACGGCCAGGGCCATCAGGGCGTACCGGTGCCGCTGGACGAAGGAAAGATCGGCGAAATAGTCCGTCTGCTTGTTCGCCCAGGCCAGGGACATCTTGTCCAGCACCACGGCAATCAGCACGATGCACACCCCGATTTCTATCCCGGTGCCGATCCGGAGGGAATTGAGCGCGATCAGCAGGTTGGAGCCCAGCCCCTGGGCGCCGATGAACGCGGCGATCACGGTCATCGCCAGACACTGCATGACCACCTGATTGACTCCGATCAGGATGTCGCGCCTCGCCGTGGGGATCAGCACCCGGAACATCATCTGCCACCCGTTGCAGCCGCTCATCATGCCCGATTCCATCACGTCCGCGGGGACCTTCTTCAGCCCCAGCAGCGTGAGGCGGACCATGGGGGGCGTGGCGAAGACGATGGTGGCGATCGCGGCGGCATGATCCCCGACGCCGAACAGCACGATCACCGGCACCAGGTAGGAATAGTGCGGCATGGTCTGGGCGACGTTGAGCAGGGGGTTCAGGGTCGCCTCGACAAACCTGCTCTTGTAGGCCCAGATACCCAGCAACAGCCCGAGAATGACGGAAACCGGTGCGGCGATCAGGACGAACGACAGCGTCTCCATGGACGGCTTCCACTGGCCGAATATCGCGATGAACATCGTGCAGACCCCGGCCAGTACCGCCAGCCCCCTGCCCTGCAGCTTGTAGCCGAGAATGATCGCCCAGCCGGTGATGACCGTCCAGGGAAGCGCGGGCCAGCGCGCCCAGGGGTATTCATTGACGAAATCCCAGCTGGTGAAGGCAACGACGGTCTTGTTCCCGCCGAGGAAAATCTCCCGCACGAAATTGATGACGAACAGAAAGGTTCCCGACACCGTCCGGGTCATCTCCCGGAACAGGGGCTTTTCCTCGTAATCCTCAATGATCGGGTCGTATACGTTGATCGGCATCCAGTCGAACATCAGGTACCGGACCGAATCGTTGATGATCCCGGGGAGCTGCTTCAGGAGCGGCGGAAGGCGCCACAGGTAATTGGTCTCCGACGGGCTGATGGACAGGCACAGCAGGAAAAACGCCGCCAGCAGGAAGGCGAACTGGACGATTTTCGGGTGCTTGGCGAGGAAGCTCATCGCACGGTGATCACGTCTCTCCGTCTTTCCCTGTTCTCCCCCCGAACAGCACCTTGAGCACGTGGGACGAATGCAGGGTGCCCACCACCCTGTCATCCGGATCCACCACCGCCACCTGCTTTTCCTGCCCGAGAATTTCCTCGGCGACGGATTCGATAATGGCATCCTTCGGAACCCTGAGGTCGCCGGGTACTTCCGAGGCATCCACCGGGTCCATCACGGATTCCACCCGGAGCACCTTTTCGCGCGGCACGTCCTCTGTGAACCTGCGCACGTACTCGGTCGCCGGGTTCAGCACGATATTGGCCGGCGTATCCAGCTGCTCGACTATGCCGTCCTTCATGATTGCGATCCGGTCGGCGAGACGCAGCGCTTCGTCGAAGTCATGCGTGACGAAGAGGATCGTCTTGCCGAGGACACCCTGCAGGCGCAGGAACTCGTCCTGCATTTCCTTGCGGATCAGCGGGTCCAGCGCGGAGAACGGCTCATCCAGAAACCAGATGTCGGGTTCGACGGCTAGGGACCGGGCGATGCCCACCCGCTGCTGCTGACCCCCGGAAAGCTCCCTCGGAAAATAGTTCTCGCGCCCGTCAAGCCCCACCAGATGAACCATTTCCATGGCCCTTTTAACGCTCTCCCGGGTACTGACGCCCTTGACCTGGAGCGGAAAGGCGATGTTCTCGAGAACGGTCTTGTGGGGCAGCAGCCCGAAGTTCTGGAAGACCATGCCCATCTTGCTGCGCCGAAGCTCGATGAGCTGCCTGTGGTTCAGCGCCAGCAGGTCCAGACCCTCGACGTAGATCTTCCCTGCGGTCGCGTCGGTCAGTCTCGAGATGCAGCGAAGCAGGGTCGACTTGCCGGACCCGGACAGGCCCATGATCACCAGGAGTTCCCCCTCGTGCACCTCAAAGGAGACATCGTTGACGCCCACGACGAGGCCGGCCTCGAGAAACTTCCTGCTGTCCACGACCCCTTCGGAATCCATGAGCATCTGCCCGGCATTGTTGCCGAAGATCTTGTAGACGGATTCGCACCTGATGATGGCCTGCCCTGCCCCGGCAGGTGGTTCTTGAGAAGACATGGCCGGTTCTGTGATTTTTCCGTTGGGGAGGGGTAGAGTACCCGATTTTCCATCCCGTGTGCGTTTGCCGCACCCCGGAAACAGATTCCCCCCTTTAGAAGGGGGGAATCCGGGTAACGCCTGGATCAGGCCCTCCGGGCCCTTGCAGGAATCACCCCGTCAGTTGGTTGCTCCGAGCACCGATACGGTCCAGGGCTTCCAGACCTCCTCGTTGTCCGCCAGCCACTTGACGGCCGCATCCGCGTGCGTCATGCCATCGACATCCACCAGGGCAGCCATGGAGCCGATCTGCGGCGTGGTGAACGACAGCTTGGTGAACGCAGTGTAGGCCTGAGGGTGTGATCGCGGAAACCGGTAGTTGACGCCCTTCTTCAGCCAGCCCGTCGGGGACCCGCAGCCGGTCGTTGACAGATCACCACCATCGGCAATCCTGCAGCCGTCGAAGTAGGGCGGGAACTCGATGAACGTGAAACCCTTCGCATCAGTGAAGTTGGGCGTCCAGTTGAAGATGATGGTGCCGCGACCCTCCTTCTCCGCCGCCTTGAGTTCCGCCCAGAGTGCATCGGCGGCCCCGGCGAACTTCACCACCCACTTGTCGTCCAGGCCGAGCCCCTTGACACGGTTCGGCATGACGTCCCCGTGCCAGCTTTGCGGACCCTCCAGCCAGCGGCCCTTGCCGCCGGAATCAGGGGTGGCGAAATTTTCATGGCAGTCCTTCAGGGCCTCCCAGCTCGGCAGGCCGGGGCAAAGGCCCTTTTCGATGACCCAGTTGGGCACCCCCATCTCCTCCAGGGTTTCCGCCGCGTGGGTACCGGCGTCGATGAGGCCGCCCTTCTCCATGGCATTGTAAAAGGCGTTCTGCATGGTGGATTGCCAGACTTCGTGCACCAGAGTGATGTCGCCGGTGCGGACCGCCTCGAAGCTCGCCTGATTATCCACGGGGACGTATTCCACCGTGTTGCCCATACTTTCGAACATACCGCCGATCACGTGTGCCATCACGATCTGGCTGGACCAGTTCTTGATCGGGATCTTGATCGGCTCGCTGCTGTCCGCTGCGACGGTGCCCGTGGTGAGGCCAAGGAACAGTGCTGAAAACAGCGCTGTGAGTGATTGTTTCGAAAGAATCATATCGTCTCCTGTATGGTATTGAGTTCTTTGGACCTGAAAGAATACCGAGGTACTTGCAAAATTCCCCGGCCAAGCAGGTTCCTGCCTGACCGGAGGCTA
>VYFG01000067.1 GCA_009842505.1 Gammaproteobacteria bacterium
GTCTACGACGACCAGGCAAGTCCCAAGGAGGCGGCGCCGCTTGCGGTGAAACTGACTACGCAGGACGGGGTAACGGCCGGGATCTCCGGGAGCTATTCCGGTTCCACCCGGGCCGCGGCGACCATTTTCCAGGAGAACGCCATCCCCTATATTTCGGCCTACGCGGTCCATCCGGATATCACGAGAGCGGGTGACTATGTGTTCCGCACGTCCTTCATGGGGGAAGTGCAGGGACGTGCCGGGGCAAAGCTGATCGGGGATCTGATGGGGCTTAAGCGCGTTGCGATGATCACACTCAACAATGACTTCGGAAAGTCGCTCGCATCCGGGTTCAAGGAGAAGGCGGCCGAATTCGGCATTGAGATCACGGGTGAATCCGAGTATTCGATCAAGGATCGCGAGTTCGGCCCCATCGTCGCCAAGGTCAAGTCGGACAACCCGGATGCGATTTATGCTTCGGGTTACTTCTTCACCGCCGGCCCCCTGGTGCGGCAGATTCGGGCTGCGGGAATTTCCGCCCCGGTAATCGGCCAGGAAGGTTACGATAGCCAGAAGTTCATCGAGATTGCCGGACCGGATGCGGAAGGAGTGATCATTACCACGTCACTTGACCGCGATTCAACGAACCCGATTACACAGGCGTTCATCAGGGGGTTCGAGGAGAAGGCGGGTTATCCTACGGACATGGTGGCGGCTTCCGCCCATACCGCGGTTCTCGTCATGGCCGAGGCACTGAAGAAGGCCGGAGCAAGCGACGGGGCGGCACTGCGCAGCGCCATCGCCGAAACCAGCGTCGACGCATCCACCGGCCATATCTCGTTCAATGCGCTCGGGGAGGTGAAAAAGGATGTCCAGGTCCAGGTGGTGAAGGATGGCGCATGGCGCCATTATGCGGTCATCTCCGACCCGGTTCTGCTGGCGCCACCGGAGGAGTAACCGTACGACGGCGGATGGGTGTTGCAAGCATATCCTGTCCGCTACTGAGCCCTGATATTCAATATGCTATAGGTGTCCCGCCGTTGTCGGGACGAAGGGGCCACCTTAAGCCCGGTGCTGTCCGTGTGTGAACGGCGCTTGCCGCCGTGATGGCCGGGTGGCGGAACGCTGAGCACCTGGACGCAACCGGCTGACGAATACGAGGTAGATGGGTGCTTCTGCTTGATCTGGGCTTACAGGGCTTGGTACAGGGCGCGATTTACGCCCTGATCGCGCTCGGACTCACCCTGGTTTACGGATTGCTTCGTATCCTTCATGTTGCACACGCTGCGCTGTTTACACTGGGAGGGTACGTCGGTGTAATTGTGACCAACGGGACAGGAAGTCTGCCGCTGGCCATCCTGCTTGCAATGGTGTCGGTCGGTGTGATCGGCATTGGCGTTTACCGCTTCTGTTACCGGCCGTTGCTGAACAGATCGCCGCTCGTTGCCCTCATTGCGTCCATCGGGCTGTTCATCGCCGCAGAGGAGATTTACCGGTTGGTTTTCGGTCCATACGGTCTCTCATTCGTAACGCCCCCCTTGCAGACACAGGTGGAAGTTTTCCCCGGCGTCTTCCTTTCCCATGCGCGGCTGTTGGTGGTGGGGCTTTCGGTGGTCATCATCGGCATCCTTGCATGGCTGTCGGGCTCGACCCGCACCGGTGTCGCGTGGAGGGCCACCGTGTCGGATCCGGACATTGCGGCGAGCTTCGGCATCAACATCGAGAAGGTACGCTACCTTAATTTCTTCATCGGCTCCGCACTGGCCGCTCTCGCAGGTGTGATGGTGGCACTCCTCAACAACCTTGTCGAACCGACAATGGGTGCAGTGCCCGCCTACAAGGCCCTGGCGATCATCGTCCTTGGGGGGCTCGGATCGGTGCGGGGGACCCTGGTGGCCTCCCTGGCGCTCGGCGTGATCGAGAGCTTCGGGACGATCTATATCGGGCACCTGCTCGATCGTGACGCGATCGCCTTCGCATTCCTGGTCCTGGTGCTGATGGTGAGGCCGCGGGGCCTGCTCTCGCGAGGATGAATTGATGGCCTACGAAATCACCGTCCTCACCACCATGGCGATTTCGATCCTGTTCGCGCTCTCGCTGAATGTCATTACCGGTTTCTGCGGACAGGTCAGCCTCGGCCATGCGGCATTCTATGGAATAGGCGCCTATACCGCGGCACTGCTGACCAAGTCGGGCATTCCCCTTGCGCTGGCCCTGCTGCCAGCCGCCGCGGCAGCAGGTGCAGTGGGGTTCGTTGTCGGTATGGCGTCATTGCGTGTGCGTGATGACTTCCTCGCCATCACCACCATGGGGGTGGCCTTTCTGTTCGTCGGTTTCGTGCGCAAGCAGGAAATGCTTGGTGGGGAAATCGGCATATCGGGCATTCCGTCGGTGGCCTTCGGCCGCCCCGGCCTCCTCGCCCTGTCCTTGTTGTGCACGGCCCTCTTTGTGCTCTTGACCGTGCATATCCGCCGTTCCTGGATGGGCTTCGCGTTCGATTCCGTAGCCGATGACGAAGACACCGCACGGATCCTGGGTATTGACGTGCCGCGGTTCAAGCTGTGGGCCTTCGTCATCGGAACCGCGGGGGCTGGGGTTGCAGGAGGGCTCTACGCCCATCACATCCGTTTCATCGGACCGGACAGTTTCGGTTTCCTCGAGTCGATCACGGCGCTCGTGATGGTGATCGTCGGAGGCATCGGCTCGATTTGGGGCGTGGCCCTTGTGGCGGCAATACTGTCCGTGCTGCCGCTGTTCCTGCAGTTCGTCGACGACTACAAGCTCCTGCTGTACGGTGTGCTGGTCTTCGCCACCGTACGGTATGCGCCTGGCGGTGTTGCCGGGCTCGCGCGGACACTGGCCATGAGAATCCGGCGATGAGTCTGCTCAAGGTCGAGAATGTCACCATGCGTTTCGGTGGGGTGGCTGCTGTCGAGGATGTATCGCTCAGCGTGGACCAGGGCGAAATGCTGGGGTTTATCGGTCCCAACGGTGCCGGAAAAACAACCCTGATGCGCATCATTACCGGGGTGCTGCGTCCGCAAACCGGGCGCGTTCTTTTCCGTGGTGAGGATGTGACCCGCTGGCCGGTCGACCGCCGCATCCGTGCCGGGTTGGCGTTGGCCCAGCAGATTGTGAAGCCGCTTGCATCCCTCTCCCTGGTTGACAACGTCGCGCTCGCGGCGGGCGCCCACCGCATGGTGAGTCCGCTTGCTGCCTTGCTTCGGACCGATCGCGAAACGGAACGGGCGAAAGCAGGAGCGCTTCTTGATTTCGTCGGCTTGGGTGATGCCCTAAGTATGATGCCGACGGAACTTCCGCTTGGAGACCTGAAGCGGCTTGAAGTTGCCCGTGCACTTGCGCTGGAACCTGTGCTGCTCCTTCTTGATGAGCCGCTGGCAGGCCTCAACCAGGGAGAAGCCCGTGCCATGGCGGACCTGATCGCAACCTTGGCCGGGAAGCACCGCGGCATCGTCCTCATTGAGCACAACGTTCGCGAGGTCTCCCGTATCTGCCCCCGGATTTACGTCCAGGACAATGGCAGGGGACTCGTCGATGGCCGGGCCGATGAAGTACTGGCAAGTCCCGAACTCCGGCGCGCATACCTTGGCGAGGAGCTGGCATGAAGCTGGAGGTTGAGAAGCTCAGCTGCGGTTACGGCGATGTCACCGCCGTTCATGACCTTTCAATCACGATTGGAACCGGTGAGATGCTCGGCCTCCTCGGTGCCAATGGCGCCGGCAAGAGCGCAACCATCATGGCCCTGGCGGGATTGATTCCCGTGCGCCGGGGCACGGTCCGGATCGACGGGCACGACATTACCAAGATGCCTGCCCATGCCCGGATTGCCGAGGGTATTGCGCTCGTGCCGGAAGGTCGCCGGGTTTTTGCCGATCTGACTGTAGACGAGAACCTTACGGTCGGCGGGACTCGCCTGGGAATAAAGGCACTGGACCGGGCACGCGAAAAGGTCTTCGAAACTTTCCCGCGCCTGTCTGAACGGCGCCGTCAACTCGCCGGGTCCCTCTCCGGCGGCGAGCAGCAGATGCTCGCGATCGGCAGGGCGACGATGGCGATGCCAGCGATTCTTCTGATCGACGAACTGTCCCTCGGTCTGATGCCGATCGCGATCGACGAGTGTTACCGTGCCCTGTCCGAATTTCGGGATGAAGGCCTCGCTATCCTTGTCGTCGAACAGAATACAGAGCGGGTCCTGCGTGCGGCCGACCGGGTTGCCGTACTTGAATCAGGCCGTATCACCTGGGAAGGAACGAGCGGCCAGGCATTCGGTCACGCCCGGATCCTGGAGATGTTTCTGGGTTCGGGAGT
>VYFG01000122.1 GCA_009842505.1 Gammaproteobacteria bacterium
CATGTTCCACTGCCCTGACTGCAAGTTCCTGGTCGTGAGTGACGGTTTGGCCCGTAGCCACTTCTGTTTCGATAGCCCCGACCTCGTCCATGGGAAGAATCCATCCGGTTCCGGTTTCGAGGCGAATCGGTTCCGGAAATTCATCGAGCAGGTGTAACAGCCGACGGTGGTAGGGGCTTCGGCCGCCAGCAGGGTGGTCCGATCCTCGATCCGGCAGCCACAACACTAGCACTCCGCCGGCAGGGATGCATCCGGCAGCGATGCCCAACGACTCCGGGTCCACGCCCTGCCGGGCATCCAGAACAACAAGGCGGTGCTCAGTCCCGAGGAGTTCGGGGGCATCTTTTTTCGGCAACGATGTAAAACCTGCCGGCGCATTCTCGCCGATCCAGATTCCATCCGCTGCACCGATCCGGCTGTCCGGGTCTGACCGGAACCCGGGTTGTGATCTGCCTTCGACAAGAATCAGGCGGCGTGGATTCAGATTGACCGATCCGTCGTCGCCAGCGGTTATTACCGTACCGGTCATGCCGCCGGGTGCCGTTTCTCCTGCATCAGGCGGTGGTATTTCAGCTCCAGCTCCTGGCGGCTTTCGACATGTTCCGGATCCACAGGGATGCAGTCCACGGGACATACCTCGACGCATTGGCTGGTTTCGAAGTGGCCCACGCATTCCGTGCATCTGGTCCAGTCGATCTGGTAGATCAGCTCACCCTGGAAGATCGCATCGTTTGGACATTCCGGTTCACAGACATCGCAGTTGATGCATTCGTCGGTGATATAGAGTGCCATCAATGAAGAGAGGGGTGGAAGAATTTAACCGGGACCGAATGCCTGCTTCAGCGCTTTGTGCACGGCCGGATGAACGAATTCGGTGACATCTCCGCCGTAGCGTGCCACTTCTTTCACCAGGGAGGCGGAGACGAACGTATAGCGCATTGATGGTGTCAGAAAGACTGTTTCCATGTTGCTGTCCAGCCGTCGATTCATCGAGGCCAGCTGGAACTCGTACTCAAAGTCCGATACGGCCCGCAATCCACGCAGGATGACATTGGCCTTCATTTTCTGGGCGAAATCGATCAGTAATCCCGAAAACCGAACCACTTCGACACCGGAAAAATCCGCCAGCACCTCCCGGGCCAGATCCACCCGCTGGTCGAGACTGAAAAGCGGGCGCTTGTCCGGACTTTCCGCAATGGCGAGAATGACGCGATCGAACATTTTCACGCTTCTGGCTGCGAGGTCGCTGTGTCCGTTGGTGATGGGGTCGAACGTGCCGGCGTAGATGGCGGTCTTATATGTCATGGACGATGGGTTTCAGGTTGATGAGCGTGGACCGTACGGTACCGTGGTCCTTCTGCCGGATGATATCCCAGGTGGGCGGCAGGGGTAATTGTTCTTTAGTCGCCAGACTCTCTATGTACAACATTGTGCTTCCGGTAATCAATTCACCCCGAGACAGAATCCGGCAGGTGGAATCTGCCAGGTTGCCGGAAAACGGGGGGTCCATGAAAATGATATCGTAGGGTGTCGTGGTGGCACGTAGGAATTTCTCCACGTTTCCATGAACCACGCGCACCACTTCGTTGGCACCGAGAAGGTCAGCATTCTGCACCAGTTTCCTTGCTGCCTCGGCATTGGATTCCACCATGGTGACGAGGGATGCCCCGCGGGAGGCCGCTTCGAAACCGAATGAGCCGCTGCCGGCGAACAGGTCGAGGCAGCGGGCACCGGAGATGTCATTCTGTAACCAATTGAACAGCGTCTCCCGCACCGCATCGGGTGAGGGTCTCAGAGAATCGACGCCAGGAAAGTGCAGCCGGCGACTTCGCCAAAGGCCGCCAATGATCCTGATTTCGCCTTCACGGCCGGTGCGATTCCGCTTCAACTGGCTTCCGCATTTCGGTAGGAGACTGCATTGATGATACGATACGTTCCTTCGTCAAATCGAGTCGAAAAAACCGGACCATGAAGAGGAATTTTTCCGGGAGCAGGGATGAGGGAAGTGCTAAAGAAGTGGACGACAAGCAATCCGACCCTTCATCACGTGGCGGATTGTTTGCCAGACTCTCCCGCACCAGGGAAGGCCTGTTTGGCGGGGTCGCTTCTCTGTTCAGGGGAGCCACGATCGACGAGTCGGTGTTCGAGGAAATCGAGGACCAGCTGCTGGTGGCGGATGCGGGCATTGCCGTTAGCCGGAGGGTTGTCGAGCACCTTCGACAGGATGTCAGACGGAATAGGATCAACGACGAGGCAACGCTGCGACTCAGCCTCGGGGCGATACTGACGGACCTGCTTTCGCCATGCCAGGCAGATTCGATTGAGTTTCCCGAGGACAGGCCGCTGGTGGTCATGATGGTGGGGGTGAACGGTGTCGGCAAGACAACGACCTTGGCGAAAATTGCGGCCCGTTACCGAGATGAAGGAGCTAGGGTGATGTTAGCTGCCTGCGACACTTTTCGCGCTGCCGCGATTGAGCAGTTGCAAACCTGGGGCGAGAGACTGGGTATTCCCGTGGTCTCACAGGCACATGGTGTGGATGCGGCGGCTGTGGCATTCGATGCGTACAGTTCCGCGTGTGCGAGGGAGATGAAGCTTTTGCTGGTTGACACCGCCGGTCGGCAGCATACGCACGGGGACCTGGTGGAACAACTGAAAAAGGTCAAACGGGTCCTGGGCAAGGCCGATCCGGTGGTTCCGGACGAGGTCTGGCTGACCGTGGACGCCGGCAACGGGCAGAACGTTCTATCACAGGTACAGCATTTTCACGAGGCCGTGAACCTTACCGGTATCTGCATGACTAAACTCGACGGCACTGCTAGGGGCGGAGTGATTCTGGCTGTCGCGGAAAAGTTCAGCATTCCTATCCGCTATATCGGTACTGGTGAGAAAGTCGGTGATCTGTGCCCTTTCGATGCGGTCGAGTTTGTTGAGGCACTGCTGCCGGGAACACCGCGTTGACCGCTCTCTGGGGTGTCCATATTACGCGCTAAACACAAAGTAGGGTATTTTGGTCAGTAGACAGGTCTCGGTTATTCCCTTCAGTCGAAGGATGAGAAAACGGCGGCATCAAGTACGCAGGGATATACTTCTGCATCACGGCATAACTTCTGTATCCCATCCAGAACAAATTCATAGCATCCCTTATCGGCAAGAGCCATTCCGGTTAACTTGATGGGGATTAGTTCTTCATCGTTCAGCCATCTGTTAAAGCGGCTGTCGATGGGAATTTCATACCTGGTGAGGCCCAAGTTCTGCAATAGATTTCTGGACTGCTTGGGTCCAAAACCCTTTAGAGATTCTTGTATACAGCCAGCGACTTTGCGCTCTTTCCTCTGACACTGGGGAAGAGAAAGCTCATTCACCCTATCCAATGCCTTCCAGTCAGAGTTCCGAAGTCGGCGGAAATTCTCTGTCAGGTCTTCTGCAATTCTGCTGTAGAATCTGATCCCCCCATGATCTATCAATTTTCCTTCGATGAAAGATTTCATGCAAACTTCATCACTGACCATTGAGTATCCCAATGGGAACGAATCTTTATCGCAGAACTTGGCCACAGGGCTTCCAGAGCCCACTCTTTGAACTGAGGTAAGGCGCGCCTTGACCATCTGCTCCCAGAACTCTTCCTTGCAAACACGGTGCTCTTTGTCAGACAAATTTCTGGCTTTTCTGCATTGAACAAACTGTTTGTCTTCCTGACTGGAGACTAAGGATTTGACCTTGTCGATATCAGACTGTTCAATCTCCCAGTTAATCTTCATCGGCTCTATTCAGCATCTGGATTTTCAGAATGTACGTTTTCGGAACTGAGAATGGCAATACCTTTCTTTGGCACCTCAGTGGCTGGAAAAAAACGCCATTACAGTTCACCTTGAGGCACCGAGGGCAACGTGAGGTCATCGCGCTCGAGTGTCGCGGTGACTCCATCGTGGTTCAGTCCCACGAACGCCCCCAGTCAAGATTCCGCCATTCCACCATCGTGTCGGAACCTGACACTGGTCGGACCGGCCATAGTGTGACGGTGACCGGTCTATAGAGCCAAGGAAAGATCGGGACTGTGCCAAGATCAGCAAATCATGATTTTCGATATGCGCCAGGGCCAGCATACCTTGCAATCCCGAGAAGCTCGAAGATTCCTCCTATAGTGGTGAAATTGCATCCCCCTTGTTTGCTGTGTAACTGAGCCTTTCTCCAGCGGTGTGCAGGCGCACGAACCCGCCC
>VYFG01000090.1 GCA_009842505.1 Gammaproteobacteria bacterium
CACCAGCAGTGGGTGAAGGGCGCGCTCACCCAGCAGGCGATCGACAACTGGGCCGCCTGCGTGGAGGTCGACCAGGCGCTGCAGGAAATCTCCCTGGAGTGCGCGGCCGGCTCCATCGCCATCGCAAACGTCAGGGACCGGATCTGGAAAAAGGTATCCGGCAAGTGGGAGGTGGCTAATCCACGCACCGGGCGGGTGGATCACGAGGGGGACGACGAGCCGACCGCCGATATCGGCTCGGAGGGAGAGCACTACCGCCAGACCAACACAGGGCAGGACATTGCCAAGGCCGCGTATGAGAAGGCCGTCCAGGCGATCCGGGCGGTCAGCCCGATCAACGTCCCCGAGATCACCTACGCCGTCAGCGGGCGGAAGGTCACAATCCGGGCGGAGCATCCGGACACCGACCCGCCGATCCGGGGGCAGGTCACGATCGATTCCAGCGGCATCGGCTCCACCGATGGGTCCAATATCGTGGGGAAGATCAACGCTGTGACCGTCGGCCCGTCGAGGGAGAGTGATCCGATCATCAGCCGCTACGAATTCGCCGACGACTACGGCGGCAAGATCCGAATCACACTGACGGCGCGGAACGTGTGCGGACCGGCCGAGATTGTCCTGGCCCTCGACGTGACCGCCAATGGGTCGATCGAGGTGGAATGAACCGCGCTGCATCCATCGCTCCGCTTTTCGACGCCGCCCAGTGCGCGGAGATCATCGCCATGTGTCACCGGTTCCAGCCGGAGACCGGTTTGGTCCGGGGCACGGAAATGGATCCGGAGACGCGGATATCGAAGATACGATGGGTCCCCAGAGCAGAGGCCACGGCATCGATATTCAAGGCGGTGGACGCACAGGTGGCGGCGATGAATGCGTATTGGCATAAGGTCGATTATCGGGTCGACGGGTGTGCGGATTTCCAGTTTTCCGAGTACAGGGGGCCGGATGGGTTCTATCGTCCGCACCAGGACAATGACCTGTCAAACGACCGTAAACTGTCCTTTACAATCCTTCTGAACAATGCTTTTGACGGTGGCCGACTGGTCGTCAGGGGGGCGGAAATGGATATCAGGCTGGGAGAGATCTGCGTATTTCCGGCCATTTTGATGCACAGCGTCCAGCCCGTCACCATGGGCACAAGATACAGTCTGGTCGGCTGGTATGAAGGGCCGCCTTGGCGGTGATTTAACGCCTCATTAAATCCCCTTTTTTAACGTGTAAATCGCGGAGTAAATCATGAAGAAAATCACCCTGTTCATCCTTGGCTGGATTGCCATTCTGATCGTTGTCGCCGGCATCCTGCTCATTCCTGCCGCCCAAGCCTGCGACGACTTCCTGGGCCTCAAGGTGGCGCCAGAGAACCGTTGCTCGGAGTACAAGCGATCGCAGTACCATTATCCGGCCAGCATCGAGCACCGGATCGTGGAGCGCCAGGGAGGTCGGATCTGGTCGCCCTACACCGATCGGGAATTCAGCTCCATCAAGGAGACGGACATTGAGCACATCGTTGCCGCGGCCGAGGCCCATGACTCCGGCCTGTGCGCCAGGCCGATCGAGGACCGGAAGAAATTCGCCAGGGACCTGGAGAACCTCACGCTGGCGAGCCCCAGGGTGAACCGATGGCAGAAGAGCGACAAGGACGCCGCTGAGTGGCTTCCGGACCACCATCGATGCTGGTACGTCCAAACGATCGTGAGCGTGAAGCGGAAGTGGAAACTAAGCGTCGACCAGGCTGAAGCGGATGCGCTGCGAGCTGTGCTGGAGGGTTGTGACTGATGCCTGGAACCAATGGTTTGAGCAGTCCGCTCGGGTAGAAAAATGTTCTTCTATTTTCTGACGCCGGCGTCAGAAAATTATTCTCATCTGGACCCAAGGACGATGCCTGTAGGACCGATTTTCCCGGACTGATTTCGGCCACAAAATATTGCTATTTTCCGGGCCGATTGGCAAAGACTTTTCGCGAAATTGGCAAAGACTTTTTTCGCGCTATATCCTGCAGCGCTCCGTCCTGTCCGAACCCGGATATCGCGCAGTAGACCAGTTCCGGATTCAGCGACTTGAGGTGTTCGTAATCAAGGCCCAGACGGCGCATCACGCCCGGGCGAAAGTTTTCCACCACCACATCCGCGGTTCGCACCAGTTCCTCGAACAGGGATCCTCCCCGGCGCGACTTCAGGTTGATCGTGATGGATTTCTTGCCCGTGTTCTGCGCCAGGAAAGAGACGCCCATGTCATTGTCATTGAGCTCCGGACTTGCGCCCAGTCGGCGCGCCAGGTCACCCCCTTCGGGATTCTCCACCTTGATCACCTCCGCCCCCATGTGTGCCAGTTGATGGCAGCAGAATGGCCCGGCCAGCACATTGGTCAGATCCAGCACCCGTATGTTTTTCAATGGTCTGAACATAACGTTAATCGCTTGTTAGATCGGTGCGTGGTTCACCATCCCTGCAAGCGAGCAGGGCCGCACCGACTTGCCCGGCAACAGGGAGCAGAATGGCGGTCCGCCCCGACTACCTCCCCTGATCTGTCCCTGCCGACAGTGAATTCAAGGGGCAAGGACCGGCAAACGATGTCCGTACAGGCCGGGAAATTACCGGGAGGTTTGATGGCGCAGATTCGCGTTGTGATGTGGTTCTATGTTCTGTAGATTAGAATTATAATTCTATCATATGGAATATGCTGTGATATACAACTCCCGAAACTGGATTTCATGGCCATAAAGAACCGGGTCGAGGCGGTGGAGCGGGCATTGACGATTCTCGATGCTTTCGAGGAGCCCGGACAGGAAATTTCCCTTGCGGAACTCTCCGAGCGCACGGGTTACTACAAGAGCACCATCCTGCGGCTTTGCGGATCTCTCGAGCGATTCGGCTACCTGCTGCGGCAAGCCGATGGAAGATTCCGCCTCGGTGTCCGCCTTTGGCAACTGGGTTCGCTCTACCGCAAGGAATTCCTGCCCTCCGCCGTGGTGCGGCCCGCCCTGGCCAGGTTACGCGAGATTTCCGATGAAACTGCCTCATTCTATGTTCGCGAGGGCGATCATCGCATTTGCTTGTACCGGCTGAACGCGAACCAGCCCATCCGGCATCACCTTGAAGAGGGTGAACGGTTGCCGCTGCGGAACGGTGCCGCCGGACGCTTGCTACTGGCCTTTACCGAGCAACACCATCCCGGTGCCCCGGAAATCCGTGAGGCAGGCTTCACGATTTCTCTCGGCGAAAGAGACCCGGACATTGCCGCCATCGCTGTACCGGTTTTCGACCGGTCGGGAACGATCGCAGGCGCCCTGACCGTTTCCGGCCTGAAACTCCGTTTTGACCAGGAAATGTGCGACCGGTGCCTGCCGGAAATGAAACGGATTGCAGGTGAGATTCACGGGTGACAAGCAGCAACTCGACCCTGGCCAGACCATGCCCGGACTGTGCTGGGGGAGCCGATCCACTCCCGTGATTCCGGCTGACAGTACTGTGCGTGCTTGGCTATAATCCACCGGACCAGATCCAATCTACCGGAGAGTTGGCAGAGCGGTCGAATGCGGCGGTCTTGAAAACCGTTGACTGTAACAGGTCCGGGGGTTCGAATCCCTCACTCTCCGCCATAAAATCTCCTAAGAGATTGTTTTTCGTATAGATTTTTCGAACGTCCAGCCGAACACCGCTTCGTAGAAGCGCTTGGCGCGCTGGCAATCGTCGGCGTGGATCGCTAAATGGGCGCTGTCGTTGGGCATCGTGGACTCCTCTGGAATAATGCCGCCTACGGCAGGTTCAGCTGCCAGGACACGCCGAAGCGGTCCTCCACCCACGCAAATCGCTGGCTGAAGCCGTAGTTGTCGAGCGGCATCAACGTCCTGCCATCCTTGCCTAGCTCGGTCGAGAGGCGCTCGAGCTCCGTTTCGTCTTCGCACGTGACGAACAGCGAGAACGACGGGGTGAACGTGAAGTTGTGGGAGATGTAGCTGTCGCTGACCATCACCGTCTGTCCGCGCAGGGACATGGTAGCGATTATGACCGTGTTTTCGGGGCCCGGGGCGTCCGGGCCGTACGTCTCGACGTTGAGGACCTCGCTGTCCGGCAGGACCCGGGTGTAGAACTCCATGGCCTGTTGGGCCTGGCCCTGGAACATGAGGAAGGGGGAGACGGCGACGGGCATGGGGGATTCTCCGGGGTGGGCGGATGTTTGCGGCGCTGGGACGGCG
>VYFG01000010.1 GCA_009842505.1 Gammaproteobacteria bacterium
ATGCACGGCGGCATTCATGAACGGCTCCTGCTCGATCACGTCATCAACCGCTATGTAGCCTACCGGACTATGTCGGGCAGCATCTTGGGAGGAGCCGTAACGGCATGAATTCACAAGGCATGCGCGTGACGCCGACCCCGAACCGCCCGACATAGTCCGGATCGATTCACAGGCTGTCGAGGAAGTCGAGCAGCCGGTCACCGGGCTTGTATCGGGCGGGCTTGCCGCCATGGGGCGAGGTTCTGGCCAGCGCCTCCTCCTTCATGGCCAGTGTCGCCTCGACATAGACCTGGGTGGTTTCCATCCTTTCATGGCCGAGCCAGAGCGCGATCACCGAGCGGTCCACGCCGGCCTGAAGCAGGTCCATGGCGGCGGTGTGACGCAGGCGGTGGACGGTGACCCGTTGATGCTTCAGCGACGGGCATTCCCCGGTGGCCGTGACGCGGTGCTTGTTCAGCAGGTACTGCACCCCATGCACCGTCAGCCGCCCGCCCCGGGCGTTGGGGAAGAGGAACCCGTGGACGCCCCGCGGCGGATCGCGCAGCCACGCCTTCAGAGCGGCGCGGGTGGGTTTGGCCAGCGGCGTGCAGCGTTCCTTGCGGCCCTTGCCCACGACACACAGGTGCGCGCCGCCGCCCGAGTCGAAGTCCTCCCGCTTGAGCCCGGTCATCTCGGAGAGCCGAAACCCCGTCTGCACGGCGGTGAGGATGAAGGCGTGGTCCCGCCGTCCCGACCAGGTATCCCGGTCCGGCGCCGCAAGCAGGGCATCGACTTCCGCCCGGTCGAGGAAGCCGACCCGCTTGCGGGTGTAGCGCTTGGTGGGGATGGCGAGCACTCTCTGGATCTGCGCCGCATGGGTCGGCAGCTCGAACGCCGCGTAGCGGAAGAAGGAGTGGATCGCCGTGAGGCGCAGGTTGCGGGTAGGGACGCTGACGCCCCGCCCGGACTCGAGTTCCTCCAGGAACGAGGCGACCAGCGGCGCGTCGATCTGCTCGAAGGCCAGGTCCGAGGGTTCCCGGTCGAGGCGCTGGTGCGCGAACTTGAGGAACTGCCGGAAGGTGTCCCGATAGGAGTCGATGGTGTGGGGGCTGGCCTGGCGCTGCTGCATCAGCCGCCCGGTGAAGTAGCGCTCCAGCAGGGGCGCGAGGTCGGTCATCGGGATCATGACTGCACCTCCCATCGGCTTTCCAGGCGGCCCATGGCCTCTCTCATCAGTTCCGGAGAGCCTTCGAGATAGTATTGCGTATTCGCAATGCAGACATGTCCCAGGTAATCCGACAGCACCGGCAGGAGCCGCTCGGGATCCTTCCCGCAGCGATACCAGTTCACCAGTGTGCGGGTGGCGAACGTGTGCCTCAGGTCGTGGATCCGCGGCCCATGGCTGTCGTCCTCCCCCCGCAACCCGATCCGGCGGGACAGCCTGTGGAAGACAAGCCGGATTCGCGCACCATCCAGCGGGGTTCCCCGGCTGGAGACGAACAGGTGGTTCGACACCGGCCGGTCGGCCCAGTGACGCTTGCGCCGGTCGATATAGTCGGCGAGGACCTCGCGGGTGGTGGCGTGCAGCGGAACCAGGCGGGTCCGGTCGCACTTCGACTCGCGCACGGTCAGCACCCCGGCGTCGAGGTCCACGTCCCGGAGTTCGAGACTGCGTACTTCGGACACGCGCAGGCCGGACACGGCCAGCAGGCCGAACAGGCAATAGTAGGTCCGGGGCAGGAATGTGCACAACCGGTTGGGGGAGGGCATGTCGAGGGCGGCCTCCATCAGGCCGAGGATCTGCGCATCCGGGTACAGGTACGGCTTTGCGCGTTTGGGCGGAAACCGGAGCAGCCCCGGTTCCGGGACTTCCGTGCGCGGGTCCGTCGCCTGGCGATGCCGGGCGAAGCTCCGGACGTGACCCAGCCTCGTTCCCCAGGCTGACGGCAGCACGTTGTCCGACCTTTGCGCCCAGGCAAGGGCCAGGGACCGGGTGACGAAGGGGGCTTCATGCTGCTCCATGAACGTGACGAAGTCGGACAGGTACAGTCCGGCTTCATGCAGCTTGAAACCCAGATGGCGCCGCATGCGGAGGTAATCGTCGACGGCTTCGCGAAGCGTGTTCATCGCGCACCTCCCGGCCACGGCAGGGCCAGTCGGCGCAGGGCGTCCAGATCTACTTTGGCGTAGATCCGGGTGGTGTCGGGACGGCGGTGGCCGAGCACGTCCCCGATCTCGGCCAGGGAGGCGCCGTGGCGCATCATCCGGACGGCCAGGCCATGGCGGAACTGGTGGGTTCCTTTTGTCGGCGTGTCCATTCCGGCACGCTGGATCAGGCGCCTGATCACCCCGCTGACGCCACCGGGACTGCGAAATTCCCCGATCGGCGCCGCCACGCGAAGGAACACGCGCCGGCTGTCGATGGCTGGGCGGCCATGGCGCAGGTAGTCCGCAATCGCCTCGCCGACCTCATGGGACAACGGGTAATCGTTGCGTCCGCCCCCCTTGGTGCGCACGTGCAGCGTTGCGGTCCGCCAGTCGATGTCGTCGAGTTCGAGAAAGGCGACCTCGCTCTGCCGGAGACCCAGCCGTGCGAACACCAGGAAAATGGCGCAGTCGCGGCGCCCGGTGGGGGTGGTGCGGTCGATGCCGGCCAGCAGCCGCTCAGTCTGGTCGGCCCCAATCGCCCGTGGAATCGATGTCATGGCCCAGTCGGCGACCGTAGGGACGGCGGCGGCCAGGTCCGGCACGCCCTCTTCCCGATAGCGCACGTATCGCAGAAAGGACCGCAACGCGCTGGTCATGCCCTTGGCGGACCCCCTGTTCATCCCCGGCGCCATTAGCCGGACGAAACCGACGGCATCGTCCGCCCAGAGGTCCGGGAGGGTCACCGGCCCCGTGTCGAAGCGATGTTCCAGAAAGTCACGGGCAAACGACGTGTAGGCCTGAATCGTTGTCGGATACAGGCCGCGCTCCCCGCGCAGGTAGTCCCCGTACTCCCGCAGGCAACGCTGGATCTCCGTCTCCGGACCGGTCGGAACGGTCTCGGCCGGGATCGCCTGCTCGACGCGCAGATAATCGAGAAAGTGCCGGAGCGCTGACCGGTCCCCGGGCTTGGCTGCCTGATGCTGCGCACGGTCTCGCAAATACCGCGCCGGATGATCCGGGCCGATGCTGCCCGGATCGATCCCCTCCTGCCCAAGCCAGCGGCTGAAGTCGGCGGCCAACCGAACCCGCTCACTGATCGACCCGGAGACGTATCCCTGGTTGCCCAGGGTTTCCGCAAACCCGTTCAGCCATGCCGCAAGCGGGCCTTCCGGCGCTTGCGGCAGAACCACCTGATGATTGACGACATGCTTCATGTCTGGACTCCTCCCCTCGTCGGGGCTGGTGAATGGAGTCCGTACTATGTCGCTATTCTCATCCTCATGTACTGGAAATCCCTGGACAAAATCAAATCACAAGACATAGTCCGATAGGCTCCATAGCGGTTGTTGAACTGAGCCGCGTTCCGCGGCGGGGTCCGAGACAATCCTCGGCCTGATTCCCTTTCCCACCGTTTGAGCGATTTCGTGGCGGCCGCCACGTCGTCCGTGGACTGACCGCTTCTCCATTCCTTCCTTTTCCCCGGTCTCCGGTCTGTGTTCCCCTGATCTCCGAGGGGCGCGCCGATGGGGCGTGCCCCGCCAACGCAGCTCACAGGAGATCGACATGACCCCACTGCGCAAGAAGATGATCGACGACATGGTCGTCCGTGGCCTGTCCGACCACACCATCAAGTCCTACACCCAGGCAGTCACCGGGCTCGCGTGCCATTACAACCGCAGCCCCGACCGCATCGAACCCCGGGAGGTCCAGGACTACCTTCTCTTCCTCCTCCGGGACCGCGAACTGGCCTGGGCCAGCTGCAACCTCTATCGAGTCGGCATACGGTTCTTCTACCGCACCACCCTGGGCCTGCCCGATGCCCGCTTCTTCATCCCCGGGTCGAAGCAGCCGAAGAGGCTTCCCGAGATCCTCAACCGGGAGGAACTGGTACGGCTGTTCACCCTGACCGTCAACCGGAAGCACCGGGCCCTGCTGATGACCGCCTACGCCGCCGGACTCCGGTGCAGCGTAACCGGCCATTCCAGGGCGTCATTCCATTACCCGACCTGAGGGATTAG
>VYFG01000146.1 GCA_009842505.1 Gammaproteobacteria bacterium
TCACCGTCTCGCTCTCGCCCTCCGCCGCGCTGTCGGCCGTGGCCGTCAGGATCACGGTCGCCGAGGCCGCCGACGGACCCGTGAAGGTCAGCGCCGGCGGATTCGTCTTGTCGGTACTGGCAAGGTTCGCATAGCTCACCCCCCGGGGCGCCGTCTCCGGCGCCGACAAGGCGTAGTCGCTCCCCAAGGCCGCCGCGCCGCCGACCAGCAGCGGCACCGACAGGCTCTCCCCTTGCACCAGCGATCTTCCCAGCGTCACCGTCAGGGTCTTGCCGCCGCCCGCCTCGGGCACGTCGCCCGCCGGCGCCGACAGCGCCACCGCCGTCGCGTCGTCGTCTTCGACCGCCACCGTGGCGGACGCCGTATCGCCCGGCGCGTAGCCGTCCTTCGCCACCACCGCCACCGTCACCGCGCCGCCCGGCCCGTCCGCGCCGTCATCCACCGTGGCGATCGTGAGCGTCTTCGACCCGGTGCCTCCGGGCAGCGTCACCGTCCGCTCCCCCAGCGCCGACGGGACCACCGCCCCGCCGATATCGACCGTCACCGCGAGGTCCGAAGCCGGCGCGGGCGCGGCACTCAGCGTGAAGCTGGCATTGCCGCCCTCCGTCACCGCCGGGCCGCCCGCAATGCTCACCACCGGCGCCGACGGCGCCGGGCCGTCATCGTCGGCCACCGCCACCTCCGCCGCGCCGGCGCTGTCGTGGGGCACATAGCCGTTGCCGGACCGCACGGTCGCGACAAGCGTGGCGTTCGCCTCGTCGGCGCTGTCGTTCACCGTCGCGACCATGAGGCTGCCCGTGCCGTCGGTCCCGACGGTCACCGTGCGCACGCCGGACTGCCCGCCGGCCGCGAAGTCGCCGCTGTCGGCCACCTCGACCTCCACCGCGATGGCTGCCGACGGGGCGGGGCTCGCACTCAGCGTGAAGGTCGCCGTGCCGCCCTCGGTCACCGCCTGTCCGCCCGCAATGCTCACCACCGGCACGGCCGGCGCCGCATCCTCCAGGCAGTCCAGCGCCGCCGCGAAGCGCCGCCAGCCCCGCTGGCGCGCCGAGGCCGCCGTCATGGGCGATATCGCGCGCCCGTCCGCCGTCCACTCATCCGGGCTCCGCGCCCCGAACGCCACCAGGACGCTGAACCAGTTCTCCGCATACTCCGGCGGCCGGTTGCGGTTGCGTTCGTAGAGCCGCTCCGCCGTCGTCATCAGCCCGTCCGACACGCACGAGGATACAGGCCGCGGCGGAGCATCGTCGTTGTCGCGCACCTCGACGGTGGCGCTGGCCTGGCCGGAAGCCACGGTGTAGCCCGCGCCGGCCTTGACGGTGACACTTACCGAGCCGTCCGGCTCGTCGGCGCTGTCGTCCGCCGTCGCGACCTCGACGGTGACGCTGCCGCCCACCGGCACCGTGACCGTTCGGGCGCCGGTCGCCCCGGAAGCGGCCACATCCCCGCTCTGGGCCACCGTGAGCGTCACAGCAAGCGGCGCGGAAGGCGCCGGGCTGGCGCTCACGGTGAAGGACGCCTTCGCGCCTTCCGTGACCGCGCCGCCGCCGGACACCGACACTTCGGGGTCCGGCCGGGGGGCGTCGTTGTCGGTGATGGCGAGCGTGTGGGTCTTCACGGCGCCCAGCGTGTAGTCCGCGCCATCGGTCAGCGTCAGAACCACCGTCTCGCCATCCTCTTCGATGCCGTCGTCGTTGATCGTGACCGGGATTGTCGCCGTTGCCGCACCGGACGGGACCGACACCGTGCCGGAGTTCGCGATGATGAAGTCGTGGTCGCCACCCGCCGTCGCCGTGCCGGAGACGCCGTAGGCGAGCAGGATGCCGGCCGCGGGCGCCGGATCGATACTGATCGCCACATCCCGCGTGCCCGCCGCTTCGCCGGCGCTCGACGAGGCCGAGGCAAAGACGACAACAGGCGTCTCGTCGTCGTCCACGCTCACCGCGACGGACGGGGCGGTCACGCCGGCATAGCCGCCGGTATTGCTTACAGCATGGGAAACGGTCACGCTCTCGTCGCTGGCGTCGCCGTCGTCCTGCGGCGTTACCGTCACCGTCTGCGCGCCCCAGCTCGACGGCGTGAAGACGAGCGCCGCGCTTGCCCCCGCCGTACCGCCCGGGCCGTGGACCCTGACCTTCGCCGCGTCTCCGCTCGTCGCCGTGACCGTCACGTCAGTCGTCGGGGCGCTGTCCAGCGCCACCGTGTAGCTGCCCGCGCTGCCGCTCTCGGCAAGGCTGAGCGCGCCGGTCGAAACCGAAACCCCCGGCGTTGTCGGCTCCAGGATCCTGAAGGCCACCGATCCCGTGCCCCGCGCGCCGCCCCCCAGCCCCTTGGCGGCCAGCCTGCCGAGCCGAACCGTGACGGTCTCGCCCGCGCCCTCGGCGAGCGCGTCAGCAGCCGCGGTGAGCGTGATCGTCGCGGTGCGCGCGGCCTGCGCGCCGCCGGTGAAGGTGACCGCCGCATTGCCGCTGTCCAGGTTCGCGCAGGCAATGCCCGCCGCATTGGCGCAGACGCCCCCATAGTCCGCGCCCCGGCCAGCCGCGCCGCCAAAAACAAGCGGCGCCGAGAGCTCCTCGCCCTGCGCCAGCGCCCGGCCCAGCGTCACGGTCAGGACCTTCGTGCCGCCCGCTTCGGCAATGTCGCCTGCCGGCGCCGCGAGCGACACGGCAGTCGCGTCGTTGTCGCGCACCGCCACCGTGGCGCCGGCCTGGCCGGAAGCCGCGGCGTAGCCCGCGCCGGCCTTGACGGCGACGCTCACCGCGCCGTCCGGCTCGTCGGCGCTGTCGTCCGCCGTCGCGACCTCGACGGTGACGCTGCCGCCCACCGGCACCGTGACCGTTCGGGCGCCGGTCGCCCCGGAGGCGGCCACGTCCCCGCTCTGGGCCACCGTGAGCGTCACATCAAGCGGCGCGGACGGCGCCGGGCTGGCGCTCACGGTGAACGACGCCTTGCCGCCCTCCGTAACCGCCGGGCCGCCCGCGATGCTCACCACCGTCGCCGGTGGCGGGGTGTCGTCATCGACCAGGAGAATCCGACCGTCACCGCTCCTTGTGCCGGTGGCCGTCCCGGGGATCCCCGACGCGGTCAGCCTCGATGCACCCCGGTTGCTCCGCTGCGGAATGCTCACGCTCACGGTCCCGTCGTTCGCGTCCGAATCGTCCAAGGCGGTCAGCGTCAGCGTCGCAACGGCCGCGCTGCTGCCGCGGGCCGGGCCGGTGAAGGTCACGGTACTCGTTCCCCGATCGAACGTCACCCCAACGGGGCTGCCGGACAGGGACAGCGTGAAATCCGTTCCCGGCTGACCGCCGGAGAACACAAGGGGCACCCGCAGGCTCTCGCCCGCGATCATGCCCCGGTCCTGGCCCGCTCCGCTGAGGCGCAGGCGCAACGTCGCCGTATCCGTGGAATCTCCTTCCGCCGCGCGCGCATCCGGGGTGCTCAAGGTCACCCTGACATCGGGCGTCACGTCCGGGCCGTCGCGCACCGTCGCGTAAAGCTGGCGTGGTTCCTTGTATCTGTAATGATTCATGTTGGCGTACTGGGGATATCCGCCCCGAATGAAGAAGCCGATCTGCGCATCCTTCTCGAACGACGTGGTGGCGTATGTCGGCACGTTGACGGTGACGGACGCTTCACCTGCGGGAATGGTGAAACAACTGTGACTGACGTCTTGCGGAAAAAACGAACAGCGAGGGCCGAGCTGTTCCGGCCGGATGTAATGGACCGGACGACCGGAAGACGGATCGCGTCCATACGCACCAATTTGGGCGAAATAGATCACGATGTCTTTCAAGGGCGAGGACAGCGCCCCTGTCCTGGAGATCTCAAGCTTGAGCGGCTTGCCTTCCTCCACGTCCGTGGACCCAATGAGGCTGATCGCGATTTTGGGCCAGGGCTGCGCCTGCGCGCCGGAAGAAACAACAGCCATCAGCAGCAGGACCAACGGGAAAAGCGCACCGCGAACGCAACGCATCGTCCTTGGGGCGCGAGCGCTGCATCCTCTCAGCAGCCATGCAATCACACCCATCCCCGGCGATCCGGCGATCCGGCGATCCGGCGATCCGGCGATCCGGCGATCCGGCGAT